>PMJO01000050.1 GCA_003158455.1 Myxococcales bacterium | reverse complement strand
GCCCAGGGCTTCAGCGCAGGTGTTCCGACCGCCACTCTCGGCGACGTGATGCGAGAGAAACTCGCAGCGCTGACGCCCAAGAAGCCGACCGAATAGGCGGGCTCAGCCAGCGGATGTAGCCGCGCGCACCGAACCGGCGCGCGGCCGCAACANNTCGACACGATACGATCCTGGCCCGGGACCAGCAGCAAAGTGGGAATCTGCAGCTGGGCGGCTGTGGCGCGCAGGGCAGCTTGGGTTCGCAGAACCCCCGCGAACCAACCTGCCGTGGCCACGTGGTGGACGAGAGGATCGCGAAAGAAGTTGGCGACCACTTCCGGACTGCGCGACACATCTTTGGCCTTGATACCGTTGCTCATGGTGAGGGTTGGCCGCAGCCGGGCAAACACCTCCGCCGCCGCGCGCTTGGGCATGGACACCTTCATCTTCAACTCCAGCCACGGTGCCAGCGCCACCAGTCGGTCAGGCTGGGGCTCACTTTTTCGTCGCAGCACATGGTCGAGGACGATCAGGCCGCCCAGACTGTGGCCCATCAGCGACCAGGGAACCCCTGGCACAAGCTCGCGCGCCCGGCGCACGACCAGGCCCAAGTCCGCGTGATAGTCGTCGAATCGGTCGACATGCCCACGGCGTCCTTGCGAACGGCCGTGGCCGCGGCAGTCGAACTGAGTCACTGCGATTCCACGCGCCAGCAGCGCCCCCGCCACATGGCGATAGAGTCCACAATACTCGCCAAATCCGTGCACGTTGACCAAGACCAGCCGCGCACGGCTGGCAGGGCAGAAGTGCTCGACGTAAAGCGAGACACCTTCCGCAGGCAGGCTCTCGGTGTGGGTGGGCTCATATACGGCGTTCATGGTCATCGGATACCATAGACGCGACGTCGCTTGCGGGCCATAGTTCGATCCGTTCCCGATGCGCATTACGGAGATCTACGCCAGTATCCAAGGCGAAACCCAGTATGCGGGTATTCCGTGTACCCTGGTGCGAACGACCGGCTGTGACCTGCGCTGCTCGTACTGCGACACTAGCTATGCTCTTTCGGGTGGAAGAGAGATGAGTGTCGAAGAGATCATGCTGGAAGTTCGCCGGCTAGGTTTGCCCTGGGTGACTCTCACCGGGGGAGAGCCGATGCTGCAAGCCGAGGTGGCGTCCCTGGCCGAGCGGCTTGTGCGCGAGGGTTTCCGCGTCGTCCTGGAGACATCGGGGGCGCATCCCGTGGCCCATCTGTCGCCCGCAGTTATCCGCATCGTGGACATCAAGACGCCCGGTTCTGGGGAGGTCGAGCAGAATTTCTGGGATGTTTTGCACGGTCTGCGGCCGCAGGATGCGATCAAGTTCGTCCTATGTGACGAGACCGACTATTCCTGGTCAGCCGAGGTGGTACGTAGCCGCGGTCTTTCGGGACGGGCCGAGATTCTCTTCTCGCCCGTCGCCGGGAAGCTCGATCCACGAGACCTTGCGGCGTGGATCCTGCGCGACCGCCTCCCGGTGCGTCTGAATCTTCAACTCCACAAGTACGTCTGGGGCGCCGAGACGCGCGGCGTATAGGAGAGCGATGCTAGATTTGGGTCACACCCGTCGGGGGCGCACCGGCGCTGCAATTTTCGCATTGACAGTTGATCCGGTGCCCTGCTAGCGTCCGGCCGCGCCAGGTAAGCTAACCTAGCGAGAACCTTTGGGAAAGACGACCAACTTTGCCGCCGGCTCGAAAGGATTCCTGATCACAATGGGGATGAGCCTCGCCTTGCTGCTTGACTCGGGGTGCGCTTCGCGCCCCAGGCGAGATTCTGAGCAGGCGCAGCAGTCACAGATTGGGTACCAGCTGGCGGCCGGCTACTTCCGCGATGAGCGAGTGGAAGCCGCCATCGAAGAGTTGCAGAAGGCGCTGCAGACCGACCCGGAAAACGCCGACGCCTACAACCTGCTCGGACTCATCGCCCTTCGGCAGGGACACGACTACGTAGCCCAACTTGAGGGCAAGTCTTGCCTCAAAGGCAGAGATGCCGAGTCGGTTCGCAGTGAAGCTCAGGCGAAATTCAAGGAAGCCGCCAAGAGCCTGCACAAGGCAGTGGAGTTGCGGCCCAATTTTTCCGAGGCGTGGAACAATCTCTCGGTGGCTGAGCTCCAGCTCCAATCGTGGGATGCGGCCATCGAGGCAGCCCAGAATGCCCTCAAGGATCCCTCGTATGGCATGCCCGAGTTCGCGCGCGCGAACCTCGGGTGGGCCTACTACCAGAAGAAGGACATCCAGAGCGCATGGAAGGAGCTGCACGAGGCAGTGAGCCGCTCACCTGGTTTCTGCGTGGGGCGCTTCCGGCTTGCCAAGGTCTACACTGACCGTGGCGAAATCGACCAGGCGGCGGAGGTGCTCGCTCCTTTGCTCTCTGATACTAAGCGATGCCCTATTCAGGAGGCGCAACTTCTGGGCGGGTTGCTCCACGAACGCAAACGGGAGACTGCCCTAGCACGTGAGCTTTTCCAGCATTGCGTCGAGCTGGGCGCGCACAGCTGCGTCGCGGATGAGTGTCGGCGCTACGCACAGTTGATCCAGTGAAACAAGAGGTTCTTGGCGAATGGAAACAGCAAACTTCGGCACGGTCCTGCGGGAAGCTCGCGAACGACGCCAGGTATCGCTGGCCGACATCGCCCAGCAGACCAAGGTCTCGGTCACGGCGCTGCGACTTCTCGAAGCGGGGAAGTTCGCGGATTTGCCCCACGAGACTTTCGTCCGTGGATTCATACGTTCGTATGCCCGAAGCGTGGGCATATCCCATGTCGAGCCGCTGAGCCTCTTCGACGAAGCCGTGGCTGCGCGCCGCAACGCTGAGACCCCTCCCGGGATCGCAATCGCCCCGCGTACCCAGACTTTGCCGGCGGTTCCTCCGCCCGAACCGAGCGGTGAAGACGATGCGCAACCACCACGGCACGGAATTGGTTTGGCGGTCTTTGTGATTATCGTTTTGCTCATTGCGACCATCACCCTCTCTCTCTTCCTCCGCCAGCAACCGCAATCGGGCGAAGGTCTGAGCCTCATCGAGTCGGCCGACGCTCCCCAATTGATCGCCAGGCTCTGACGGCCGGCGGGCGTGGTAGCCTGAGCCGGTGTCCACCAGGTTCGCGACCAGAGCCATAGTCCTGCGAACTGTCGCCTACGGTGAGTCAGACCGGGTTGTGACCTTGCTTGGGGCAACCACCGGCCGTCTCTCGGCCCTGGCCCGTGGGGCGCGCAAGAGCGTCCGGCGATTCGGCGGAGGTCTGGGCATGGGGGCCGAAGGAGAGGCGGCCCTGCGCGAGCGGGCAGGGGCTGACCTGCTGTTGTTGGAGGATTTCGATGTGCAGGAGGCGCGACTTGGCTTGGCGGGCGACATGGGCAAGACAGCCCACGCGGCCTATGCGCTGGAATTGTGCGACCGCCTGTGCCCGCCCCGGCATGCCGAGCCGGCGGTCTTCGACTGGCTGCGAGAGTTTCTGATGCGGTTGGAAGCCGGGCGGGCCAGCGCGGAACGGCTGCGGGTGTTCGAGCTTGGGCTACTCGGCCGACTGGGGTTCGGCCCAGCGCTCGACCGTTGCGCGGTTTGTGGGCGCAGTGATCTTTGCGACGAGAAGGCGCGCTGGTACCCCGAGCAAGGCGGCGTGCTGTGTGCGTCCTGCACCCAGCGTGGCGACATCCTGACCGCGGCAACACGGCGGGCGCTGACTGGCTTGGCGGGAATGTCGCTTGCCGAGGCAGAAAAAGCCAGCCTGGACCGGGAAACCAACGCCGGGTGCCGGCGGGCAATCCTTGGGCTGGTGCGCACCCACATTGCCGGGCCTCTGCGTTCGTTGGACTTCATCGAAAAGATGGGCGGCGATCGGTAGTTACCTATCTCACACAAAGAACGCTGAACCTCTGTGAGAAACAACTAGCTGCGGTTGCCTGTCGACTGTCTAGGATCTCTCAAGTAGATTCCCGCCCCATGCCAGCGTCATCTCTCGAAACCATCGTCAGTCTCTGCAAGCGTCGCGGATTCGTATTCCCATCTTCATCGGTCTATGGCGGTCTGGGGAGCACTTGGGACTACGGCCCCTTGGGCGTGGAGCTCAAGAACAACGTGAAGCGCGCCTGGTGGCGTAGGGTGGTGCATGAGCGCGACGACATGGAGGGGTTGGACGCGGCCATTCTGATGAATCGCTTGGTCTGGAAGTACTCCGGCCACGAGGCAACCTTTTCGGACCCGATGATGGACTGCCGCGCATGCAAAGCTCGACCGCGCGCCGACCACGTCTTCGTGGCACAGAAGGGACGCGATCCGAAGGGCATGATCGAGATCAACGCTGCCATCGCCGCCAAAGAACTGGCCTGTCCCAAGTGCGGCTCGAAAGACCTGACCGAGGCGCGTCCCTTCAACCTGATGTTTCGCACCAGCGTCGGGCCGGTGGACACGGGCGACGAGTCGGGACTGGTCTACCTGCGCCCGGAAACCGCGCAGGGCATCTTCGTCAACTTCGGCAATGTGCTGGATACCATGCGCCGTAAGCTGCCCTTTGGCATCGCCCAGGTGGGCAAGGCATTTCGCAACGAGATCACGCCGGGCAACTTCACTTTCCGCACGCGGGAGTTCGAGCAGATGGAGATAGAGTACTTCGTGCGCCCAGGCGAGGACGAAGCGGCGCACGAGATGTGGATCGCCGAGCGCAAGAAGTGGTACCTCGATCTTGGCATGCGGGCCGACAACCTGCGCGTGCGCGAGCAGGAGAAGCACGAGCTGGCTCACTACGCCAAGCGCTGCGTGGATCTCGAGTACCTGTTCCCCATGGGTTGGAGCGAGTTGGAAGGCATCGCCAACCGCACCGACTTTGATCTGAAGGCGCACAGTCGATCGCCTGGCAACCCCGACGCCGTGGGCGAGTTGCACTACTTCGACCAGGAGCAGAAGAAACACTACGTGCCCTTCGTGATCGAACCCTCAGCGGGAGCGGATCGGGCGACATTGGCGTTCCTCTGCGATGCCTACGAGGATTCACTAGTCAAAGAGCCGCCGGCCGAGGACACGGCCAAGCTGCGCGAATTGGTGGAGAGTTTCGCCCGCTCGGTGGGCCGACGCGAGGGTATGGACGCGGATGTGAAGCAGCGCCTGCAGGCTGCTGCCGAAGCGATTGCCGCAGAATTGCCGGGCAGCCTGCCGAGACTCATCGGCCTAATGGATGACGCGGACGCCAACAAAATTGAGGTGATGAAGAAGGTGCGCGGGGTAGGGGAGAAGACCGCTGAGGAACACACGCGCACCGTGCTCCACCTCCATCCACGGCTGGCGCCCCTCGTGGTTGCCGTGTTCCCGCTAAAGCGCAACGAGCCCCGGCTGGTCGAGATGGCCCGAGGCATCAAGCGCGACCTGCAGCGGGCTGGCCTGCGGGCGGTGTACGACGACACCGGGGCGATTGGGAAGCTCTATCGGCGCCAGGATGAGATCGGAACGCCATGGTGCATTACGGTCGACTTCCAGAGCCTCGAAGACCAGACTGTCACCCTGCGTGACCGGGACAGCATGCAGCAAGAGAGAGCGCCGCTGGGCGAGATCGGCCCGACCCTCCTTGCGCGGCTTCGCTGACGCAGGGTTTGCCCATTCGTATCGCCCTCTGCAGGGCTTTTAATCGTCGGCGCTCCCTGATAGAAACGGCGCCGTTCACATCCACCCGAACCCCCAGAAAAAGATCATGAAAAAGAAAACATCCCCAGCCCGCAAGCAGAACAAGGCCAAGTCCGCAGCCCCCAAGCGCAGCAAGCACATCTACTTCTTTGGTGGCGGCAAGGCCGAAGGAAACAAGGATATGAAGAACCTTCTCGGTGGCAAGGGTGCCAACCTCGCCGAGATGACCAACATAGGTGCGCCGGTTCCGCCCGGGTTCACCATCACCACCGAGGTGTGTACCGAATTCTACGCCAACGGGCGCAAGCTCCCCAAAGGGCTTGAGGACGAGGTGCGCGCCAGCGTCACCAAGATGGAAACCCTGCTGGGCACCAAGTTCGGTGACCCCAAGAACCCTTTGCTGGTTTCCGTGCGCTCGGGCGCGCGGGCCTCGATGCCCGGGATGATGGACACCATCCTCAATCTGGGCCTCAACGACGAGACGGCCAGGGGCTTGGCCCATGTGTCCAACAACGAGCGCTTTGCCTACGACAGCTACCGCCGCTTCGTCGCCATGTACGGCGACGTGGTGTTGGACATGAAGCCCGAGCGCAAGGAAGACCACGATCCCTTCGAAGTGATTCTCACGGCCAAGAAGAAGGCTTGCGGAGTCCAAGTCGATTCCGAGCTTCCTGCGTCTGCGCTGAAGGAACTGGTCGAGGAGTTCAAAGCTGAGATCAAGCGCCGCAAGGGCGTCGAGTTCCCGACCAACCCGATTGACCAGCTCCGGGGCGCCATCATGGCGGTGTTCAATTCTTGGGAGAATGACCGCGCCAACGCTTACCGCAAGCTCAACAACATCCCCGCTTCCTGGGGTACCGCGGTCAATGTGCAGGCCATGGTCTTCGGCAACAAGGGCGACGATTCGGCCACTGGCGTGTGCTTCACGCGCAATCCGGCCAGCGGCGAGAATGAATTCTACGGTGAGTTCTTGGTGAATGCGCAGGGCGAAGACGTGGTCGCCGGCATCCGCACGCCACAGAAGATCGTTGAGCTGGGGAAGAATTTCCCCAAGGCGTACCAGCAGCTGCTCGACATTCGCAAGAAGCTGGAAAAGCACTACAAGGACATGCAGGANNGACATCGAGTTCACCATCGAGAATTCGAAGCTGTTCATGCTCCAGTGCCGCAACGGCAAGCGCACGGGTTTCGCCAGTGTCCGCATCGCGGTCGAGATGGTGGAAGAGAAGCTCATTCCCAAGGAAGAGGCTCTTCGCCGGGTCGAGCCCGAGGCGCTCAACCAGCTTCTTCGGCCGGTGTTCGAGGCCGCTGCCAAGCAAAGCGCGGTAAAAGAGGGGCGCCTCTTGGCCAAGGGCTTGCCCGCCGGCCCGGGCGCGGCCACGGGTCGCATCGTGTTCTTTGCCGAGGATGCCGAGGCATGGGCCACGCGCGGCGAGAAGACCATTCTCTGCCGGCACGAGACCTCGCCCGAGGACATCCGCGGCATGAACGCATCCGAGGGCTTCTTGACCGCCTTCGGCGGCATGACCTCGCACGCGGCCCTGGTGGCACGTCAGATGGGCAAGGTGTGCATAGTGGGCTGCGACGCGGTCAGCTTCGACTACCACAACCGCACCATGAGCGTGAACACGGCGCGCGGTCCGGTGGTGCTGCGCGAGGGTGACTGGATCTCGATTGACGGCTTCGCCGGCGAGGTGATGAACGGTCGAGTGGACACCACACCATCCGAAGTCATCCGCGTGGTCATCGAGAAGAACCTGGATCCCAACGATGCACCGGCCTATCAGCGCTACGCCCGTCTGCTCGGCTGGGCGGACAAGGTCCGTCGCCTGCACGTGCGGGCCAACGCCGACCAGCCTGACCAGGCCACCGCGGCGGTGGCCTTCGGCGCCGAGGGCATCGGCCTGTGCCGCACGGAACACATGTTCTTCGGTGAAGGCAAGATCGGCCCCATGCGCGAGATGATCGTGGCCGAAAACGAGGCCACGCGACGCAAGGCTCTGGAGAAACTGCTGCCCTTGCAGCGGGAGGACTTCGCAGGAATCTTCCGTGCCATGGGCAAGCGGCCGGTGACCATCCGGACCCTGGATCCACCGCTGCACGAGTTCCTGCCCCACGAGGAGGCGGGCGTGCTGGAGCTGGCGCGAGCCACGGGCAAGACGGTGGCCGCGATCGAGGCGCGCATCAACGATCTGAAGGAGTCCAACCCCATGCTCGGCCACCGCGGCTGCCGTCTTGGTATCTCGTACCCAGAGATCACTGAGATGCAGGTGCGCGCGGTCTTCGAGGCCGCCTGCGATGTGGCCGCCGAGGGCACGGTGGTCGAGCCAGAGATCATGATTCCGCTGGTGGGTAGCAAGAAAGAGATCGATCACCAGGCGGCCATCGTCCGCCGTGTGGCTGGGGAGGTCTTCAAGGAGAGGGGACGCAAGCTGAAGTACCTAGTGGGCACCATGATCGAGGTGCCGCGCGCGGCGCTCACCGCAGGCGCCATCGCCGAGACCGCCGAGTTCTTCTCTTTCGGCACCAACGACCTGACGCAAACCACGTTTGGTCTGTCGCGGGACGATGTGCCCAAGGTATTGGCCGACTATGTGGCCAAGGACATCTACGACGTCGATCCCTTCGTCAGTCTGGATCGGGACGGCGTGGGCCAGCTCATGCGTCTGGCGGTCGCCTCTGGTCGCAAGACGCGGCCCAATATCAAGATCGGNNATTTGCGGCGAGCATGGCGGCGATCCAAGCTCGGTCATGCTGTGCGACGAATTGGGGCTCAACTACGTTTCCTGTTCGCCCTATCGCTTGCCCATTGCACGCCTGGCGGCAGCCCAAGCTGTGCTCAGGAAATAGTGGTCCGCCGCCCATCAACCGGAATAGAGACATCAAGCAGGTACGACCGACCGACGGGGGACACCTCCCGATGAGATTCCCCGTCGGCCGCGTCTCGGTTTGGTGTCTCTCCCTGCTTTCAGCCCTCGCGCTGGCCGGGGCTGGCTGCGGGCTGGGCCAGACGGGGATCGATCCGCCCATGGACCAGATTTTCTGGCCGGCTGGGCTGGCAATTGACCCCCTCGACGGCAACTGGCTCTACGTGGTCAACTCGAACAACGACCTCCGCTTCAATGCCGGGACGCTGATCGCGATTGACCTGCAAAAGGCGAAGCGCGACGCAACTGACCCGTCTGCGTGGTCCCCGTGCACCACGACTCATTTCGCAGACGACACGGCTGCGACAACCCTCGCCGGCACTTCGGACCATTTTTGCTGTTTCGATTTGCTCCGCCCGCATGCCCTGAATTGCAACGAGCGGGCATATGTGCAGGCGGATGCCACGGTACAGATTGGCAGTTTTGGCGGCGAAGCGGTCATCCAGACTCCGGACCCCACTAGCGAGGAATCGGTGCGGCGCATCTTCATGATGGTGCGAGCCGAACCCTCGATCACCTTCGTCGACATTACCCACCCCAACGGTGCGGGTTCGGTGCACATGCGCTGCAACGGGACTCGGCCGGATCCGGATCCGCTGCTTGTCAACCCGTTCTGCGACGACAACTGGCGCGTCCGTCGTCCGAGCGGCGCAGCCATCAGCGACAACGTCCTGCCCGAAGAGCCCCATGCCATGTCCCTCGACCCGTATCTTGGGATTCTGTACATCGGCCATCTGACCGTCACGGTGAATCACCAGCCCGTGGGCGGAGGCATCTCGACTATTGACGTCAGAGCACTCCTCGATCCCAACGCACCCAATGTCATCAATTCGATCGCCCGGGTTGTGTTCCCCGCCAGTTCGGTCCAAGGTGTCACGGCCCTGACCCTGAACGATCCGAACGATCCGAACGATCCCAACAATCCCGGGGGTATCCTCTATGCGGTGGCGCGCACGAGCGCTGACATAACCGGGATGCTGCTGCAGTGTCAGGCGGTGGGGCAGGCTTGCGATATGAGCCATCCAACGACGCGCGATCTTTCCCTGGTCACGGGCGAGCAGATCACGTCGTCCACTTTCTTGCCCTCGGGCGTAGACGTGAGGGGATTTCTCCTCTCGCCCGACGGCAAGGAGGCCTACGTTCTTCATCGCAACACGCCTGAGTCGTCCACCTCCTCCGACCCTGCTGCACTGGTCGTGCTCGACCGACGACCGAATCAGAACGGAGAGCCGGCCAATACTCCCAGTGCCATCCTCGAGGTGTGCGGCGGGGCAACCCACATGCAGTTTGCCCCCGCCGGCCGAGGGAACCTGCTCTATATCACCTGTTTTGAAGGGGGCCAGATCTATGTAGTCGACCCGCATGCACCTCGGGTTGTGGCCATCATAGAAGCGGGCAACGGGCCCACGGCGCTGACCTTTTCGCCCACCGATGCAAACGTCGCATTCGTGGCCAGCTACGCGGACAACAATGTGTCGGTCATTGATCTTGAGCCTGCAAGCCCGACCCAGTACATGGTGGTGCAGCGGATTGGCTTTCCCCACGCGGATACTGCGAAATGACATCGCGAGCGGCTCCGACCATAGTGATTCTTGGCTGGCTCGGCGCATGCAGTGCCACGCCAACCGTGATTCCCGCGCACAACCTCGAGCGGCCGGGCGATATGGGTTTTGTGTGCCTAGCTATGGATCCCGGCACCGGAAACCTGACCGGCCAACCCATGAGTTTCTGCCATCCGCTAGGTCAGAAGGCTCCCCCGATCCAGCCGGCCGGCACCTCATCGCGGCAGCTAGGAACGTTTGCCTTGGTGACCAACAGCGCGCGTGGCGAGATGGCTGCGGTAGACATTGACAAAGGCCGTCTTATTGATCTCGACTCGGGCGTGTTTGGCTTCAATATGGCGCCGGTCGGGTCGATGCCCGAGTCCCTGTCTGCCAGTGCGGACGGCTGCTGGGTTGCGAGCGCAAACCGCGACTCCTGTGATCTCGGATTGGTCGACCCGTCGCGCCTGCTAGCTTCGCAGTTCGGGTCAGCTGTGCCCGCCACCGGAGCTGGCGATCCAGTGACACGGGTGGCGCCGACTACCCAGTCCGGGCGTCTGCTCAACGCCTCTCCCAAGGAGATCGTCTTCCTGTTGCCCAGCACTGCGCTCGGGTTGTGCCATAGCCAGCAGGCACCCATGGCTCTGGTGACCTTCCCGTCTTGTGACTTGGTTGCACTGCTCGACATGCCGTCGGGGAAGATCCTGGACTCGGTCTTCATTCGTGCTGACGGCGTTGTCTCTTCGGGCGGCGAACCGAACTGTCCGGCTGACTGCACGCCCGGGTCTACCCCGGACGCGGGGGCCACCGCAGATGACGGGGAGGCGCCTGCCGCGCCCGCAAGCGCCGGCGGAGTCGGCCAGGGTGAGGCGGGCGTGTCGACGAGTTCGGCTCTTGGAGTGGGCGCATTGGCCCTGCTTCCTGACAACAGCCGCGTGTACGTGGGAGCCAGCGCCGCCGACGACTTCCTCACGGCACTGGACATCGATATCGCAAACCAGGCCTTCATCATACCGGCTGGCGGCGGGCGCATCGCGCTTGAGCCGCTGGCAATTGGAATCGATCACCTGCGCCTTGCAGTCAATCCATTCACGGGCAATTTCGTGGAGGGCAGGGGCCGGTTCCTCTACGCTTTCGCTCGTGACGGTTCAGTCCGTGTGGTGAGTCTCCCAGTCCCACCCAGCGCGCAACCAGAACAAGAATGCGACGTTAACGTTCAACCCGATCTAGTCGGGCTGCCTGCCAACACCGGGTGCTTCCCGGTCAACTCCGCGGCCCGGCGACCGCTGGCCCAAGGGCCTGGAATTCGCATTCCCACGCTTGCAACGCGTACCGCGGCGCCGGCGATCCCGCGCGACATCGCGGTCGTGGATCTGCAGGTCAGCCCGGCTGACATCAGCAAGAACCCACAGGCATTGTCCGGGCAATTTGCGTTTCTGCTGGCCTCAAACGACTCTGTCTACATCCTCAACCTCGCCCCCACCACGCAGGTCAACGGCCAACTGGTCAGCGAGGACAAGACCCTCACCCACTCATTCCGCGAGATCCGTTCGACCAACCAGTACACGGCTGATACGCTGGCGTTGTCCTCCACGCCACCGCTGCGCACGCCGGTGACATCCGACCTTCTGTTCCCGACCACGCCCGTCCTGGCTTCCACGGGCGGCCCCCGGTTGGAGGAGGTGGAAAACGATAAGGATCCGGCCGCGGTGGGAAACTCGGTCAACACCACCACGAACTACTGGGCCAATTTCCCTTACCAGGCGACGTACGTATCGCGCACGTTCACCATTGCTTGGGAGGCCGCCCTTTCCGGCACAACCCGCAGCTCGGGCCAGCTCCAGGATCCTACTGCGGCCCACTCGCCCGCAGGTGCTCTGAAAGATACGGGCGCTGACTTCTGCGCCAAGGGCGTGCTTGCGGGCGATCTGGTGGTCTTGCCCGGATGCACCGCCGATACCGACTGCAACCCCCAGGAGAGTTTCTCCTGCCGTCAGCCGGTGGGAGGGGCCACGGGACTGTGCCTGCCTATCGGCGCCGCGCAGAGTGTGGTCGACGGCTGTACCCGCTTCATGGGCAGCCGGCGGCGCTACGAGATTGTTTCCGCCACGCCCACCCAGCTGACGCTGGGGTTCCACCTGGACGAAGTGCCCAAGACCGCGCTCAATCGCGTGGCCGCAACCGAGACCGGCGACGATGCGGAATGCCAGCCCACCAACGCCCCGCATCCAGGGTTCCGGTGGCAGCAAGTATGGCCGAGCGAAAACTTCAAGCGGTGCGTGAAAGCTTGTGGCTACTCAGAAACGTCTGCGACGACAGATGCGGCCGGCGACTCGGACTGCCGCCCGGGTTTCGTGTGTGCAACCCTGCCCGGCTCGCTCGGGCCGCAACTGTCCCCTAAAGAAGAACCTCAACCGGGGCCAGGAAGGTACTGCGTCGAGGCGCCGCCTCTCGATCTTGCCTGCTGGCCCCAGCCGACCAACCGCTACCACGTGAATGTCGGCACCAGCTTTCTCGTCTTGGGCA
This sequence comes from Myxococcales bacterium, assembly GCA_003158455.1. Classification (GTDB taxonomy): domain Bacteria; phylum Myxococcota_A; class Polyangia; order Fen-1088; family Fen-1088; genus Fen-1137. Next base: position 3,791 of record PMJO01000050.1, on the reverse strand, counting down.
ACTCTCTACCTGACCTCAAGACCACGACCGAGATCAATGGCCAGTGCCGACTCGATCCCAACGATCCCGCGCTAGCCGACCGGATCCCGCTGTCAGCTCCCTCGTGCGTGACGATTGATGGCGTGGTTCCCATCGACAACGTCACCAAGTACTCCACCAGTTCCGCCGGCGCGACCAACACCGAAGTGGCGTTGTTCGGTCAGTTGACACCGCCGATTCCTGACCCCAACGACCCCGCGAACCAGGGAACCCCAGCCAAAGCCAACCCTCCCTACTCACCGGTCACGCCACCCGGACCGAACCCGTGCCTTTACCAAGACCTCAACTACGACGAGTTCCCGTCGACCGCCGTCACGCCCACCGCTGATGGCGGCGCTGGGCCCAAGAAACCGATAAAGGCCATCTTCCAGAATCCGCAGCTTCGCTTCATCCTCACCAACCTCGACCAATATGGCGGCGACAGTCTGACCACGCGCCTGGATCTCATAGGTGGATTCATCCCGGCCACGGTAGCCATCCCCTCCGTCGAGATCGCGCTGACCCAGCCCATCCGCATCTACACCGGCCCCAACCAGCTACCCGAAAGTCCGGTAGTGACGGACTCTGCCAACCCGATCTCCTATCCCTATATCTACGTGCTGGACCAGGGGCGCACGGCGCTCACGCCGAACAGCCGCGGTCAGATCGTGCGCATCAATGCCCGCAAGGGCGATAGCGCCCTGACCACCTTCGACCCGGCCGCGAGCGGCACCACGCCCTTCCAGATTCAGTAGGAGGCTTGCGGCCGGAGAAAGGCCGGCGGGCTCCCCACGCCAATATGAAATTGACAGATGGTAGGACTTCAGCCTACAGTGTAGGCAAATGACCTCCAGCGTTCGCAGCACAGTTCGCGCGCTCTTGCAGACTGCGGTTGCAGAGGTGAAGCGCGAGGGCCTCGTGGCGGCGATTCCCGACAGCATCCCGGTCGAACGGCCCAAGCGCCCTGAGCACGGCGACTACGCGACCAACATAGCCTTGGCGCTGGCCAAGCCCGCCGGCAAGCAGCCGCGCGCGTTGGCCACGACCATCGTCGAGCACCTGCGGGCTGCCGGTGGCGCAGACCTGGCCGAGGTGTCGGTGGCGGGCCCTGGTTTCATCAATCTGCGCTTGTCCGATGGGTTCTGGCAGCGGCGGTTGCTTGACATCCTGGCCGCCGGCGGGCATTGGGGACAGGGAGCGTCGAAGCAGTCGCCGCGCGTTCTGGTGGAGTATCTTTCCGCCAACCCGACCGGGCCGTTGCATTTTGCGCACGGTCGACACGCCGCGGTCGGCGATTCGCTGACTCGGCTGTTGCGCTTCGCTGGCTACGACGTATTGCGCGAGTTCTATCTCAACGATTCCGGCAATCAGGTCGCCATGCTGGCGCTTTCGGTGTGGGCTCGCTACATGGAAGTCGCCAAGGGCGAAGACTGGACCGGCGTGATCGTCCCCGAAGTGGCGTTCCCCGAGAACGGCTACCGCGGCAACTACGTCCGGGAACTGGGGCTTGAGTTGCTCGAACGTGAGGCGGGGCGCTTCGTAGGCGCCAACCCTCCGGCCGATATGGAGCCCATCAAGCAGTTCGCCATCGCCCGCTGCGTGGACATGATCCGCAACACCTTGGTGAAGTTCGACGTCACCTTCGACGTGTGGCAAAGCGAGCGGGCTCTGCACGATAGCGGCGAGGTGTCGAGCACCCTGGCCGCGCTCGAACAAGCCGGTTTCATCGACCGGCGCGACAACGCCGTGTGGTTGAAGACCACGGTGCTGTGGGGGGACGACAAGGACCGGGTGGTACAGAAGTCCGATGGCTTGCCCACCTACCTGCTGGCGGACATCGCCTACCACCGCAAGAAGATCGAACGCGGTTTCGACGAACTGTGCGACATCTGGGGCGCCGATCACCACGGCCACGTGCCGCGCATGCAGGCGGCACTAAAGGCTCTCGGGCATGACCCCAACTGCCTTTCGGTCTTGCTCATTCAGATGGTGAGCCTCCTGCGCGACGGCAAACCGGTCGCCATGGGCAAGCGGGAAGGGGAGTTCATCACCCTCGACGAGGTGATTGACGAGATCGGCCGCGATGCCACGCGATTCTTCTACTTGATGCGGCGACACGACACGCCGCTGGAGTTCGACCTTGAGTTGGCCAAGCGCCAGTCGATGGATAATCCCGTGTACTACGCTCAGTACGCCCACGCTCGCTGTGCTTCGCTGCAGCGGCGCGCGGTTGAACTGGAAGCCCCACGACTTCCGCCTACGCCCGAACTGTTCGCGCGGCTAGACCTACCGGAGGAAATCGCGTTGCTACGCCGACTGTCCGACTTTCCCGACTTCGTCGAGGATGCGGCCCTGGCGCGTGAGCCGCACCGATTGGTGTCTTTCGTCAGCGAGTTGGCGGGCGAATTTCAGAGCTACTACACGCGGCTGCAAAAAGTCCACGGCGACTCGGTTCTGCCCCAGGAGCGCCAGCGCGTAGGCAATTGGCGCACGACCTGGGATTGGCAGAAAACCGCAGCGCGCCTGCATTGGGTCGAGGCCATCCGGCAGGTGATTGAGACTGCGCTGGGCCTGCTGGGGGTATCGGCGCCGACGGTCATGAAACGCATAGGTGGGGAGGGTGAGGAGGCATCCTAGCGCCTCAGCTCGGCGGCGCAGCTTTTTCGCAGGAGCAGAGCATGAGTTACACTTCCGGTGCCACGATGGATCAACGAGGACTTCGCGACGTCGAACGCTGGCGGGACAAGATCGAAGTCCGCCTCGACAACCGCCAGGTCTTCTTTCTGTTTTTTGGCAGCGCGCTGGTGGCCTGTCTGCTCTTCGTGCTGGGGGTAGTGGTGGGCAAACGACTGGAATCGCGCGGCCGCGCGGTTGCGCCTGAGGTGGAGGACCCGCTCGCCTTGCTCGACAAGGTCGCGACCAGTCCCCGTCCCACCCAGACGCCTGCGGTGACCTTTCCGCAGGCGCTCTTCGGCGACAAGTACGCCCAGAATGGCGCGAAGAAGACGGAACTGAAACTGGCCGATTCCAAGACGACGGATGCGAGCAAGAGCGAGTCAGGCAAAGTTGCGGGAGCCGGCAAGCCAAGCGAGATTGCCAAGAACGGCGAACCAGACCAGGCGGCCTCGGCCACCGCGGGCAAGACTTCGACCAAGACCAGCAAATTGGTTGCCAAGCTCGACAGCAAGCCGGCTGAGCCCGTCAAGCCCAGCGAGGTCAAGACCGCGCCGATTGCCGGCAAGCCGGTCGCTACGGCGGGAAAGCCAGTTGCGGCGGCCGCCCCAGCCAGCGCGCTCAAGTCCGCGCCAACAGCGCCCACAGCGAGCAAGGCAGCGGTCACGCCGGTGGCGGCAGCCAACAGACCCGCGGAGGCTACGCCTACGCCATCGCCAAGCACGCCGGTTCCGGTGATTGGCGCCGCGGCCACTGATTCGGTCAAGGGCAAAGCGCACTTCACTTTGCAGCTCAGCTCGTTCCAAGACCGCGGCGAGGCAGAGGCCTTCGCCTCGAAGTTCGGCTCCGAGAAGACCTATCTGGTGGTTTCCGAGATCCCGGGCAAGGGCACCTGGTACCGCGTGCGCGTGGGCGACTTCGCCACCGCCAAAGACGCCATCGCCGGCAAGCTGGCCTTCGAGAAAAAGCACGGCGTGATCGCCTACGTGGCGCAGCGATAGTCGATATCGATAGTCGCGTGGGGAGCCCGCCGGCCTTCGGGACGGACAACCCACCCAGCCCGCTCCGCGCTTCGCGCGCCCTCGCCGGCGGCGTACCAT
>PMJO01000362.1 GCA_003158455.1 Myxococcales bacterium | reverse complement strand
TTGTTCAGCCGGCGCCTGGCGCAGCTCCAGGCCTTGCTGAACCGGCTCGACTGGAGCAGCTGGCAAAGGGGCCGCTGCTGGCGGGTTTGGCGACGCAGGCCCGGGCATCGCCGGTGGCACAGAAGATGCCACTGCCGGCGGAGCGGACACCGGAGCGGTGCTCGTGCTCGCGGCCATCTGGTTGCGCAACTTCTCCATCTCGGCAATCCACCCCTCGACCTCACGCCGGTCTTCCGCGCTGATGTTCTGCGCCCGCTCCAGATACTCGCGCAAATTGGATAGTGCCGGCTCAGGTCGGTGCAAGTAGTAGTAGCAAGCCCCCAGATTGCGCGTGAGCACCAGCATGTCCGGGTAGTCGTTGCTGAGGCGCAAGAAAATCTCGGCCGCGGCGTCATACTTGCCCGCCTTGTAGAGCTGCCTCGCCTCTTTGGCCTTGGCGGTATCTTTCGCGCTCAGGCCAGCAGCCTGCGCGCGTCCTTCGCAGATTGGCAGCGACAGGCACAGTGCGCAGCCGATCGCTATACTCAATAGGGATTTTGCTAGTGAAGGAACAACCACTGGTTTCCTGAATTGCTACTGTTGCTGGCCGGCGGATGGCGGGGTTCGGCCGCACGCATCCGCTTCGGGTGTGGCGGCACGCCAGCCACGGCGCGTGGCATTGCCACTGCGTTCGGTTTGGAAGGAACCGATACTCCAGCCCCAGCCGGTGGAGCCACCCCACCGTCGACTCCACTGGGTGGCGCGGGTGCCACCCGCACGGGGTTCTCCATAGGCTCCTGGCGCAAGGGCGCACCGGTGATCGCAGAAGCCTTGCTTGCGACAATGGGCGTGTCGGTGGCCGCTGGTGGCGCAGCGATGTGACTCGGTCTTACCAACAGAAAAAGCGCAAGCCCCGCCACCGCCATTGCACCCAACCCGAAGACTGGCCAGCGCCGATGGCGGGTGGCCGCTGGTCGTGCCTCGTCGCTGTCCGCGGTCCCAATCTCAGCAGTCGCCCGCGAAAATGTCGTGATCGACTGCGCCGCCGCGGTTCGCTCAGCTCCTAACACGCGGGTTTCCCGAAACGCAGGCAGTTCCCCCGATGGTGACGACAGAGTCACAGCAGCCGTGCCCGTCTCGCCCCGCAGCGCACCAATGAAAGCTGCAATGCTCTCAAAACGATCTTCGCGCGCCCGCGACAGCGCACGCTTGATCGCCGCCTCTACATGCGCAGGTACATCGGCCACCATCTCGCGCAAGCGCCCGGGCGTCCCGGTCAGATGCATGATCAGCATCTCCGTCCCCGATGCCGCCACATACGGCGTCCTTCCCGCCAGCATTTCGTAAACGATGATCCCGAAAGAATAGATGTCCGACCGCAAGTCCACGTCCGCGCTGTCCTTGCACTGCTCCGGCGACATGTACGCTGGGCTGCCCATGATCAGTCCGGCTTGCGTCCGCATCGTTCCGCCCGTGCCGCCCGACCGCTTCATCTTCGCGATGCCAAAATCCAGAATCTTCACTCGCTCACCGTGCGGCGCGCCCGCGTCCGGCACCAGAAACAGGTTCTCCGGCTTCAAGTCGCGGTGAACGATCCCGGCAGCGTGCGCAGCCGCCAGGGCCGACCCTGCTTGGCCGGCGACGTCCAGGGCCTGCGCCACCGCGAGACGCCCACGGTCGGCCAGCCGCTTCTGCAGCGATACCCCTTCGAGAAACTCCATCAGGATGTAGGGCGCGCCCTCGGGTGTCACGCCAGCGTCGAAGACTTCAATGATATTGCGATGCCGGATGGCGCTGGCCGCCCGCGCTTCGTTGAGAAAACGCCGGACCAGCTCCGCATCCTGCGCCAACGCCGTGTGCAAGACCTTGACGGCGGCACGGCGGTCGATGAGCGGATTCTCGGCAAGGTACACTTCCCCAAAGCCGCCCTCGCCGAGTAGGCGGACAATGCGGTAGTTACCGAATAGGTGGCCAGCCTGCAGGGCCATAGATGCGTCGCTTCTAGGGTACTACTAGCCTCGGTGCAGACAAGCGAATTCTGGTCGCGTCAAGTGGTGGGCAGGGCCCAGGAAAACCGCTTGGTGTTCCGAAGGTCAACCTTGGTGAGTCGGGCCGGTGAGGTCCAGCCGTTTTGGCCGCCAATTGCGACAAGAAGGCCAACCTTGGTGAGGTCTGGCCAGGTCTGGCCGGATGCGTTGGGTAGCCAACCCGGGACATCACCCAGAAGAAGTGCCCAATTCGAGGCTACTTGCCGACGAACGTCGTGACGGTCATGCTGGCGAGCGAAGCCGTGAAGCTACCGCCGGTCACCGTGACCGCGGTTCCGGAGGCAAGGTTGTCGGTCAGCGACGTCACGGTCGGCGTCATCGATGCTGGCGTCGTTGTTCCGCCGGAAATAGTGATCGGCACAGTCGCCGACGAGCTGCCGTTGTTGATGGCCACGACGACGACGGTGCCGTCGGTGCCCTTGTAGGCCGAGAGAAGGACGTTCGCGGGAATGCTTCCCGTAACCTCCACCCGTACGTAGCCTGGCCGTACGAACTTGCTGTAGTTGCCAATCGTGTAGTGGCGTTTGGTATCGGCTCCGCTCAGGAGGTACAAACCCTCGTTGTCGTTGGCGCCAGACTCCTGGTACCACCACCAAAGCCAGGCCGACGCATTACCGGTCACGAGCGCGCTGTGAATCCATCCCGCGACTGCGACGCCGTTGCTGATGTCCGGACTCGGGCCCTGTTCCGGCCAATACATCAAGCCGGACATTTCAGTCATCCAAACCTCTTTGCTAGGCTTTCCGCCCTCAACATCGCTCGGCCATGGTTCCGCGTGCTGCGTGTCGTACTCGTGCGTTCCGATGATATCGACAAGAGACCAAGCCGTCGCGTCTCCGGCTAGCCAGTGGCCGTAGTCGTATCCGTTGCCCTGGGTGCAAGTGGTAGCGCAACCGGTAGTGGTCGGAGTGTTCCCGAAGCATCCGCAGTTCAGCGGGTCTGAGCTGTTCGGATGTCCGGAAACCGTGGAGCCCGTGGCCGACGTGTTGCTCCAGAGGTGTATCCATTCTTGTGTTTCAGGCGCGATGAGCTTGACCGGCGGGTTCAAAGCCTGGAGCTTGGGTCCCAACTTCTTGACGAAAGCCACCATCTCGTTGGCCGTATAGACCATCGAAGCGTAGTCGCCGTTGCACGGTGGGCCGATAGAGGAGCCACACGACGCAAAATCGGGCTCATTCGCCGCCGACATGGCGTAGAGCTTCTGGCTCTTCGCAAAGTTCGCTATCGTCGTCGCGAATTCGTCGTAATGGCTCGCGATCAAGTGCCCCCCCTTCGTGGTGCTGTTGTTGTCCTTGAAATTGGCGGGCGCGGTCCAAACCGACCCAATGACCTTTGCGTTATAGCTAGCCGCCGGGACACTGCCCGAAAGACTACCATTCGAGCCCATTCCAACACGCACGATGGAGAAGCCGAGACTGTTGCCACTGGTGCCGTAGAAGCTGTCCCAAGGGACTGATCCTCCGCCCAAAGCGGTGTTGAGGCCAAACCCTTCGATGGTCTGCTTCGTCTTGTCGAGCTGAACCGTCACGCCGGTCGAAGTCCCGCCGCCTGCGCCGGTCGAGCCACCTGCGGAGGTACCGCCTCCCGTGGCATTGCTCCCACCCCGGTTTTCAGCTCCGCCGGCTGTGGTGCTGCCGCCCGCGTTCGTGGCGCCGCCCGCGGCCGTGCTGCCGCCCGAGCTCGTGTTTCCGCCCGAGGCCTGACTGCCGCCCGCGCTCGTCGTTCCGCCGGAAGAGGTCGCACCGCCTGAGCTCGTGGTACCTCCGGAAGCCACCGGCGCTCCGCCGCTGCCGTTGCTGCCACCGTTCGCCGTAGATCCACCTTGGCCGCTGCCACCGTTCCCGGTGTTTCCGCCAAGCCCGGTGGAGCCGCCAGAGGAGGTGCTGCCTCCCGTTCCCGGTGAGCTCCCCGTGCTCGAGCAGTTAGCGATAGCCATGGCGAGGACGGGCGCAAGCAGCATCCCACACGCACGACGCAAAGATTCCGACACTTGGTTGCCTGTTCGCATGCGCGGAGTTTGAGCCAGAAGGCATCGCAGAGTCAAGCGATGACGCGAATCTTCAGAGTGTCCGCGGACTTGCTAGATCATCAACATTTTCTTGGCTTTTCGCCCATGCAAAGCACGCTAGGGGGGCCAGTCACGTCCGCTGGCCGGCCTTGGCCGGCGCCGATCCTAGGCCGCCGCCTTGCCATTGCCCGCACCTTGCGCACACGACCGCGGGTCTTGGCTCCCTTGCTGAACGCAATCGCGTCTTCGAGCCCTTCGGCGATGGCCTGGAATGCTTTCTTACTCATGGTTCACCTCTTGAAATGCTTTTTCAACTCCTCCACGAATACGGCGAGTTGGTTTCGTCCTTGGCCAAAGCACGCTGATGGCGCTAATCGCGCCCGAGCATGGCCGCGAATGATCCGCGCGGCAGCCAGTTGGAGTGGCGCACCAGCTT
>PMJO01000307.1 GCA_003158455.1 Myxococcales bacterium | reverse complement strand
CGCTCCTCCGCTGGGGTTCCCGCCGCCATTGCCCGCTCCTCCGCTGGGGTTCCCGCCGCTGCCTGCCCCTCCGCTGGGGCTCCCGCCACTGCCTGCTCCTCCGCCGCCGGAGTTGCCACAGCCATTGGTCACCATCGAGGCGAGAGCTAACGCGCTAGCAAGTCCGATAAGTCCGTTTCGCATGAGACCTCACGAGGATGTTGTGATTCTTGGGGCGCAGCTTTGGTACAAAACTATCATAGAATCTGGCGAGTCACTGACTAAATATGGCCTTGGCAAACCACTATCCTATCACGCCGAGTCGGGGACGTTCCTGAGCGGCCATGACAGGGTTGTCCGACTTCGAAGCCGGAAACGAGCAGCGCGTGAATGATAGCCACCCCAGCCGACAAATAGAACGGCAGGACCGCACGGCCGAGTGCGTGAAGCTTGAGCTCGCGAGCCCCTCGACGCGAAGCTGCGCGCATTTGGCTTCCACGTTGTCGCCGCTGACGGACATGATTTTGCCTCGCTGCTGGCTGCGCGTGACGAGCGCACGCGGGTTCTGGCAGGTCAAGACCTATCGATAGCCACACCGGTCGCCATCATTGCCAACACAATCAATGGTCACGGCATTAGCTACATGCAAGACACGGTGGATTTCCACTACCTACCGCTCGACAATGCACAATACGAACAAGCTCTTGCCGAGCTGACGCATTCGCATGAGGCTGCGGTAGGGGGTTACCGCAATGCGGGCTGAATTTACGCAGGCAATGATCGCGCTTTTCCCTATTCCGTTTCCCGGCGGGCGGAAACGCGGGTGGCGTCGGGGATGGGCCTGTCCGAAACCAGGATGAGGTAGCCTCCCCCACCGGCGCCGGAGAGTTTCCATCCCAGGGACCGGCCCCGGTATTCCTCGATCAGACCGGCGATCCGGTCGTTCATCATGTTCGGGAACATGGCGACCTGGGCCTCGAATGATTCGCGCATCGAGCGGCCGAACGCGGCCAGATCCCGCGCCAGGATGGCCTGCCAGCAGCGGTCGCTGGCGTCGGCCAGGGCCTTGGCCAGCGCGGGGCTGAAGGTCGCATCTGCCAGCACGTCGTACTGTGGGAAGCGCGGGCCGAGGGAAACCAAGTACAGTGAACTTTCGACGAAGTTCAGCAGGGGTTCGTCGAGCACATGTTCGATTCTCGTGGGCCAGTAGCCTCCTTCGTAGTGGGCCTTCGCCAGGCCCGGAAAGACAATCCCGATGGAATCCTGCGATCCCGAGATGACCTTCCTGCCGGGCGGGTTGTCGTAACAGAACAGTATCTTGGCCAGTTTTTCGTGGTTCCCGACGGGCAACCTGATGCCCCACAGGTCGATCGCCGAGCGGCGGGTGCTGGAGGCCATGCCGCTGCGTTCGTTGAATTCCAAGGTTGGATCGAGCGAGATGGTGATCACCGAGCCGGGGCAATGCTGGGAGACGAAAGGCTGGTCGAGCCAGCCGCCCGCCAGGTCGATGCGATAGGGCATGTAGTCGCGCTGGCGCAAGGCGGTGGTGGAGCGCGCCTCGAGCCCTTGGTAGGGGATGCGTTCCAGGACGACGTATTCGAGCCCCAGGGTTTGGCAGAGCTTGCGCTTTTCGGGGGTGTGACCGTCCGAGTTGACGACGAAATAATCAGGGTTCAGTTCCCGCAGCTCTTGCTCGAAATCCAGGATGCCGGTTCCCCGCGAGACAAAGGCATCCTTCACGAACGAGACCGACTTCACCATGAACAGCCGCTCTTGCTCGGAATTGACCGGTGTGCGGCCCTTCAGGCCAAACAGGGTTCTATCCGATCCAATCGCGACGTACAGGTCGCCGTAGGCGGACGCCTCCTTGAAAAAGGCCACGTGTCCGCTGTGGAGCAGGTCGTAGCATCCGCTGACAAGTACTTTTCTCGGCATCGGGCTTCGCGAAAGGAATAGCGCCAGGCTTCCCCGTCGGGCAAGGGGAAACCTTCGCGGGCGCAGGAAAGGCGGCGCCTACCCCTGGGAGGTCATGTAGTTGATGAAAAAACTGAAAATGCCCGCCTGGGCGGCGACGTAGAGAAACTGGGCGGCCACCGCGAGCACGAAGTGTGGACGCCTCCAGATGGAGGCGGCGTTGTCCGTGGGACCCGCGTCCACCCGGCGGTCGTCCCGGCTACCGACATCGGGGACCTCGGCGAAGAAGAAGACCACGACGAGGATGAGGACGACGATGGCGACGGCCGCGTAGGGAATCCATAAGGTCTGGGCGCCAGTGCTTCTTCCGGCGGCGTCCGTGCCGTAGAAGAACAGTCCGCCGGCGATGGGGCCGAAAATCCACCCGACGCCGTTGCACGACTGGGCAAGATTGATCCGGGTGGCCGCGAATCGCGGTGGCCCGAGCACGGTCGTGTACGGATTGGCGATGGTTTCGAGGAAGGTCAGGCCGGAGGAGATCAGGCTGACGCCGATGAGGAATGCCCAGAAGGCATTGATGTGGGTGGCGGGGATGAACCAAAGGCCGCCCATGGCGACGGCGAAGAGCCCCAGGATTGTAGCGCCCAAGTTCAAATGTC
>PMJO01000222.1 GCA_003158455.1 Myxococcales bacterium | reverse complement strand
GCGGGCCGCTTTATCGATGGCACCCCACTCGCGGTTTGCCCCGGAGCTGCCCGGGAACCCCGCTCCCGCGGCGCCTCGACCCCGAGTCGTGTCCGTTCTATTTGCAAATTCTTGCGGCCACGCCGGTACTATCAGAATTGTAGTTTCCGTTCCCCCTTCCGACGGCGAAATCGACGGTGTCTCCGGCGACCACATCCACTGTTGAACTGAATGCGAATGAATTCCCCGCCCCGCCTATATTTATATACCCACTTCCGGCTGAGAGATCTAGGCCGTCTTGCTCGACATGGACGTCGGTGGTGGTCAATGCAGTGCCTGCGTATCCTGATATTCCAGTGAAAGTAGCTTCAATGGAGTATCGACCCGAGCTAGGCGCCGTCCAGCGAGCTATTGAATACTGACCATTCGGTCCTGGATGGAGCGCGAAATCACCGGGGCCGAGCGTGAGCGTATTACCAGGGTGAGCGTCAGCCGATGTCGGGTTCAAGAATGCGCACGGGTCCGTCACAGGCGTCCCGAGACACCAAAATGCGATTCCGACGCTTCCCGTAAGATTGGTCGCGTTAACGCTAAAATCCGTGTAGAGGGTGAACACGGTGCCTAAACTTGAAGACCAGCCGTACGACCATACGCCTCCTGGATTGACTCCAGCCGGTGCAAAGTCATTTGCCACGTCATAACAGGTTGTCGGACCGCCACCAGCACCGCCGATACCTCCCGACCCGCTTCCAGCTGATCCGCCGCTCGAATTGCTTCCAGCGATCCCCTCGCTCCCGGACTTTGCTCCTCCGCTCGAAGAGCAGCCACCCAGAAGAAGTAGAATCCCCATGACCGAGCTAACGCGTTTCACCATGCGTGCGACAATACGATAGGTCAATCGCGGAGACAATAGCCAGTGAGGCGAACCTCTTGTCCGCAAGAGCGGCCGATCCGGCCGGAGGCAAGTAGTCGGCGCGCTCACGGCGCGCCCGCGTCGGCGAGCTGACGCTTGAGCAGCTCGAGGTTGCCCGCCAGGCCGGGCAGATCCGGCCAGGCACGGGCGGCCTCGCGGTAGGAGGCTGCGGCCTCGGCGAAGGCGCCGCGCAGTTGCTGGACCGCCCCCAGGCTGGCGTGCGCCTCGGCGAAGCCGGGGAACTCCTGCGCGGCCCGGGCATAGGCGGCTTCGGCGGCGGCGAGATCGCCGGCCGCGCGCAGGTCATTGCCCCGGTTGTACCAATGGACGGCGACTAGTTCGGTCACCGTGACTGGACGGAAATAGGCCGAGCCAACTTCGGGCCATGGCCCGTACTTTTTTCGGTACCAGTCATCCGGCATGGCCTCCCCGCGACGGAGCAGCTCGACGTTGTGGCGGCCCGGGTCGCGCGTGCGCACGAAGAAGTGGCCGGGCAGAAGGACACCGTCGAGGGGCATGCCTGTGCGCTCGCCGATGGCCAGGTAGAGCGCGCTGAGCCCGAGGCAATTTCCGCGCCGCTCGCTTATCACCGACGACAATTGGAAAAAGCGCGTCGCACGGCTGTCGATCTCGCGCGCGAAGCCGAGCTCGCCGAAGATCACGGCGTTGATGTCGTCGGCCACGTCCGCGTGCGAGCGAGCGTGACGTTTCTCCACCTGCAGGGCGATGTCTTGCAAACTCGCGAAGGCGCGCGTGGTGGCCTCCGCGTCGGCGCCGAACTCGGCGGACAGGGCGAAGAGGGCGCTCACGATCGGTCCTGGCGGCCGTTCGGTCGCGCTTTGCCTGCATCCGAGCGCGGTGCTGGCCACCACCGCGCAGCAGAGCAGGGGCCTTGCCTTCATTTTTTGCCCAGGGGCTGCCAGCCCTCGGCGTGGTCGTAGAGATCGCGCGCGGTCATCATCCAGATCACTAGCTTCTTGGTCTTGAGCTTGTCCACGCCGCGCTTGATCAGCTTCTCGCGCACGTTGGGGCCGCCACCGTAACTCATGACCAGATCGACCGGGTAGCCGATGTCCTTGGCGATGTGGGCCGACACGCCCGCATGCTCGCAATCCATCAACTCGTACACGCCGGTGAAACTGTCGCCCAAAACGACAATGGGACTGTCGGGATCATCATCGTAGAGCGTGCCGTCGGCATTGACCACCTGGTGGCCGACCAGGGTTTCCGGGGCGAACTTCGCGCGCTCGGTCTCGGGCAGGCGCGAGTGCAAATCGCCATGCCGGGTGAAGGGCTCGTCCTTGGTGTGAAAGGCGCGGCGATGCGCGGCGATGCCCTTGTACCAGGGGAAACGCTTGATGCGCTTGCCGACGAGCTTGGCCGCCAGTTCCAGGCCGCGGGTGGTCCAGTGGGTGTCCTGCGCCTGATAGAGGGCCTCGCCTTTGCCCGCGCCGGCCTGGCGTTCGCGCAGGAACGCGGGCAGCAGGTCGATGGTCTCGACCCCGCGGTCCGCGAGGTCGAGCAGGAATTTCCGTTCAAAGGGATTGACGACCTTGCCGGCAAAGGGGGCCAGCTTCGCGTCGCTGGGCGCGGCGCCGGTCTTGTCGGGAAAAACCTCCTCCTTGGTGGGGACCGGAACGAAGAGGAAGTCGACCCCGTGCTTGGCGAGGAGCTTCTTGAACCCGACGATGACCGGAATCGGATTGCGGTCGCCGTGTTGCTTGGCGAGATCGCCGCCCAGCATGTAGGCGATGGATTGGCGGAAGAAAAGGAATCCGTCGCTCCCCGCGATGGCCTTGGAACCAGCCGGCATGGCCTCGATGCGCTGCTTGAGCGCTGCATGCACGGCGGCGACCTGGGCCAGCCACGCGGTCCACGACCGGCCGTGGGCCCCCAATTCCGCGTGTACCGCCTGCTTGACCTCGGCGGTCTTGGGCGAAGGCACGCTCCGGCCGAGCTTCAAGACCGGCGCGGCAGCAGCCGTGGTCTCCTTCTCCGTCGCTGGCGCAGGCGCTGGCGTGGCCGCGCCGTCCGTGGTCTTGCCGGCTGCCTGGCCCGCTCCCGGCTCGTTCTCGGCGCCGTTCGTGGGGCTGTCGACCAGAAACACGTTGTACACCGGCTTGCCCTGCGGCTTGCCGCGCATGACGACGGCGGGCGCGGGGAAACTGAGGTTGCCCAGCTCGCCGCGCACCTCGGCCTCGGTGTCGGCCGCGGGCCACGCGGCGGGGGCAACCACCAGATCCGTGTTGTACGAGGGGTACCAATACGAGGCGAGCTTGTGCGCCCAGGCCTTGACCTCGGCCGGGGTCAAGACGTGGCCTTCGTATTCGGTGCGGATGAATTTCACGATGTCTCCGCTGGGGCCGATGGCCTCGTCGGCGACGCGGCCATAGATCTCGGGGAAGCCGTCGCCGTCCTCATCGGGCGGCGAGGAAAACCCAGTGAACCAGGGCGCAAACTCGATCTTGAGCCAGATTTCCACCGGCCGGCCCTGGCCGGGATCGTGCAGGAATGCCTCGGTCGCACTCTGGCGCACGAATTGCGGTCCACCGCCAAGCCCCCAGCTTTCGGCGCGCACGCGACCCACGACGTCTTCCAAGCGGTCGCTGTTCGCGATCTTCTTCGATACCAGAAGCTCGACCAGCGGCGGCAGCGCCAGAGGATGGGAACGCTCCTCGGGGGAAAGCGCGGTCCGCGCCACGGATCCGGTCAGCGAGCTGGGCACCAGCGCGCCCCCGAACGGATTGGCCAGGTTCGGTCGCTTGCCCTTCTCGGCGGCCGGCACGCCCTCGGGCGCGGGATCGGCGTTCATGAAGTTGGCGTGGTAGGCGGCGTAGTCGAGGCCGGCGCGGGTGGGCGGGCTCACCCGCCGCACTAGCACCTGTGCGGTCGAGCGCCGGTAGGACGGGTTGAGCGTGGTGACGTCGCTGCGGGTCGCGCTGGCCGCGGGACCGCTGGCCGGCCAGGGAAAGCCCGTGCTCGCGCACCCGGCACCTGCCGTGGCCACGACCAGCACCAGGGCGGATCGAAGAATGGTTCTCTTGCTACACACCATAGTTGCCTCGCTTGAATCGCCAGAGGATGCGCAGGACGCGCAGTCCGTAGGTCAGGGGATTGAGGTGGGAAATCTCGTCGCCGTAGCGGGTCGGTATGGGCGCCTCGCCAACCGCCAGCCCGCGCGCTTGCGCTGACGCGATGACCTCGACGTCGAAGTCGAAGCTGTCGCTCAACTGGGCAAAGGGGATCTCAGCCAGGGCGCGCTGGCCGTAGACCAGATAGCCACTGTGGAAGTCGGTCATGGGCAAGCCGAAGATCCGGCGCTCCAGCATCCCGAGGGCCCAGTTGCCGGCGAGCTTGTAGAGAGGCATGCCGCCGGCGCGCGCCTGTCCGCCGGCGATGCGCGAACCTTGCAGCAGATCAAGGCGGCGTCCGTCGAGCGCGGCCAGCAGAGCGGGGAGCGCCTCGGGGCTGTACTGGCCATCGGCGTGCACCGAGGCTGCGCGATCGGCGGAGAGGGCGCGCGCGATCGCAAGCCCAGTCTTCATGGCCGCGCCATAGCCGCCATTGCGCGGACGAACGGCCACCTCGATCCCATCGGTGGTCTCGGCCAGATGCTGGGCAACCCGAGCCGTGTCGTCGCTGCTGCCATCATCGACGATGACGGTGCGAAGCAGACCGGGCGGCCGAGCCGCGACGATGCGCCTGATCAGATCCGGCAGGTGCCGGGCGGCGTTGTACGCCGGGACGACCGCGACCAGCTTCATGGCACGCCTGGCATCGCTGCACGGACGCGGAAATCGCCGGCGACCTGCGCAGGGTACCGTGCCAGATAGTCGGCCACGATGGGCGGCAGCATCTCGGCGAGGGTCAGGCGCGGTCGCCAGTCGAGCAGCCTGCGCGCCTTGGTCAGGGACGGGATGCGCACCAGGGAATCGTCGTAGCCTGGACCGTAGAACTCGGCGGCGCTCCGGGTGCGCAAGCGGGGCAGGGGCGATTCGGGTCTTTGGGCGCGGAAGGCCGCCACCACTTCCCGCGCCAACCCACGGATGCTGACGTCGTTTCGGTCGTTGCCGAGGTTCACGATCTGCCCCTGGCAGGGTTCGGGCCGCTCGACGATACGAAGAAGCGCGTCCACGAACTCGTCGACGGAGAGGAACGAGCGCCGCTGGCGGCCGCCGTCGACCAGCACCAGATCCTCCCCGGTGAGCAGCGCGTGCATGAACGCGGCCAGCACGCGCGGGATGCCCTCGCCGTCGACGCCGGGGATGAAGTCCATGCGCGTGCCGATCACGTTGAAGGGTCTGACCACGGTGAACTTGAGTCCGCCATGCTGGCCGTAGGCCCAGATCACGCGCTCGAGGAGCTGCTTGGCTGCGGCGTAGGTCCAGCGTTCGCGATGGATGGGGCCGAGGAAGAGCGCGGTCCGTTCCTCGTCCATGCGTCGCGACGGGCGGCCGTCTGGGGTGAGCGCACGCCGGCCGTAGACTTCGCAGGTGGAAAGGTGAATTAGCCAGCGCTTGCGCTCCGCGCACAGTTTGACCAGGGGCACGAGGTCGGTGTAGCTGGCGTCGATCACCTCGAGCGGGAGCGTGTTGTAGAGGGCGGGATTGCACAAGGCGGTAAGCGAGATGACGATGTCCGCCCGTTCGGTGATCTCGTCGAGCAACCCCGGGTCGGTGATGGAAGCCTGAATGCGGTTGACCCCGGGCAGCCCGGTCGCGAGCTTGTCGAAGTTGAGGTCGATTGCGTCGAGCGCCGCGCCGAAGCGGCCGGCGAGGCGAGGCACGAGATGGGAGCCGATGAAGCCGCCAGCGCCGAGCACCGCGATGCGCGGCGACCGCGCCGAGGACAGGCGCGCGACGTTCGCGCGTGCGCCGGCGCGGCGCGAGGACCGTCCCCCGTCCGCCGGAACTGCTACGGATGGTTTCGGCCGCATGATGACCCGCTAGTGGTGCTTCTTCTTGCCCTTGACGGGTTGCTTGCTGGGGGCGGGTTCCTCGTCGGCGCTGCTGGCTGCCTTGTCCTTGTCCTTGTCGGGGACTGCGGCGGGCGGGTTGGCCTGGCCGGTGGGTGGGGCGGTGCCGAGAAATATGTCCGGCCAGCGATCATTGCCCGAGTGGTAGGTCAGCCGGGCCGC
>PMJO01000179.1:12258-25361 GCA_003158455.1 Myxococcales bacterium | reverse complement strand
GCGCCGGCTCGGTCCGAATCTCAAACAGTAGTGCTTGCTTGGCTTTCTCCAGCGTGCATTCCCAAGCGGAGTGAATCACATCCACGGGCAACGTGTTTATGCCATGGCGGGCAGCATCTTTGATGATAGTGGCAGGGTGATAGAAACCCATCGGCTGGTGGTTGAGCAAGGCACAGGTAAACGGGGCCGGGAAGTGAGCCTTGAGATAGGCCGAGGCGTAGGCGATGAGCGCGAACGAAGCCGCGTGGGATTCGGGAAACCCATAGAGTGCGAACGATTTGATGCCCTGGACGATTTCCGCTTGCGCCTTTGGGGCAATTCCCTTGCGGGACATGCCGGCGTAAAGCTCTGCTTCGATGGCGCGCATGCGTTCGACCGAGCGTTTGAAGCCCATGGCCCGGCGCAGCTCTTCGGCCTGGCCGCCGGAGAACCCGGCCGCAGCCATAGCCATGCGAATGAGCTGCTCCTGAAACAGCGGCACACCCAGGGTGCGGCGTAGGATCGGTTCCAGGCAAGGGTGGGCGTAGGTGACGGCTTGCTTGTGATTTCGTCGGGCCAAGTACGGGTTCACCATTTTGCCGACAATGGGGCCAGGCCGAATTATCGCCACCTCGACCACCAGGTCGTAAAAACGCTCGGGGCGCATGCGCGGCAGCGTCGCCATTTGCGCACGGGATTCCACCTGAAAGACGCCCACGGTGTCGGCAGCGCGAAGCATCTCGAACACACGCGCGTCGTCGGGCGGCAGCTTGGCATAATCGATGGTGACGCCGTGGTGGGCATGGATGAGCGTGGCCGAATCCTCCAGCACGGCCAGCATCCCCAAACCGAGCAGATCGACCTTGATGATGCCGAGGTCGGCACAGTCGTCCTTGTCCCACTGCACGACTGCGCGGCCTGGCATGCTGGCCGGTTCGATGGGAACCACCTCGTCCAGCCGTCCTGACGCCAGCACCATGCCGCCTGAATGTTGGCCGAGATGGCGGGGCAGGTTGAGCAGCGAGGTGCCGAGCTTGGCCAACAACCGGGTTCGCTCGTCGGCTTCGGGGAAGCCTGCTTCGGCCAAGAATGCCGACAGCGGCTTGTCGTCGGGAACGACGAATCCGGGGAGAAGTCTGCTCATGCAAGCAAGCTGTTCCTCGGAAAAGCCGAGCGCGCGACCGCAGTCCCGCACCGCCATGCGCGGGCGATAGCTGATCACATTGGCGGTCATCGCGGCCCCGTGGGCGCCGTACTTTCGGTAGACGTGCTGGATGACCTGCTCGCGCTCATCGCCCGATGGCAAATCGAGATCGATGTCCGGCATGCGATCCGCGATGCTGTAGGCGCTCTTCACCCGCTCTTCGGATAGGAAACGCTCGAACAGCAGCTCCATGCCCACCGGATCGACCGCGGTGATGCCCAGGGCGTAACAGGTGGCGCTGTTGGCGGCTGAGCCGCGTCCTTGCACCATGATGCCGCGGCTGCGGGCGAACCCGACGATGTCCCAGACCACCAAGAAATAGCCTGCCAGATCGAGCTTGCCGATGATGCGCAGCTCGTGCGCAAGCTGGGCCCGCACCTTGTCGGTCATGGGTTGATAGCGGCTGGCGGCGCCCTGCCAGGTCATCGCCTCCAGAAAGCTCTGCTGGGTTTCACCGTCGGGGACCGGGTAGCTGGGAAAGGTGTAACCGAGATCGGAAAGCGTGAACCGGCAGCGCTCGGCGATCTCGTGGCTGCACGCCACCGCGGCGGGCAGGTCGCGAAACAGGGCGGCCATTTCTTCCGGTCGCTTGAGAAAGCGTTCGGCGTTGCGGGGTAGTCGACGTCCGATCTCGTCGACCGTGACCCCGGCGTGGATGCAGGTGAGTACATCGTGGGTGGGGCTTCGATCCATGGTGGCGTAACGCACATCGTTGCTGGCGACCACTGGGAGAGCGCAGGCAGCGGCCTGGGCGAGCACGGCGCGGTTTTGCCGCTCCTCCTCGGCGTCGAGGTGTCGCTGCACCTCAAGAAAGGCGCGTCCGCGGCCAAACAACGCCGCCAGATCCGCGGCATCGGCGCGCGGGGCTGGGCCGAGGAGCGCAAGCAAGCCGGCCGCGTGCTCGGCCAGCATTTCCATGGTCGCAGCTCCTTCGCCTTTGTGCTGTCCTTGCTTCATGCGGGTGATGAGCCGACACAGGTTGCGGTAGCCGCGTCGGTCTTCCACCAAGAGCAGTACGGGCGGCGGCGTACTCGACGGAGTTGCGGGTAGAGCGATCTCCGCCCCCACAATGGGGCGCAGCCCGGCCTTGCGCGCGGCCGCGAAAAAACGTGGCGCACTATAGAGCCCACCCAACTCAGCAAGTGCCAAGGTCTCATGGCCGGCAGCCACCGCCGCGTCCACCAGGTCCTCGGGCAGCGACGCACCGTCGAGAAAGCTGAAGGCCGAACGACAGCGAAGCTCGGTGTAGCGAAGAGTTGTGCGGTTAACCAGCATCGCGTGGCCCGGGTATCAAAATCGGCTTCTTCACCACAGAGGGCACAGAGGTCACAGAGTCGGAACGAAAAAGAGAAATGGTTGACTTCTGTCCGGTCCGAACGCCTTCTTCCCTGTCCGATCTCTGTGTTCGCTGTGCTCTCTGTGGTGAAAAAGCTAACCAGATTGGATCGCGCCGCGCGAGATCTGGTCTAGTCGTAGTAGCCATCGAGATACCACCGGCTGGTTTCGCGATCCTGATGGATGCGGTAGAGCGCGCCGTCGGAAGCGTGAACATCCCAATACTCGCGACAGAATCCGCCACCCGCCCACCATTCACCGCTCATACGGTATGGTCCTGCGGCGACGAGAATGCGCGCCGTGGTTTCCTTCCCACGCAGCGCCGCTGGTCCGGTTGGCCCGATCAGCACTTCCACGTCGCGCGGTGGACGAAACCTGCGGATGGCAAGCGTGACTTGCTGCCCAAGGTTGTCTGCAAGCGGCTTCCCCCGAGTCGCAGGCCTTGGGGCGGGTTCGACCATCGGGGGCTCGATCGCCATCAACTCTTCCTTCCAACTGTCGACCACGCGGGGCGCACCGACGTGCTCAGGACCAACCAATGCCGACAGACGGGCGATGGTTGTAGCCAGTCGTTCCGGTGCCGGACCATTCGGGCGATAGAGGTCGAGCTGGGTGGAACGGATACGGGCAGGGCGGATAAGGACCGTCATGCCCACTACGCCGGTGTCCAGGGGGTGCCGCTCGAGATCCAGATGGACGAGTTGGAGCAAGATGCTCGCCTCGCGTGTGGGGCTGGGCAAAGCGATCTCGCGCAAATCAAAGCCACGCGGATCGAGTTCTAGTCGCAGGGTCAACCCGGCGCAGGCCAGGCTTCGGCAAGCCAGCCGTTGCAGCGTCCGGTCGAGCAGTCCGCGCAACAGGAAGGAAAGCGGCTCCCACGATTCGATGGGGTAATCAACCGCAGTGCCTTCCTCGATGGCATCCGCAGGCGGCTGTGGCAGGAAGGGCTCAGCATCCATGCCGTTCGCGAGTCGATGAAAGTGTGCGCCTTTTGCCCCCAGACGCAGCGTGACTTCTGGCCTCGGCAGGCTCGCCAGATCACCCACGGTCTTGATGCCCCAATGCTGCAGGGTTTGGTGGGTTTCTTCATCCAGGTCGAGCACAGTGATGGGCAATCCCTCCAACTTGGCTTTCGCCGCCCCTGCCGTTCCAGGAAGAATGACGATCGCGCCGGCCCGGGTGCCCACACGTGCCAGGCCCTTCGAAGAAGCAATAGCGACCCGCACCGCCAATCCGAGCTGGGTCGCCCGGGCTTGGATCGCTTGGCTCATGGCCTGCTCGTTTGGGTAAAGCGATCCGAGATCACCCACCTGAAAGAAAACCCGTCCCGACTCCGCCTCAATGCGGGGGGCGAAACTCAAACCGAGATCTTGCAAGGCCGCCTGGGCGGCATCCACATCAGCCTGGCGCGCCTGCATCACTCGCAGCGAAGGCACTATCGCGCGCGCCTGGGTAACGGTCATGCCCAGGCATGCTCCGGCCAAGCGCGCGGTCCGGGTCACTGCCAGGAGGAGCGCGCGTCCCCCCGGTCCGGCTGCGAGCGCGATGGGCGCCGCGTGTTCGTGCGGATCGACCAGGCCGCGCAGCACGGACTGCAAAGCGATCTGCGGAGCATGAGCACAGGCGACGCGCACCGGTGACCACCGCTTTCAGGTCCCTTCGTCCCGGGCACGCTCGCGCAAAGGTTCTTGAAAAACCAATGAGCAGCCTGCGGCTTGCTCGGCTGATCGGCGTCCGCGTTCCAGGGAAACTGAGCTTGCCAAGGCGGTAACCAGCGGGGGATGCGCTAGGATTTGTGCCAAGGCGTGGTCATCGACGCCGAGCTGCGGGCGCAGGCGTGGGCAGGCAGGCCGTCCAAAATCGACGTTCTTTTGTTGCAGATGCACCGCTGTGGCGGAAAACGATCCTGCGAGCGGGAAACCAGCTGCGAGCAAGACCACGGTTCCCTGTCGCTGCGCGATCTGGCGCAAGCGTATCAACGCCGTAGGGGGCAGGTGCGACGCCGAGTCGCCAAGATCCAACGCCACTAGCGCGAATCCCCCTGCCGATACCAGCAACTCGGTTGATTTGAGGGTTTGGCTCTGGCTCGCACACACCCACAACAGTTGTCGCAACGGAATGCCGGCATGTTCCGCCCGCCGCGCATCGAGGGCCGATTCCGCATCCACCAACGCCGCCGCCGCGCCGGTTTTCAGTACTTCTCCCAGCGAGGCATAAAGCACCGAGGTGCGTCCCGACGATCGCGGTCCGTAGACTTCACTTAACTCCCCCCGCGGCCAACCGCCGCCCAGCAGTTCGTTTAGCGCGGGCCACGGGGTAGGCAGATGCCCGCGTTTCTTTTCCAGCCGTCGTGCTGGAATCAGGAACGAGGAAAGCTGCGCAAACGCCGGGACGGACACACTCTCAAGTGTAACTGAACATGCGTTCAGGTCAAGATCGATGTGGAAAAATGGCTTCCCGTTGGAGTCCGGCTATAAGCCGGGTTCTGTGCCCGCGTCCGTTGCCTCGCGCGGGTGATGGTCATTCCTCTAGGCCGCTCGTTACCGAACGGCTCGTGCGACCAACTTGGAACCTGTTCTCGACGCGGGCCACGTCGGCGGGGAAACCCCGCGGCTCCGATTCGGTCTTGCTCCAGGTGGGGTTTGCCATGCCCCTCCCGTCACCGGGAGAGCGGTGTGCTCTTACCACGCCGTTTCACCCTTGCCTGACCACGGGGTTGCCCACGCGCTCAGGCGGTTTGCTTTCTGTTGCACTTTCCTTCGAGTCATCTCGACTGGCCGTTAACCAGCACCCTGCCCAAGGAGCCCGGACTTTCCTCGACGGCGAACCGTCGCGACCATCCACCGAACTCCAGCGGGAAGCCGACCCGAGTATAGCGCGCTTGCGAAGCGCGCCTTGCCCTATTCTGCTGACGAGGAGGAGGACGCCCCTTGGTCTTTCATGAGGTCCTCCCAGTAGACGATGCGATGGCAGTAAGGGCAGGTTTCCAGGGTGTTGCCCCGTTGCAAGGTGTTGAAGAGCTGGGGCGGAACGTTCATGTTGCACCCGAGACAAGTGCCGTTGCGAACCGTGGCCACCGCCATGCCCCGGCGCATGCGAATAGCGCCGTAACGCTTGAGGTAGTCGGGGCGAATCCCGGCGGCGATCTTGTCCCGCGCGACCTGCAGGGTGTCGATCTTGCTCTGCACTTCGGCCATCTTGACGCGAGCAACTTCGCCGTCCTTTTCGATCGAGGCGCGAAGGCCCTTCAACTCGTCGGCCCGATCGGCGAGGAGCTTCTCCTTGGCCTGGATGGCTTCGACCAGCTTGGCGACTTCGGCTTCGCGGGCCTGTACGCTTTCTCGGGTCTGTTCGATCTCACGCTGAGCGGCGACGTATTCCTTCGAATTCTTGGCCAGCGAGAGCTTGTGCTTGGCGCCACTGACCGTGGCCTCATCGGTCTGTAGCTGGCCCTTCTGTTCGTTGTAGTAGCGTTGAGTTTCGGTCAGTTGCGTGCGTTCGGTTTCCAGCAAGACTTCCACCCGGGCGAGGTCATTCTGCGAAGCCTGCAGTTTTGCGGGGATGGCTTTGAGCGCGTTGCTAAGTTCCTGAATCTGGGCGTCGAATTTTTGGAGTTCCTCCAAACGCTTAAGCTGGTCGCGCAACTGTACCTCCTGAGCTCTTGATCGAGCTGCTCGTGCTGCTAGAGAAAAAGGACGTTTCGGCGGCTGTGGGTCGAGTGGGCCCACCTGGATTCGAACCAGGGACCGAGCGGTTATGAGCCGCCAGCTCTGACCGCTGAGCTATGGGCCCAGCCTTGCGAAAGGTTTTTGTCAACAAGAAGGACACGGAGAATACCGATACCTACCCGACCTGTCCAGGTAGGAGTTCAGTCCATATCGCGATAGCCGCGGAGGGTCGTGCCGGGTGCGCGCGGGGCAGGTGGGGTGGGAAGCCCACCGCAGGGGGTGAGCGGAGAATCCATCGGGATCGGTCCCACGAAAATTCGCTACCCCAGTTTTCCCGCCAGCAGGGCGGCAAGCAGGGTAAGCCCGAGCGCCACGCGGTAGATCACGAACGAGTACGTGGTACGTGTCCGGAGAAAGCGCAAGAGCCATCGAATGCACAGGTATCCTGACACGGCCGCAGCGGCCAGACCAGTGAGGAGGGCCGCGATTCCCACGTCGCGATTGTGCAGCAGCGTTGGAAGTTCGAAGACGGCTGCGGCAGCCACCGCCGGAATCGAAAGCAGAAACGAGAAACGGGCGGCTGCGTCGCGTCGCAGACCGATGGCCATGGCAAAGGCGAGGGTGATTCCGGAGCGCGACACGCCGGGCACCAAGGCTAGGGCTTGCCCCAGCCCGATGATGAGGGCGTCGCGCAGGGTGAGCGAATCCATGGCGCGTTCGTGGCGCGCCAGGCGTTCGACCAAGGCCATCACCAGGCCGATTACGACAAGCGACGTGCCGATGACCGCGAGCGAGCGCAGGGGGCCCTCCACCGCGTGCTTGAAGAGAACCCCGGCGATGCCGATGGGCACGGTGCCTAGCACCAGATAGAGAACCATGCGTCCCTCAGGGCCGTGCCGCCGTTTCGGATCGGCCAGCGCACTCGCCATGCCGAGGAGGTCGCGCAAGAAGAAGAGGATCACCGCCAGCAATGTACCCAACTGGATGACAGCGGTGAAAGCGGCCCCGCTGTCCGGCCAACCGAGCAAGGCGGGCGCGATTCGCAGGTGCGCCGTCGAGGAAACCGGCAGAAACTCGGTGAGCCCCTGAATTATGCCGAGGACGATGGATTGGGCGATAGTCAAAGTGGGCTGAGCATACTAGCTATTTCACACAGAGGCACAGAGGACGCAGAGGCGGATGAGGAAAGGGTTTCGGCTCTGCACATCCCAGGTCCTTCTTCTCATCCGCCCTCTGCGACATCTGTGCCCTCTGTGAGAACCAGCTAGCTTCCGCCTTTGTCACTCATTTCACCGGAGCTCACGCGATGGACTCGGCCGGCCTCGTCGCGCACCAGTAGGGCGCCGCTGTCGTCGATATCGGTCGCGACCCCTTCGACCTTGGTCCCGTCCTGGTCGATGCGACACACCCGACCGAGATCCGCATAGCACCGCCACTGCAGCAATCCCGACGCAGGTCCGCAAGCCAAGAAATCATCGTAGGTGGTCTCGAAGGCGGCCAAGAAATCGACGAGCAACTGAACCCGGTCGAAGGCGTGCCCGAACGCCGTGCGCAGCGAGGTTGCGCGTTCGGCCAGGTCGGGCGGAAAACCCTGGCCGTTCACGTTCAAGCCGAGGCCCACAACGATGTGACGAACCGTCTCGCCCGTCGTTGCCATCTCGGTCAGGATGCCGGCGGCCTTGCGAAACTCACCCGCCGCAGAAACCAGCAGATCGTTGGGCCAGCGCAGGCGCGGTGCGGCTCCGGCTACGGCCAGCGTGCGCGCCAAAGCTGCGCCAGCCAGCAGGGTGAGAGGCGCGACCTGGCGGGCAGGCAGGGCAGGGCGCAGAAGCAGAGAAAAGTACAGATTCTGTCCTGCCGGCGAGTGCCACGAGCGTCCCAGCCGGCCGCGGCCCGCGGTCTGGCTGTTGGCGACGATCACGAGGCCCTCGGCCGCGCCCGCAGCGGCGCGGATGCGAACCACATCGTTGGTCGAAGCGCAGACGGGGAGGAACTCGTAGGCTCGGCCGAGGCGTCTGGTGCGCAGGCGCGAAAGCACCGCCCCGGGCGCCAAGTCTTTCTCGGACGCGGCTGTCTGTTTCACGCCGTGTGCCCGGCTGGGGTCCCCATCAGCTCCATCTCCAAAGACAGATCCACCGCCGGTGCCGAGTGGGTGAGCGCGCCCACCGAAACCAGATCGACACCTAGCCGGGCAAGCTCAGGGATGCGCGCCAGGGTCACGCCACCCGAAACCTCCACCAGCGGACGAGGATTGGCGGCGCGGATGCGCGCCATGGCCGTAGCCAGATCGGCGGAGCCGAAGTTGTCGAGCAGAACGATGGCGACACCCGCGGCCAGGGCTTCCTCGAGTTGGGCCAGGCTATCCACCTCGACCTCGATATTCAGACTGTGGGGCACTCGCGGCTTGGCCCGGCGCACGGCCTCGGTGACCGATCCGGCGATGGCCACGTGGTTGTCCTTGATGAGCACGCCCGAGCCCAAATCGAAGCGGTGGTTGCTGGCCCCGCCAATGCGCACGGCATATTTTTCGAGCAGGCGAAAGCCCGGGGTGGTCTTGCGCGTATCGGTGATGCGCAGGCTGGTGCCCTGGGCCGCGGCGGAAAAGGCCCGCGCCAGGGTGGCGACGCCCGAGAGTCGCTGCAGGAAATTCAGAGCCGTCCGCTCAGCCGCCAGCAAAACTGCCGCCGAGCCCCGATAGGTCGCGATGTGCGCTCCTGCCGCAGCCTCTGCCCCATCGGAAATTCGGATGTCGATGGCGATCGACGGGTCGAGACGGTGAAAGACCGCGGCTGCAACTTCCAGACCCGCCACGGTCAGGCGCTGGCGGGCGACAAGGTGGGCCGTGGCCGAGGCTCCCTGCCCAACCACGGCTTGCGAGGTTGCGTCCCCGCGTCCCAGGTCTTCCTCGATCGCGAGTTCGATCAGCCGCGTCACCGCGGGCGTTAGCAACAGAGACTCCGGCATGGGTACAGGATAGCCTGACCGTCCGCTGGTTGACTACTCTGCCCTGCGCGCGGTAGGTAAGCCCTCCATGCGGGTCACTGCTGGCGCTGATCGTGGCCGCAAGCTGCGTGTGCCACGTGGAGCCACCACCAGGCCCACCGGGGCGAAGGTGCGCGAGGCCATTTTCAACATCCTGGGCCCGCCGCCCCCGCTGCACCCGGTGTTGGACCTATTCGCCGGGACTGGCTCGCTCGGGATCGAGGCTCTTTCCCGCGGCGCGGTGGCAGCGGACTTCGTGGAACGTGATGCGAGAGCCTTGGGAATCTTGCAACGGAATCTGCGCGAGCTTGGTTTTTCCGGCCGGACTCGCGCCATCGGATCGAGCGTGCGCAGCGCGCTGGAGCGGATGGCCGGCGAGGCGGACGGCCGGGTATTCGGTTGGGTCTTCGTCGACCCGCCCTATGCGTCGGGCGAGGTCGAGCCGGTCTTGTCGATGCTGGCAGGCGGCGAGCTTCTGGCCGAGGGCGCGGTGGTCGTCGTCGAGCACGACCGGCGACACTTGCCTGGCGAAGTTTTCGGCACCCTGGTCATGACCGACCGGCGCTTCTACGGTGATACCGGAGTTTCTTTCTATCGGCCGCGGAGAGGACTCGCCTAGCATGCCTTCTCGCCGTTCCATAGCCGTCTACCCAGGGACGTTCGATCCCATCACGAATGGCCACGCAGACATAGTGCGCCGCGCTCTCAAGCTTTTCGACCGGGTGGTGGTGGCATTGGCCGACAACCCACGCAAGCGTCCGCTCTTCACCGTGAAGGAGCGCAAGCGAATGATCCACGAAACCTTGGCAAATGATGTGGGGGTGGAGGTGGATTCGTTCAGGGGTCTGCTCGTGCAATACGTGCGGCGCCGAGGCGCGAGATTTGTCATCCGCGGCCTGCGCGCCGTGGCCGACTTCGAGTATGAGTTCCAGTTTGCCCACATGAATCGGCAGCTCGCGCCCGAGGTAGAGACCATTTTTCTGATGACCAACGAGGACAACTTCTTTGTATCTTCTTCACTAGTCCGCGAGGTTGCCGAGATGGGCGGAGACATTGGCCGCGTGGTTCCAAAGGTGGTCTTGGCTGCCTTAAAGCAAAAGTTAAGGAAGTTGAGGTAACATGTTGATCAAATTGGCAAAACGTCTATCTGTGGTTGAGCCATCCATGACCCTGAAGGTGACTGCCAAGGCGGCCGAGCTGCGGGCCCAGGGCGTGGACGTGGTGAGCTTCGGCGCGGGCGAGCCGGACTTCGATACGCCGGCTTTCATCAAAGAGGCGGCCAAGAAGGCGCTCGACGCCGGGGCCACCAAGTACACCGCGGTGGAAGGAACGCCTCAACTAAGGAAGGCGGCGGCAGCTTGGCTGGGCAAGGCCCATGGCTTCGAAGTGAACCCCAAGGAGGTCATGGTCAGCGCAGGCGCCAAGCAGTCCCTGTTCAACGCCTTCCACGTGCTGCTGGACGAAGGCGACGAGATCATCATTCCCGCGCCCTACTGGGTAAGCTACGCCGAGATCGCCAAGCTGGCTGGCGCAAAGCCGGTGCCGGTGATGTCCCGTCCGGAGGACGAGTTCATCGTCAACCCAGAGGCGGTGGCCCGGGCGATCACGCCGCGCACCCGCATAATCCTGATCGTGTCGCCCAGCAACCCCACGGGAGCGGTGTACGACGAGAAGACCCTGCGTGCCTTGGCCGACCTGGCCGTTAAGCACGATATCTGGCTGCTCACCGACGATATTTACCGCTGTCTCTGCTACGGCAATGCCCGCTTCGTGCAGCCAGCTACCTTCAGCCCCGAGGTGCGCAGGCACACCATAATCGTGGACGGGGTCTCCAAGTGTTTCGCCATGACCGGGTGGCGTGTCGGCTTTTGCGTGGCGCCGCTGTCGGTCATCGAGGGCATGTCGACCCTGCAAAGTCAGTCGACGACCAACGCGGCCGCGGTCAGCCAGGCGGCAGCGGTGGCCGCTCTGGAAGGACCGACCGACGAGATGGAGCGCATGCGGCTGGAGTTCGACAAGCGGCGCCAGTTCATGGTGAAAACCCTGCGAGCCATGCCAGGGGTCAAGTGCGTCGAGCCCAAGGGTGCCTTCTATGCCTTCCCCGACATGAACGCGTTCGTGGGCCGGCGTACGCCCGGGGGCAAGGCGATCGATGGCGATCCGGCGCTGTGTGAGTACCTCATCGAGGAGGCCAGGGTCGCGGTGGTGCCGGGCTCGGCCTTCTACGCCCCCGGCTACCTGCGTCTGTCGTACGCCACCTCGCAAGCCAACATCGAGAAGGGCCTCGCCCGCATTGGCGAGGCGCTGGCCAAGTTGAAGTAGGAAACCCCTTTCTCTCTTCCGATCTCAGTGATCTCTGTGTGAAATAGCTAGCTAGCCGCGTGCGGCGGCATGGTGCGCTTGCGGCGCAGTTTCTCGACCAGGGTCGTGCGGTTCAGTCCGAGCAACTCGGCAGCGCGGTTCTTGTTGCCGCCCGTGCGCACCAGTGCCTCGGCAATCATGCGGTCCTCTACCGATTCCAGGATGGCGCGCAGATCGGTCCGGTCGCTGGGCAGCTCGGGTACCGGGGTTGCCGATCCGTCTTGGCCGCTGCGCAGCTTGGGCGGCAGATCGGACAGAACGATCTCGCCCGAGCCCTTGAGAATCACCGTGCGTTCGAGCAGGTTTTCCAGCTCGCGGATGTTGCCCGGCCAGTAGTAGTGTTCCAGGGCAAACATAGCGTCCGGGTGAATGCCCGTCACTTTGCGCCGATTCTTCTCATTGAAGCGCCTGACGAAATGCTCGGCCAGCAGCGGGATGTCGGTCGAACGCTCGCGCAGGGCGGGCAACTCGACCGGGATGACGTTGAGGCGCCAGAATAGATCAGCGCGAAAGCGGCCAGATCCAACGTCATTCTCGAGCTTACGGTTGGTGGCGGCGAGAATGCGCACGTCGATGCGCTGGTCGATCTCGTCTCCGACCGGGCGCAGCACGCCGTCCTGGATCAGGCGTAGCAGCTTGGCCTGCACGCCCAGTTCCATCTCGCCGATTTCGTCGAGCAAGATGGTTCCGCCACTGGCCTCGGCGAAGCGCCCGATGCGGGCGGAATTGGCGCCGGTGAACGCGCCTCGGGCGTGACCGAAAAGCTCGGATTCGACCAGGTTGGTGGGGATGGCAGCGCAGTTCACCGCCACGAACGGCTTCTTGGCGCGCGATGAGCCGGCGACGATGGATCGAGCCACCAATTCTTTGCCGGTGCCAGACTCACCGGTCAGCAACACCGTGCAGCCCGTGTCCGACACCTGGGCGAGCAGGCTCAGCACCGCGAGCATGGCCGGATCCTGGCCCAACAACCAGGGGGCGTTTCGGTCACGCCAGGCCACGGGATCGGGGCCTTCGTCAGGGGCCGGAGTCTTGGATGTGCCCACGGCGCCGCCGAGAGCTTCCTCCAGACTTTCGACCCCGACCGGTTTGACCAAGAAATCGCGCGCTCCCAAACGCATGGCGCGGACCGCATCCGAGATCTGCGCGCTGCCGCTCATCACGATCACCGGGGTTCGCGGGCACTTCGTGCGCACGGCTTCGAGGATGGCGAACCCATCGGCGCCCGGCATGCGCAGATCGGTGATCACCGCATCGAAGGTGTCACGATCGATCTGGGCCAGGCCGCCCGGACCATCTGCCGTAACCACGTCGTAGTCCGCTGAACGGAGCAGGCGCGCCAGGCTGCGGCACAGAGCTTCCTCGTCGTCGCAAAGCAGAACCTTCGCCGTCATCGCCATGCCTCGCCTCGCCTCGGCCCGCATGGCGCGTCGTCCAAAAGTCGTTTCCCAGGAGCGATCAACACAGGAACTCCTTCAGTGTTGCGCCTTCCGGCGCTCCGGTCAAGGCGAGTGAGTCCGTCTTTGCGCTTGATCGTCACGGGTCGCGTGCGTATATCCCCCGATGATGCCCGA
>PMJO01000179.1:0-12186 GCA_003158455.1 Myxococcales bacterium | reverse complement strand
GGGGCCGGCAGCCACGCTGCGTGCGATCCCGGGCTGCGGCTCCTGTCTCTCGAAGAGAGTCTGCGCCGGGCCAGCGACCCTGAACGCCCGGCGGAGTTGAAGGGGCTGTGGCCAGTGGCAGAACGGGGCTTGCGGTTGTTCGCCTTGGATCTGGAGGCGGCCGAAGATGGCGAGTGCCCGGTGGTTGAGGTGGCGGGGCGCAGCGTAGACCGCGTCGGCTCAAGCTTTCTGCGCTTTTTGCACGCCTGTTTGGGCGAGCTATTTGCCGGCGAGGGCGCCGAACCGACCGCGGTGGCGCGCGAGCTGTGTCGGCGCGATCCAGGTCTGGCCGAGCACTGGGTTCGCCTGGTCGATCACTTGGAGGACCAAGGCAAGAAGGACGAGGTCGACCGGGCGCTGGCCGAGGCGCTGGGCTGCACCAGTCCGCCCGGGCCGGCCCTGCTCACTGCGCTTGCGCTGCGTGCGCTCGACCGGGGCGACAACGCGCGCGCGCAGGCGGCTTTGGACGACGCCATGGGATCAGATCCAATGACCGCGCGTGATGACGATGCGCGCCTGGACGCAGCGGCGCTTTCATTCGTGCTGGCACGGGACCGGGGCGACCATGTGGCCGCAACTCGGGCCAAGGACTTGCTGGGGGCTGCGGCAGCCTCGACCGGGGCGTATTGGCGTGGTGAAGCCATGCGAGCCCACGCGGCTGGCGATGGGGTGCGGGCGGCTTTGGCCAGCAAGGTGGTGGACGCGTTGGTCCCAGGTGACACGGATATCGTGCGCATGCGCGAGTCCAGCGCGAATCTGGCGACCGCGCTGCAGGCGCTGGCGGCTGCGCGCGATTCGATGGACCAAGGCGAGCTGGAGCAGGCTGTGCGACATGCTCGGGCCGCGGTCAAGGAGAGGCCGGACCTGGCCGTTTGCCACGCAGTTTTGGCTGAGGGCTTGAATGCGTGCCGCGACCAAGGCGCGTTGGAGGCCGCCCGGCGGGCCACCGAGCTGAATCCCGGGTTGATCGACGGATGGCGTGAGTTGGGAGACGCCTGTCTGGAGGCGCGGCAAGCGGTTCGCGCCGAGGAGGCGTTTCGCGAGGCGATCCGGCGCGACGGCAGCTTTGCCACGGGCTTTGCCAAGTTGGCCCAGGCGCTGCTGGAACAGGGGCGGACACGGGAAGCGCTCGATGCCACCCTGGCTGCCCAGGAACGCGGCGGCGATTCGTTCTTTGTGGCCGCGGTCAAGGGCGACATCCTGGCCGAGATGGATCGCCATCACGAGGCAGCGGAGGCCTACGACCAGGCCATGCACATGGAGCCCGAGGACCACTGGGTGCTGCACCAGGCGGCGCGGGAGCACAGCCGGGCTGGCCACGATGACCGCGCGGCCGAACTTTTTGAACGCGCGTTGCGTTTCGACCGCGATGGTTGTCACCAGACCTTGGTCGACTACGGCGATCTTCTTCGTCGGGTGGGCCGCATCGGCGACGCTGTCCGCATGTACCGCAAGGCGGTGGCGGCCTGTCCGAACGACGTGGAATGGCGGCGGACGCTGCGCGAGGCAGAGCGAGAGCTAATGAGTGCTCCTAGTTGAGGAAGATGGTTTCAAATTGGTGGGCTAGGGGGCTGTCCAGACCTTGCCCCAGCAGTAGAGGACACGGTCCCGATTCAGCGCGCAGGTGTATTCGTCGCCCGCGGTGACAGAGGCGAAGACGCCGGTGGGCGGCGTGGCCTTGCCGTATTTGTTGTCACCCCAGCAGGCAACCCTGCCGTTGGTCCTCACCCCGCACGTGTGGGTGTCACCCGCACTGACGGAGGAAAAGGTGCCCGCGGGCGGCTTGGCTTGGCCGACGAGTTTGCCATCTGAATCCTTGTTGGCACCCCAGCAGGCGATGTTTCCGTTGGTCTTCACGCCGCAAGTGTGCCAATGACCCGCGCTGACGGAGGCGAACGTGCCTGGGGGCGGCTTGGCTTGGCCGATGAGTTTGCCCTGTAGATCCATGTTGTAGCCCCAGCAGGCGACCCTACCGTTGCTCCTCACGCCGCATGCATGGCCTCCGCCTGCGCTGACTGAGACAAACGTGCCCGAGGGTGATGTGTCTTCGCCGGCGTGGTAGTAGCTGCCCCAGCAGGCGACGGTACTGTCGGTCTTCAGGCCGCATGTGTGGCCTCCGCCCGCACTGACCGAGGCGAAGGTGCCCTTGGGGGGTGTCCGTTGGAAGGACGTGTTGTCGCCCCAGCAGGCCACAGTTCCGTCGGTCTTGACTCCACACGAGTGGTTCATACCCGCGCTGACCGAGACAAAGGGCCCAGCAGGCGGCGGCTCTTGGCCATCATCGTCGTTGCCCCAGGTTCCCCAGCAGGCGATTCTTCCGTTGGTCTTCACGCCGCACCAGTGTTTTCCCCCAGCGCTGACTGAGGCCAGGGTGTCCGAAGGTGGCATGGCTTCGTCGCTGGAGTAGTTGCCTCCCCAGCAGGCGACGCTACCGTTGCTCATCACGCCGCAGGCGTACCCTCCGCCCACGCTGACCGAGGTGAACGTGCCGGCGGGTGGTGTGCATTCGCCGGCAGGGACACCCCAACAGGCGAGGCTACCGTTGGTCATCACGCCGCACGCATGGTGTCCACCTGCTCTGACGGAGGTGAACGTTCCCGCAGGAGGCGCGTCGATGCGGCCCCAGCAGGCGACGGTTCCGTCGGTCTTCACGCCGCACGCGAAGCTCTGGTCCCTGGTGAGATCGGCCC
This sequence comes from Myxococcales bacterium, assembly GCA_003158455.1. Taxonomy (GTDB): domain Bacteria; phylum Myxococcota_A; class Polyangia; order Fen-1088; family Fen-1088; genus Fen-1137. Next base: position 9,457 of record PMJO01000179.1, on the reverse strand, counting down.
CCGCGCTGACAGAGGCGAAGGAGCCTGACGGCGGTTTGCTTTGGCCGTGTTGGTTTTCGCCCCAGCAGGCGACGGTTCCATCTATCTTCACGCCGCACGTGTGGTGCCCACCCGTACTCACCGAAGCGAATCTGCCTGGTGGCGGATTGGTTTCGCCGTGTTCGTTTCTGCCCCAGCAGGCGACCCTGCCGTTGGTCCTTACCCCGCACGTGTGCTCCCGACCCGCACTGACCGAGGAAAACGTGCCCACGGGCGGCTTGGCTTGGCCGAAATTCCAATCCTTGTCGTAACCCCAGCAGGTGATGGTTCCGTTGGTCCTCACGCCACAGGTGTGCACTACGCCCGCGCTGACCGAGGCGAACCTGCCTCGGGGCGGCCTAGCTTCGCCATACTCGTTGTCGCCCCAACACGCCAGGGTTCCGTCGGTCTTCACGCCGCAGGTGTGGCCTGCGCCCGCGCTGACTGAGGTGAAGGCAAGGCCTGGCAGCGAGACGTTTACACCGGTTTCGGTGATTGTGCTGGCAACCACGGTGCAGTCGGTTTTCGCACCGCGCGTGTGATCGTCATCGGCGCTGAAGGAGGCGAGAGGCATCTTCATGCCTCCCGGCGAGAGGGCTGCGGCGGCCAGAAACAGGGCGGATCGACTGATGAGTCGCATGACCATGCTGTGGGATCATACAGGTTCTCGGCCGCAAGGAAACACGTGCGCGCCTCAAAGAACACAGGGCTGCGAGGAGATGGCGCAGGGTGCGCTTGGCTATCCCTCGACCGCAGCCCGGTCCAGGTACCACACCAGCTCGCCGTCCTTGGCGGGTTTGATGCCTACGATGGGATGCACGTGAAGATCGTCGGGCGCGCGGGCGGCTGCTAGCAGGGCGGCGTGCTTGTTGGCTCCAGTGACCAGCACGGCGAGAAAGCGAGTAGCGCGGAGGAGAGGGTAGGTCATGGTCATGCGTGGGCGGGGCGCAAACACGTATTCGCCGTCGTTGAAGACCACCCAGCGTTGCCGCTCGTCGAGGGCCGGCGAATACGGAAACAGGCTGGCGGTGTGGCCGTCAGGACCCATGCCCAGCACGGCAGCATCCAGACGGCCGCCGGCGAGATCCCGGCGTAGATCATCCTCATAGCGACGATCGCCGTGGGCTAGGGCGACCGGCATGGCATGGACGCGCGCAGGGGGAATCGGAACGTTGTCTAGCAGCGCGGATCGAATCATGGCGAAGTTTAGCCTGGGATCGTCATCAGGCACGCAGCGCTCGTCGACCAGCCACAGGTGGGTTAGCGCCCAGTCGCGCGCGGTGTAGCGCGCCTCGGTTGCCAGCAAGTGGTAGAGCCGCTCCGGACTGGAGCCGCCCGATAGGGCCAGGTGGGTAGTGCCGGTCTCGCAAATCCGCTGGCACAGCAAGAGCGCGAGATCATTGGCCAACCGTTTCGCCACCGCCTCGGGCGAGGCTTCGATGACGAGCCGACCGCGCAAGCCGCGAAGATCATCCTCGACGCTCATGCCGGCAAGTCGAAATCGGGCGGGGCTGCCGGCTCGGTGCGCGACACCGTGGTCTCCGGGTTGCGCCACGGTCCGTGCGGCTTGATCAGCTCGTCGGCGGCCGCCGGTCCCCAGCTTCCCGCAGGGTAGGGCGCAAGGCCCTGGCCCGGGTGACCTTGCCAGTAGTCGAGCACCGGCATGACGATGCGCCAGGCGGCCTCAATCTCGTGGCGATCCTTGTAGAGCGACTGGTTGCCCCGGATCGCGTCCAGCAGCAACGTCGCGTAGGCCTCGAACGGCTCGGCTTTGAACTGCTGGCGATAGTCGAAGTCGAGCACGGCCGACTGGATGTGCAGTCCCAGCCCAGGAACCTTGCCTTCGAAACGCAGGCTGATGCCTTCGTCGGGTTGCACGTTGACGACCAGACGGTTGGGGCTCGGTCGAATCTCGCCGCCGTCGACGTTGCGGAACAGGTGGGGCGCGGGCTTGAAGTTGATGACGAACTGGGTGAGCTTGCGCCGCATGCACTTGCCGGTGCGCAGGAAGAAGGGGACGCCCTCCCAACGCCAGTTGTCGATGAAGATTTTGAGTGCGGCGAAGGTGTCGCACGAGCTGTTGGCCGGCACGCCGGGCTCTTCGCGGTAGCCGGGCACGACCGCGCCGTCGATCTGGGCGCGGGTGTACTGTGCGCGCACCGCGAGCCGGGGCACCTCATCCAGGGCGATTGGTCGCACCGCCTCAAGCACATGGCGCTGTTCGCTGCGCAGGTCGGAGGCGCGGAAGGAATTGGGCGGCTCCATGGCGACCACCGCCATGAGCTGCAGCAGGTGGCTCTGGATCATGTCGCGCATGGCCCCGGCAGAATCGTAGTAGGCCGCGCGGTTGCCCACGCCCACAGTTTCCGCCGCCGTGATCTGAACGTGATCAATGTACAACCGGTTCCACAGCGGCTCGAAGAGCAGGTTGGCAAAACGAAAGACCAACAGGTTCTGCACCGTCTCTTTGCCCAGGTAGTGGTCGATGCGGAATACGTCGTCGTCGTCGAAGACGCGGCCCAGGACGCGATTCAAATGCTCCGCGCTCTGCAGGTCGCGGCCAAAGGGTTTTTCGACGATGATGCGTTGGCGGGCGGCCGGGTTGGACTCGGCAGAACACCAGCGCCGTGGGCCCTTGTTCGGCTGGATGGCGCCGATGTTCTGAATGATGCTTTCATAAAGCTCCGGACCGACGGAGAGATAGAACAGGATTTCGCCCCCGGTGTCGTGGGCTACCTGCTGCTGACACATGGCCTGTGCGATGCGCGGCCAGTCTTCGGTGCGGGTGGCATCGGCCGCCAGGTAGTGCAGGCGGCCGGCGAACTCGNNCCGGCGACGTGCAACTCGAACAAGCCTGGAATGAGCTTGCGTCGCGTGAGATCGCCCGAGGCGCCGAAGATGACCAACAAACACTGTCGCTCGTCCATGTCAGGGGCAAGCATAGCGTCCCTCGCGCGTGCAGGCGAGGCAAGGTGTCGCCCCTTGCCACCAGCGTCGAATTCTTGGCAAGCCGCAAAGATTCTCTTGGAACGTTGGAACATCCTCCCTCTGGCTCTGTCGCCTCCCCTCTCACCCCTGTGTGCTCGGCGGCGGGTGGCTGAGGAGATGAACTATCTCTCGCCCCTGGTTGTGGCCGCCAGGCTATACCCGAATTCTTTCGTCCGGTCCCGGAGCTTGCACTTTGGCGAATCCGTTCTTGGTCAGTTCGGCGATCAAGACCGCCTGCGCCGGGGGCTCGCCGTGGACCAGCAGCACCTGACGGAGCTTGCCCAGGCTGCGCACGCCCTCGGCGAATTCGATGAGATCCTTCTGGTCGGCGTGGGCGGAAAAGCCGTTGAGTACCACCACCTCGGCCGCCAATCGGCGCATGACCCCGAAGACCTTGACCTCGCGATGGCGCTCGACGATGCGGCGGCCGAGCGTGTGCTGCGCCTGATAGCCGACGATGAGAATGGTGTTGCGCGGGTCCTCGATCCCTTCGCGCAAGTGGTGCAGGATGCGGCCGGCTTCGCACATGCCGCTGGCCGAGATCACGATGTGCGGGCCAGCGCTGGCGGTGAGGGCTTTCGATTCTTCCTTGTCGGACACGTAGTGGAGGCCGTCGAAGTCGAAGGGCGAATCGCCGCTGACCAACATGGCGTAGGTTTCCTTGTCGTAGCACTCGGGGTGCATTTTGAAGACGTCGGTCAGTTTGACGGTCAGCGGCGAGTCCACGTACACGGGCAGGGCCGGCACCTGGTTGGCTTTGCGCAGGCGTTTTATGGAATAGACGACTTCCTGCGCTCGCTCGAGGGCGAAGGACGGGATGATGATCTTGCCGCCCCGCTTGGCGGTGCGATTGATCGCGGCAGCCAGGGCGCTGTCGACCTCCTCGATGGGCGCGTGCAAGCGGTCGCCGTATGTGCTCTCCATGATGAGACAGTTGATTCCGCCGGGGACTTCCGGTTCACGCAGGATGGGCAGGCCTTTGCGGCCCAAGTCCACCGCGAAAGCGATGCGCGTGTCGTCTTCCTCGACGTCCAGTACCACCACCGCGCTGCCCAGCACGTGGCCGGCGTCCAAGAACTTGAGCACCACCCCGGGCGCGATCTCCTGGGCGCGCCGGTAGGGCAGGGCCACCATCTGGCCCAGCAATGCGGTGACATCTTCGTGGTTGTAGAGCGGTTGCGCTGGCTCCATGTCCAGATGTTCGCGCTCGATCAACTTCTGGATGTGCCGCGCGTCGGCTTCCTGAATCATGGCTGCGTCGAGCAGCATGGGGCCGCACAGGTCGCGGGTCGCCGGTGTGGCGTAGATGGGCCCGTGGTAGCCCCGCTTGGCCAGCAAGGGCAGGGCGCCCGCGTGGTCGATGTGCGCGTGGGAAAGCACCACCGCGTCCAAGTCATCGATGGGGACGTGTTGGGCGATGGCGCGGTTCTGTTCGGCAGCTTCCTTGCGGCGGCCCTGGAATAGACCACAGTCGAGCAAAATGGTTGCCCGCGAGGTCCGTAGCAGGTGCTTGGAGCCGGTAACCTGACGGGCTGCCCCGATGCATTGAATCTCGATCAATCGCCACTCCTTTGATAGAGCCAAGTGTTTTGCGATGTGCGCGAGCGCGCGAACGCGGGCGAGGGCGCTTGCAGTTCGGAGGCCAGGCTTTCGGTGAGCAGAGCGAGTGCGGTCTGCGGATCGTCGGCGAAGCGGAAGAGATCCAAGTCTGCCTGGCCGATCATTCCGTAGCGGATCAGGGCATCGAAATTGATGATTTCCCTCCAGTAGCTCTCGCCGTAGAGGAGCACCGTGATCCGACGGTCCAGCTTGTGGGTTTGCGCCAGGGTCAGAATCTCGGACATTTCGTCGAGTGTGCCGAATCCCCCCGGAAACACCGCGATGGCGCGCGCCATATGGGCAAACCACAGCTTGCGCATGAAGAAGTATCGGAACTCGAAGGATAGCTCGGGCGTCACGTAGGGGTTGGTGTTCTGCTCCTCGGGCAGACTGATGTTGAGCCCGATGTTGCGCCCGCCCGCATCGGCGGCGCCGCGGTTGGCGGCCTCCATGATGCCGCCGCCGCCGCCCGAGCACACCACCAGGCGTCCCGGGCCCTCGGGCAGACTGGCGGACCACGTGGTCAGCAAGCGGGCCAAGGTGCGAGCGTCTTCGTAGTAGCGGCCGAGTGGCCCCTTGGGGTCCAGCCGGGCGGAGCCAAAGAAGACCACGGTACCGCGGATGCCCTCGCGCGCGAAGCGTTGCATCGGCTCAAGGTACTCGGCCAGGATGCGCAAGGGGCGTGCGTAGTCGGTGGCCATAAAATCTTCGTTCTTGTAGGCAATAGGATTGTGGGCCGTGGGTGGGGATTCCTTCATGAGTTTCTCCGTGTCATCAAAAGAGATATCGGTCGACCAGCCACGCAACTAATGTTCCGCTCGCCGTGCCGATGGCGTCCCAGGTGAGGTCGCGCCAGGAAAAGCCCGCTCCTCGTGACTGGTCATAGAGTTCCTTGGCGATTCCTGCCGAGAAGGCAAAGCCGGCGCCCGACAGCAGCCGAACGCTGGTGCGCTTGCTGACGCCCGCTGCGGTCGCGTAGCTGGTACCGGCCAGGGCGAAGCTGACGCTGAGGTGCATAACCTTGTCGCGGCCAAACCAGGGGTCGGGTTCAGCAGCCTGGGCCGGCCGCCGGGCCAAGAGAGAGACTGCCAGCGCGAGCCCGACGGCCAGTAGCTGGCGCAGCGCCGCACAGGGGAAAACGTGGGACGGCGGATACTCGGGAATTCGGACCATCAGGTGGGCAAGGCGCAAGTTTCTGAACGCCGCCTCCCATCATAGCCGTGTCCCGTGAAAGTGCACTTTTCCCTACTGTAATTGACCCTCCCTCCTCCCCGTGTTATCGAAAGAAGACCGCTTGGATACTTGATGGGCAAACGCATACTGGTTGCCGACGACAGCCTGACGATTCAGAAGGCCTTCGCTATGGTCCTGGGCGGTGAGGACTACACCCTGCTGACCGCCCGATCGGTGGATGAGGCCATGGTCGCAGCAAAGGGTGGGCGGCCCGACTTGGTCATAGCTGACGCGGTGCTAGGAGCGGGCAATGGCTATGATTTGTGCTCGTCGTTGAAGGCCGATCCATCTCTGCGCGGCGTGCCTGTACACATCCTGGCGTCCAGCCAGAACCCTTTCGACGAAGCGCGCGGGCGTCGGGTCGGTGCCGACGGTCATCTGCTCAAGCCATTCGACAGCCAGGCGCTGCTCGACAGCGTGAGCGCGGCCCTGCTGGCTCCGGCGCGACCGGCTCCCGCCGCGATCGCCGAGGCGGCGCCTGGGCGAGCAGCCCCGACTTCCCCGTGGCCGCCGTTCGAGCACGGCGTTGTCGCAGACGAGATGTCCGCGCTCGAAGAGGACGAAAGCTACGGCGAGTTCACCATCGAGCGCGGCTCTGCGGCGGGCTCGGCGGCATGGGCCAGCCGGACGCCGGCCTGGTCTGGGGCCCGGCCTGCAGCTACCGCTGCAGCGCCGCCCAGTACAGGGAGTAGGCCTTCGCTGATTCCCGGTGTGTCCCCGCGGACTCCTGCGCCGGCGAGTCGGCCTGCGCCAGCACTGCCTGGCGTGACCGCAGCGCCGCCGGCGGCAAGTCCCCCACGTCCCACCGCCAGCCGAACCATAATGGGCTTCCCGTCTATGGGTGGGCCTCCCCAAGTCCCGTCAACCCCGCCCACTCCACCGGCGGTGGCGCGGCCGCCGGTGCCACGCCCGAGTGCTCCTCCGCCCGCGCCTCGAGCAGCACCGCCCATCCCAGTCGCACCCGCGCCGGTGCCGCCAACCGCTGCGCAGGCACCGCTCCGGCGATCGGGAAGCATGCCCGCGGTGGCGCCCCCCGCCCCGCCGGTGCCGCCAACCGCTGCGCAGGCACCGCTCCGGCGATCGGGAAGCATGCCCGCGGTGGCACCCCCCGCCACGCCAGTGCCGCCAACCGCTATGGGTGCGCAGGCACCGGCTCGGCGATCGGGAAGCATGCCCGTGGTGGCGCCTCCCGCCGCGCCCGCCCCTCTGGTCGCAGCCGTGTCGTCGGCCATCGATCAGAAGGTCGCGGCCATCGCTGCCCGCGGTCGCGAGTACGAGGCGATCGCCAAGCTTTCGCGTGAGATCATCGAGCAGGTGGTTTGGGAAGTGGTGCCAGAGCTGGCCGAAGTGATCATAAGGCAGGAATTGGATCGCCTGGTCGCGGCCAAAAAATAGCGAAGGGTTTTGCGTAGCACCCATGACCGATCTCGCGAAAACCTATGATCCTGCCGCTATCGAGTCCCGTTGGTACCAGGAGTGGCTGAACTGCCGCTACTTCCACGCCGAGGCGGCCACACCCAAGGCGCCCTTCTGCATCGTGATTCCGCCCCCCAATGTGACGGGGTCGCTGCACATGGGCCATGCGCTCACCTGCACGATCCAGGACATCCTGGTGCGCTGGCGGCGCATGGCTGCGTACAACGCCATGTGGTTGCCGGGCACCGACCACGCCGGCATCGCCACCCAGATGGTGGTGGAACGCGAGCTGCGCGCGACCGAGAAGAAATCCCGCCACGACATCGGGCGCGAAGAATTCGTCAAGCGCATCTGGAAGTGGCGCGAGCGCTACGGCAGCCGCATTTTGGAGCAGCTCAAGGTGCTGGGCTGCTCGCTCGACTGGGATCGCCTGAAGTTCACCATGGAGCCCGACTACTCGCGCGCGGTCATCGAGGCCTTCGTGCGCTTGCACGAAGAGGGGCTCATCTACCGGGATCGGCGTCTCATCAACTGGTGTGTCTCCTGCCGAACCGCACTGTCTGATCTCGAGGTCGAGCACGACGAGGGCGCGCAGGGCGAGCTGTGGGAGTTTGCCTATCCGCTTGCCGATGGAACTGGCGAGGTCGTGGTCGCCACCACGCGGCCGGAGACCATGCTGGGCGACACGGCAGTGGCGGTGCACCCCGATGATCCGCGCCACAAGGCGAAGATTGGCAAGCTGCTCCGGCACCCGTTTGCCGATCGCACGTTCCCCGTAATCGCCGACCCGATCTTGGTCGATCCAAAGTTCGGGACGGGCGCGGTGAAAGTCACGCCGGCGCACGACCCAAACGATTTCGAATGCGGGCAGCGCCACAAGCTGGGCTTCATCTCGATTTTCGACGAGAAGGGCGTGGTGACCGCTGCGGGCGGGCAGTTCGCTGGGTTGGATCGATTCGAGGCGCGCAAGCAGGTCAAGGCCAAGATCGTGGCACTGGGGCTCGAACGGGGCAGCCAGCCGCATGTCCACGCCATCGGGCACTGCCAGCGCTGTCACACCGTGGTGGAGCCGATGCTGTCCACCCAGTGGTTCGTCAAGATGGAACCGCTGGCCAAGCCGGCCATCGAAGCAGTCGAGCAGGGCAAGACTCGCTTCGTGCCGGAGAGCTGGAGCAAGACCTACTTCCATTGGATGAACAACATCCGTGACTGGTGCATTTCGCGCCAGCTCTGGTGGGGACATCGTATCCCGGCCTGGTATTGCGCAAGCTGCGCCGGCATCACGGTGGCGCGCACGACTCCCGCGGCGTGCAACAAGTGCGGAGGCGTGAACCTCAAGCAAGACGAAGATGTGCTCGATACCTGGTTTTCCTCGTGGCTGTGGCCCTTCGCGACCCTGGGCTGGCCCGACGAGACACGCGATCTGCGCACCTTCTACCCCACCAGCGTGATGGAGACCGGGTACGACATCCTGTTCTTCTGGGTGGCCCGCATGCTGATGGCTGGGCTTCACTTCATGAAGAAGGTTCCCTTCCGCACGGTGTACCTGCACACCATGGTGACCGACGAGAAGGGCGACAAGATGTCCAAGGTCAAGGGCAACACCATCGACCCTCTCGAGGTGGCGCAGAAGCATGGGGCGGATCCCTTGCGCTTCGCGCTGGCCTGGATGACCACCCAGGCCGCGCAAGGCAGGAACATCAAGTTTTCCCTGTCCCAGGTCGAGGACGCGCGGCGCTTTGCCAACAAGATCTGGAACGCGACTCGCTTCGCCTTAATGAATCTCACCGACTACGACGCCAACCAGTTTGCCGACCGGACCGCAGACGACCCCGACAAAGCAGAGTTCGACCTGCCCGAGCGCTGGATCCTGTCACGGGCCCAGCGCACCAGCGAGGAGACCAACCGCGCCCTGGATGACTTCAAGATCGCCGAGGCGGCACAAGGGCTGTACCACTTCATCTGGAACGACATCTGCGACTGGTACATCGAGCTGGCCAAGGTGCGTCTGCAGGATCCCAGCAAGGCGGCGGAGCGTTGGAAGATCCAGGGGACACTGGTTACCGCGCTGGAGGTGGCAATGCGCCTTCTGCACCCATTCATGCCGTTCCTTACCGAGGAGATCTGGCAGCAGCTCCCCAAGGCGGAGGGGGCGCCCCAGAGCATAATGATCACCCTCTACCCCATCCCGGATCCGCGCTAC
>PMJO01000337.1 GCA_003158455.1 Myxococcales bacterium | reverse complement strand
TGTGCAGGCCCACCGGAAGGACACTTACCTTCTGGTCAACTCACGCTTGGAGATGAGCGCAGCTGTAGGATGGTTCCAGGCGACGACGGACTGAAAATTGGGTGAATACGACCGGGAAGTCGACGGCCGACGGGCCGGGCCGCGACGACACGCATGTCTCTGCAAAGCGAACACCATAGTCACGGGCGATGGCGAGCCGCCCATAAAGCCATTGCAGCAGACGGGGTCGCCGCAGTGAAATCGTGTAGAATCGTGGCGCCGGCTTGGCGGCGCCCACACCGCTGAACGGCGAGGCGTTAGCCAGGCCGAGCAGCACCCTTCTTTGCCCGAAACTTCACGCCCGGCAGGCCTTCGAAGTCTGCGTCCTGCGTCCACAACGTCGCTTCGGCCTGCCGGGCAGTCGCAAGTACGACGCTGTCGGCGAGGGCCAGCTTCGTGTCGCTTCCAATCTTGGCCGCAATCAGCGCCAAAGCGGAATCAAGGTCTACGACACGCCCCTGCTGCATCACCGCCACCACCTGAAGCGCAGGGCCTTCACCTCGCTGCTGACATACCCGTTTGAATACTTCTAGTAGGCAGATCGACGGAACCACTAGCTCATCGGTAGCCTCGATCGCCGGTGCGAAGAATCCCGCATTCGGGCCGTCCGCGAAGTATTCTAGCCACGCGGAAGAATCGACAACGTTCACCCTCGATCCTTGTCGCGAGGTACCGTCGTGTTGATACCCTTCAAGAAGCCACGCATCGCCCGCGGTGACCGGACAGGAATGAACTCGACGCGATCAAGGTACTGCAGCGCTTCAACCTTCTGCCCAGGCTTTAGCCCAAGGGTTTCACGGATCTGAAGAGGGATGACAACCTGGAACTTCGGCGATAGCGTAACCGTCGACATGGTTTCCTCCGTACAACGCTTTTTCAATCTATCATGATGTCGTTGTACGATGCAAGGCCGGCATAATGGCGTTGAACCCGACGGCGCTTGCACGCCGCGGGTTAGCGCTATAGCGCTGGGACTTGGCGCCGCCAACAAGGTAGAACTGGGTGACAACTCGGCCTGGCGGACTTTGCTGACAGGAACCGACCGTGCCAGCTTGGTCGGCGTATGGTCGACTCGGCGGCAACCCCGCTGGTGAACGGCAACCCGTTCGGCGGACAGGAGAAGCTGAAATTCGATGCGAAGCATATGCGTGTATTGCGGTTCAAGTCCAGGTGCCGACCCACTCTTCATGGCCGGCGCGAAAGCGCTCGGGAAGGTCATTGCTGAAACCGACCGCGTGCTTGTGTACGGCGGCGCGAAGGTGGGACTCATGGGTGCTCTCGCCGACTCCGTACTTGCTGCTGGCGGCAAGGTCATTGGTGTCGTTCCGCGTGCGCTTGTGGAGAAGAAGGTTGCTCATGATTCGTTGACCGAGCTGCACGTGGTTTCGAGCATGCACGAGCGGAAAGAAATGATGGCCGCACTGGCGGATGCTTTCATCGCCATGCCCGGCGGACTTGGTACTCTTGAGGAGTTCTTTGAGATGTGGACCTGGGCACAACTTGGTCTCCACCAGAAGCCTTTGGGCCTCCTTGGTGCCAAGGATTTCTTCGCGCCGCTACTCCAATTCCTAGACGTACTCGTGTCTCAGCGGTTTCTCCGGCCCGAACATCGGCAGATGGCCTTCCTAGAGCAGGATCCTGTTCTGTTGCTCCAACTTCTTGAGCGCTACAAGGTCACGAGCGTTCCGAAGTGGATCGATCGAGGAGAGGTGTGAGGCGCCCATCGAGGAAAGCTGCCCAGCAAGCCGTTGCAGCGGATGTGTTCGCCGCAGGGACATCGGACGATATGGACGGCCACCGCTCGCCTATGTCATGATGCGTGATACAAGAATGCCTTGAGAAATCCAGGCAGCAGGAAACTGAGATGGGCACATGGAAAGTCGAGATCGGATCGCTGAGCGAGGATCGGCTGGCATGGCTAGAGGGCTTTGGATTGCGGGTGTAGGCGCTGGCGTGGGGGCAATAGCGCTTCTGGTCGCGAGCCTACTTCCGCTTTCTTCCTGCGGAGGCAGGTGTAAGTACTGTGAGTCGATTGATCAGGAGGTCTATTGCACCAAGCAGTCGGTTTCCTCGTGTCCCTCATCGGCAGAATGTGCCGTCGAGAATGGCTGCCTTTGCTCAGCAGCGGGAAGTGCTTCTGGGGTCTGCAGCAACGCTTCCTGTGTAGGCCCAGACAACCAGGCCTGGTGCGAGGAGTTCAAAGGCTGCGTCTGGACCGTTGGGTGCTTTCACGACGTCGATTGCCTGACAATGTCGCTAACCGAATGCACCGGTCACCCGAGTTGCCACATTTGGGAGACAGGTTGTCCGTGATCGCCGGGCAGAGCGTGAGGATCGGCAGTTTACGCGCCATCTTTTCTCGACCGAATTGCATTGAAGGGCGCCATGTGGTCGCCGAAGAACTAGTACGCGAACCGTCGCACCGACACGTTCATCACCAGTCCCAGCGCAAGCATGACGGTCAGCGCGCTCGATCCGCCGTAGCTGAGCAGGGGCAAGGTCACGCCGACCACCGGAAGCAGCCCGGTCACCATGCCGATGTTGACGACCACCTGCCAGCAAAGCATAGCGGCCACGCCCACGCAGACCGTAATGCCGAAGCGATCGCGGGCTTCGCGTCCGATCTTGATCACCCAAAGAGCGAGCAGGGCGTAGGCGAGAAGCACCACCATGCAGCCGAGGAATCCCCATTCCTCGGCCCACACCGCAAAGGGAAAGTCCGTCCACAGTGCCGGCAGCGAGCGCAGCCGGATCTGTGTCCCCTGCAAGAATCCCTTGCCGATGAGCCGTCCCGAACCCACGGCGTTCATGGCTTGGCGTGGTTGCCACGCGGTGGCCGGGTCGATCGCTGGGTTGATGAAGGCCAGGATGCGGTTGCGCTGATAGTCGTGCAGGGCGTATTCCCACAGGGGAGTGGCGGCCAGCGCCACCACCAAGGCGATCCCGGCCATGGTCTTCAGGCGAAGGCGCGCGGTCAGCATGACGGTGGCGAAGATCAGCACGACGATGAGCGCGGTGCCCAGATCCGGTTGCGCGGCGATGAGGAGAAAGGGCAGGCCGGCGAGGAAGATGGGCACCAAGATGTGGCGCAAAGACCGCCCGTCGAGCGCGGGAGTCTCGTGCACGTACTTGGCCAGAGCGATGATGGTCAGGACCTTCATCAGCTCGGAGGGCTGCAGGTGAAAGGCGCCCAGGTCGAACCAGCGCCGCGAGCCACCCACCATCTTTCCGTGAATGAGCACAGTCACCAGCAACGCGATGCCGAAGCCGTAGAGCAGGTAGCCCATGCGCGCGATCACCCGGTAGTCGAAACTGGCCACGGCCAGAAACAGCAGACCCCCAACCGCGGCCCAAGAGAGCTGTTGCGCAAACAGGTGAAACTGGCGCTCGCGCACGGCGCTCCACAAGTTGAGCAGCCCGAGCGAGATGCACACCAGGGTGGCCGCGGTCAGCATCCAGTCGAAGCGGAAGCGCAGTTTGCGCCAAGAGACAACCCGTGCCACTAGTGATCCTCCTTGTCGACCGAGCCAGGCGGCAGAGCCGGTTGGTTCTTGCCGGGCAGGTTGGGAGCGTTCGGTGGAGGCGGCGGATCGGGCCGCGACTCACCCAAGCTGGACGGCAGGAGAGAGTCTCCCCGGCTCGAACTGTGCCCGGCGTGGCGTGCCAGATGGGGTGGGGACCGCGCTTCAGGTGGCAGCACAGTCTCGAAGTAGTTGTCGACAATCTCCACGGCCACCGGCGCTGCCACTGCGCCGCCATGTCCGCCGTGTTCGACGAACACGGCGAAGGCGATGCGGGGCTTGGCGGCGGGGGCATAGCCCACGAACCAGGCATGGTCGACGCGCTCGTAGGGCAGGGGAGGATCATCTTTGCCGGCGCGCCCGCCCCGATATACCTGCGCGGTACCGGTCTTGCCGGCTACCTCGATATGGTGTGAGCGCGCCTTGTATGCGGTTCCCTTGGGATCGGAAACCACACCGTCGAGTCCGCTGCGGATAATGGCCAGCGATTCGGCGGACACGACCAGATCCCGGCGCACGCGCGGGGGAAACTCCTCGACCACCTTGCCGTCGGGCGATTCCACCCGTTCCACGATCTGTGGCAACCACAGCTTGCCACCGTTGGCGATGGCCGCATACGCGAGTGCCATCTGCAGCACGGTCACGCGGGTAGCGCCCTCGCCGATAGCGGTATTGAGTGCGTGCCCGATCACGAAGCCTTCACTCTTGCCGCTGGTGCTGGCCTGGGCGCGGTGCCATTCTTCCGTGGGCACAAAGCCAGCCTGCTCGTTGTTCAGTCCCAACCCCGATGGCGCGCCCAGCCCGAATTCGTTGGCGAACTTGGCTAGCCGATTCATCATGCCCGGCCGCGAGCCCAGGTCGTAGAAGAAGACGTTGCAGCTCTGCACGATGGCGTCGTGCAGGTTGACCGTCTTGTGCACTTTGGAGCAGCGGAAGCGGCGCCGGCCCACCTGAATGTAGCCAGCGCAGCGCACTTTGTCCTCGAGGGTGACCAGCTTTTCTTCCAGCGCAGTTGCGGCGGTAACGACCTTGAACGTCGAGCCGGGGTTGTAGGTGTCGGACAGGGCCTTGTCACGGAAAGGGCGCAATCGATCGCTTAGGATACGCGACACTGCTTCGGGGGAGAGGCCGCGCGACATCAAGTTGGGGTCGAAGCTAGGCTTGGACGCCAGCGCCAGGATGCGGCCGCTGTCCACGTCGACAAACACCGCCGCCGCGGCCCGTGAGCCGCGCAAGGCGCGCTCGACAATCCGCTGCAAGTCCATGTCCAAGGTCAAGACCAGGTTGTTGCCGGGAACCGCCGCCTGACTCACCGGTCCCTCCACCAGATCGGCGATGCGCACGTCGGTGCGGCGCAGCCCACGCCGGTTGACCACCATCCGTTCGAATCCCTTCTGGCCGCGCAAATAGGGCTCCCACTGGCGTTCGATACCGGTGCGGCCCACGGAATCACCCGAGTGGTACCCCTCGTCTTTGCGCGTGCGCAGCTCTTCCGCGGAAACCTCGTTCATGTAGCCGATGGCGTGGCTGGCCAGCGGGCCGAAGGGGTAGTGACGTCGCTGCACCGCCACCACCTTGATGCCGGGCTTGTCGAGCGCGGTCTCGAGTTGGGCCATCACGTCGCGCTTGACGTCCTCGGCCGCCACCATGGTGCGGTCTTTGCCTTTTTGCGCCTCCTCGACAATGGCCTCCCAGGTCGGCACGCCCTCCACATCGGGACCGAGGATCTCGCGCAAGCGCAGGTAGGCTTCGTGGGTGAGCTGGGAGGGCAGCACCTGAACATCGTAGGAGGGAACCATGGTGGCCAATACGCGGCCCTTGTGGTCGCGGATCTGACCGCGAACCGCCGGAAGCACCACGGTGCGCACGATGCTGTCAGCCGTGGTGCGGTAGTAGCTGTCGCCTTCGACGATCTGCAGGTAGAAAAGCCGCGCGGCAAGACCCAAGAACAGCAAGGCCACCAAGCCGGACAGGTAGCGAGCCCGGTGTCTAATCTCGGGGAGTTCGGCATCTTGCCCGGCGATATCCATGGCAAGAGATCAGCGGGGCGGCAGTCCTGGCCCCAGCGCGCGCGCGCGTCGGCGCGACAGCCCGACCCGCAGCAGCGCTGGGTCCAGGCGGCCGTCGAGACGCCCCAACAACCACAGCACGGGTGGTCCAAACACAGCCGTCAGCAGGGCTTCGAGTGGCGCCATGCGGAGACCGCCGTAGCCGGTCTCCGGGCTGACCTGGGCGCGTACCACGACGATAAGTAGGGCGGAAAGCAGGCTGGCGACGAAGGCCGCCGCCGCCTTGAGCACCACGCCGCGCACCGCGAGTCGCGAAGCCAAGACCCGGGCAAAGAGCGCCATCACCAGAAACACGAAGGCGTGGACTCCGCGTGGCGCCCCCGACACCAGGTCGAAGAGATAGCCCAGCGACAGCCCAACTAGCGCGGCCGCGCCCGGTGCCCATTTGAGCGGCGACAGACCGATGTAGAGCACGGTGAGCAGGCCCAGGGTCGGCGTCACCAGGTGCACGGGAGAGAACTCCATCACCGTGGACTGCAGCAACAGCAGCAGCAAGCCGACGATCAGGGTGGCGAGAGAGCGCATTAGCGATACACCCCCAATCCGTGGCTGGGGACAAGCGGCTTGTGCGTGCTTGCTTCGGGGTCGGCGGGCGGCGCGGGCGCCACCACCACCAGCACCTCGGAGAGTCGCGCGAAGTCCACGTCGGGCGAAACCTCCAGTTCCTGCGACAGCCCGGCCGAGTTGCGGGCTACTCGGCTGACCTTGCCCACCGGAAGATCGCGCGGGAAACCGGCCAGACCGCTGGTTACTACCAGGTCGCCCTCCTTGGCCTGCTCGCCCTGCATCAGGTACTCGATGGCACAGCGGTAGCCATTCTCGCCCGGCTTGCCGCGCAGAATGCCGCGACCGCCGGAGCGCGGCAGCACCACGTCGATGGCTGAACGGGGATCCACCGAAAGCAGAATATCCGAGGTGTCGCCCGCAACGCGATTGATCCGACCTACCACGCCGTCGGGCGTGATGACCGGCATGCCACGGCTGACCAGGCCTTCCCCTCGGTCGAGCTGGATGCGCGCCACGCGGAAGTAGGGCGAGACGTCGATGGCGATGACCCGCGCAACCAAGGTCTCCGCGGTCACCGCGTTGCGCAGGCCGAGCAGCCTCTGGAAGCGCACGCTCTCGGCCGCGCCGCGCTTGGCCTCGAGTAGCTCGGCACGCAGGCGGCCGTTTTCGTCGTGCAAGGCTTCGGCCTCGGCGCGCACGTGCACGAGATCGACATACTGGCCAGCGGCGTGACCGATGCTGCGGGCCAGGCGAGCCATGCGCGACTGCAGCGGCGTGACCAGCGCAAGAATGCCGCGATCCACGGGCGACAGATATTCAGGCGACTTGGCGCTCTGGCGCAGCAGGAACAGGGCGGTGAGAAAGGCCGCCATAATGATCACCGCCTCGCGGATTTTCTGTCGGTGCCCCGACGGGAGCATTCCTGCATTCACAGCGACAGCAAATGTAAGGCGGCCGGACCGGGCAATCCACTCGAAACGGACACCTACTGCAGGGCAACTTCCTTGAGCAGGGCCAACTCGTCGAGCGCACGGCCGGTTCCCAGTACCACGGCGCACTCGGGCGAGTCGGAAACCATGACCGGCAACCCGGTCTCTTCCCGCAGCAGCACGTCCAGGTTGCGCAAGAGCGATCCGCCGCCGGTGAGCACGATGCCGCGGTCTACGATGTCGGCCGCCAGCTCGGGCGGGGTGCGTTCCAGCACCGAGCGCACGGCCTCCACGATGGCTCCGATCGGCTCGGCCAGGGCTTCGCGGATTTCGTCGCTGGTCACCACGATGGTCTTGGGCACGCCGGCGATGAGGTCGCGGCCCTTGATCTCCATGGACTCGATTTCTTCCAGCCGGTAAGCGTTGCCAATCTGCTTCTTGACCAGCTCCGCAGTGCGCTCACCAATGAGCAGGTTGTACTTGCGCCGGATGTAGGCGACCACGGCCTCGTCCATCTTGTCGCCTGCCACGCGGATGGACCGGGCTGCGACGATACCGGAGAGCGAGATCACCGCCACCTCGGTGGTGCCACCGCCGATGTCGACAATCATGTTGCCCGAAGGCTCGGTGACGGGCAGGCCGGCGCCGATGGCGGCGGCCATGGGTTCCTCGATCAGGTACACCTCGCGCGCACCAGCGGCCAGGGCCGAGTCGCGCACGGCGCGCTTTTCGACCTCGGTGATGCCGGAGGGCACGCCGATGATGATGCGCGGTTTGACCAGGGTCTGCCGGTTGTGCACGCGCTGGATGAAGTAGCGCAACATCGCCTCGGCCACCTCGAAGTCGGCAATGACCCCGTCCTTCATGGGACGCACGGCCGCGATGTTTCCGGGCGTGCGCCCCAACATCTCCTTGGCCTGCTTGCCCACCGCCAATACCTTCTTGGTGCCGTTGCCGGTGCGCTGAACCGCCACCACCGACGGCTCGTTCGACACGATTCCCTTGCCGCGAACGAAAGTCAACGTCGTCGCCGTGCCAAGATCAATGGCAAGGTCGTTCGAAAAGAGCCCGTAGACCCAGTCGAGGAGCATTCGGTTGTGCCGTGTGCCGATGGCCTGGATGCCGAGACAACGCGCAGAGCCAGATCACCAGAGTAGCGGTATTATCACACAGCTTCACGATTAGCCAACCACGCGTTTTGCGTCATTGGAATTCTAGTGTGGGCCGGGGCCGGGATGAAGACGGTGGCCGGTCGGGTTGTCGGGGCTTGGCCGAGAAGTTGGTGTATCCCCTTGCTCGCATGTGTGCGCGAATACTCATGGCTTGGGGCGCAAACACTGGTCCTCGGCTCCTGGGGCAAGACCGAGAAGCTCCCTCGCATGCTTCAGGTGTTGTGCCAGCCACCCGTCTGATGGCGCGAGACTCACGCCTCGGCAATAGAAGGCGTAGCTTTCGGCCACCTGTCCCAACGCCTCGTGCGCGAAACCGACGGCGACGAATACGCCAACCAGATGGCCCGCGCGCGTGCGGTTTTGTTCGAGAAATTCTCGATCCTGCAAGGCAGGCTCAACCTCGGCGATAACCTGTTGATATTTGTGCTGTTCGTTGAGCGCGTGGCCCAGGTTCCCCAGCGGGACTGGGTCCGAACGGACGCTCAAGGCTTTTCGGTACAGAACTTCGGCTTTGGGAAAGTCCTTTTCGGCGTAGGCGATGGCGCCAAGGCCATCATAGCCCTGACGGCTGCGGGGATTGTCGTGGATCCAAGCGGTGAACAAGGCCCGGTCATTTTCCCAAATGCCGACGCGGGCGAGCGCGCGGCCGGCCGCGAAGGTCAGTACGATGGATGTCGCAAGCAGAACCAATACAAAAGGCCTGCGCGCGATGAAATACGCGAGCGTCAGAGCGATGCCGAACAGAGGTAGGTACATGTACCGATCAGCGACGCTGGAGATTGCCTGAAAATCGAAGGGCACGAATCCCAATACCGGCGCGAGCGCGGCCAACGCAAACCCGGCGCCCACCATGACCTTTCGACCATCGCGACGGGTGAACACGGCGAGCGCGACGACGAAGATGGTGAGAGTCAGACCGGTGCCAAAATACGCTGACGAGTCCATTACCCAGCGGGGCGTGCGTCCGTAGTCGACTGCGAGATGGGCTGGCCAGAATAGCTTTGATAGGTAGAAGCCTAAACTATCAATCGCAATAAGAGGCCGTGACGGCAAAGCGGGCTCCCAATGGGTTTGCTCGGAAGCGGGTTGCACGCCGATCGCGATAAGCGTGATGGGAATTGCCGCGATGAGGAAGGGAAGCAGACGGCGCAAAGCGTGCTTGTAGTTGTGGCCCAGCCAGCCGACTTCCACGATCAGAAGACCGAGAGGCAGCATTACGATGGAGAACTTCGCCAGGGCAGCCAGGACGTAGAGCGCTGCCGCCCCATAGGCGCGCCAGACCGTGGAACTGGACAGGTAGACGCGAACGGCTGCCAAGGCAAAGGCAGCGCTGAGGACGTCGCGCATTCCGGAAACCCAGGCCACCGTCTCGACTTGCAGCGGGTGGACGCAAAAAAGGGCGGCTCCGGCCGCCGCCGCCCATGAAATCGCAGGAGCATTGGCGGCGTCGGAAGAGCTTTGCAGCAGGTGCCGCAGAATACGAAAGACCTGCCAACCGTTGAAGATGTGCAGCCCAAGGTTGGCTGCGTGAAAGATGCCGGGCTCAGGCGAAGGGCCGAGGCGCGCCAGAGCCGACCAGACCGTGTAGCAAACTGGAGTGTAGAAACGGAAATAGGCGTGTTCCCAGAAGTACGCGATCGATCCGCGCAGCAACCTATCGTTGTTGACGATGTTGAAGTTGTCGTCCCAGGACACGAAGTCATACCGAATCGCCGGGCCGAAGATCGCGATGCAGGCAAGCACGATCATGCAAGCCACGGCACGTGGGCTGATTGGTTTGCTCACCTCTCGTTGAGTCAATTTGGGCATGTGACGGATGCGTTACGGCACGAGCGGATCCAGCTATCGTCGCGATGTACAGCGACGCAACCACCACGCTACGACAAGAAGAGCGTCGAGAGAATGGAAGTCTGCCTGAGCCGAGCGGGTTGTGGCCGCCGCTTTGTCCCGACGGGGCCCCGCGGCACGTGCCCGGTTTCCGTCCCTGCCTCGGCCCCGGGACCCGAACTCGGTTGGGCCGCTCATGGTGGTGCGCTTTCCGCCGCGACCGTGCTAGATTGCCGCACCTTTTGGCCCTACAAAGCCCAGCGAAACGGAGGCCTTGCTAAATGCTCGAGCAGATGCGTCAACAGTCCCGATCGCTTCTCATCTATTTCTTGTTCTCGATCGTGATTGTCGTGTTCATTGTCAACTTCGGCCCGCAGTCCATCGGCGGCTGTGGCATGCGTATGCCTCAGCGGGTTACCGATAGCGCCGCCCGGGTGGATGGCCACACCCTGACCCTCAAGGATTGGACCTACGCCTACACCATGCTCAACGCTGCATCGATTTCTCCGCAGCAGGCCAAGGAGATCCGCTTGAAGGAAACCATCATGGATCTGCTCATCGATCGTGAGCTGCTGGCGGCCGAGGCACAGCGATTGGGGTTTCGCGTTGGCGACGAAGAGGTCGAGGACCTCATCGCCGAAGCCAAGATGCTCAGCATGGGGCGAGAGCAGAAGCTCCCCTACGTGGAGCGCGAGGGCAAGTTTTCCTACGACGCCTTCCGCAAGTTCGTGCAGTACCACCTGGGGATGTCGCCCAAGGCCTTCATCGAGCAGCAGCGCCGCGAGCTAATGGCGGCGCGCATGCGGGATCTCTTGCGTTCAGGGGTTGGCGTGTCGCCGGATGAAGTCAAGGACAACTACCTACGCCAGTCCGACCGGGTCAACCTGGAGTACTTGCGTTTCCCGATTCATCGCTACGAGGACGAGGTCGAACTGCGGCCGGACGAGATCGCGACCTACGCCAAGGCCAACGACGAGAAGCTGAAGAAGCTGTACGACCAGAGAAAAACGGCGCTCTACGAAAAGCAGCCGAAGCAGCGCAAGCTGCGCTTCCTGGTGGTCAGCGTCCCGAGCGACGCCGACCCGGACAAGCTCGCCGAGACGGGGAAGCGGGTGGAGGCCCTGGCCGCGCGTGTGCGCAAGGGCGAGCCCCTGGCCAAGTTGGCCAAGACGCTTTCTGATGATCCGCACAGCCGGGCGCGGGGCGGGGACTTGGGATGGCAACGCAAGGGCGGCACCACGCTGGGCTCTGAGGTTGAGGACAAGGTGTGGGCGGCCAAGGACGGCGAACTGGTCGGGCCGGTGAAGATCGCGGGTGGCTTGGCCTTGGTGGTGCCCGAGGCCACGCGCGAGGGCGATATTCCTTTCGAGCGGGCGCGCCCGGAGATCGCCGAATCCGAATTGCGCCAGGAGCGCTCACAGGTGCGCGCCAAGGCTGAGGCCGAGGCGGCCGTGGCCAAGGCCAAGGCGGAGCCGAGCAAGAGCCTGAAGGATCTCTTCCCCGCCCCTGAGAACGATGAGAAGGCTGGCAAGAGCAACCTTCTCCACGCGGAGGAAACTGGCCTCTATGCCCGCCGCGGTTCTATGGTCCAGGGCATTGGCCCCGCGCCCAGTGTGGCCAAGGCGGCCTTCGAGCTGACGGGCGAGGCGCCGCTCGGCGGGCCGTTCAAGGAACTGGGCAGCTTCATCGTGGTCAGACTCAAGGATCGCCAGAAACCCGACATGGCCGAGTTCGAGAAGGAAAGGCAGCGGATGGCGGCCGAGGCCGCCCAGCAGAAGGGCCAGGCGGTGGTGATGGACTGGGCTCGGCGGCGTTGCCAGGAGGCGAAGGAAGCAAAGAAGATCGATGTGAACCTGGATCTCTTGCGCTACGAGGGTGGGCCCGAGGGTGCTGTGGCCTACGAGCCCTGTTCCCCGCCGCGGTTTTGATATAGGACCAAGGGTAAGGTCCCGCCCGAGCCAATGAGCGCCAACCATGGACTGGGGGAGGGGATCAATCGGCCTTCCGGCGAGGCATCTCGGCCGCCGAGGCGCCGGCCTCGCTGGGTCACCGTGCTCGCCGTGCTCATGTTGCTGGCGGGCGCGCGTCTGTTTCTTGGCAGCTTGACCGACCTGCGCCGGCTGGTTACCGGCCGATCGATGGCGGAAATCCCCTTGGAGGGTCTGGCCGACGCCGATCAGGAAGTGCTCATCCGCGGGCAGATCGCCCTCGACGAGGCCGTGGATCGGGCTCATCCGGTCGCAGCTAGGGTGCAGGCGGCAGCCCGTCTGGCCTTGGCGCTGGTGCTCTTCTTCGCCGTGGCAGCCGTGTTTTCCGACGATCCTCGAGCTCGTCGGGCCAGTGTGCTTGCCGCTTGGGCCGGGATGGCCCTGCACCTGGGCAGCGGGGTATTCCTGCTCACGGTGGTGCGCGGGGGAATGGCGGACGTGGTGCCAGTCTTGCAGCAAGTGGCCGCCAAGGCGCACGCACGTGCCGGGGATGCGCCGCCCGCCTCGGCCGACCTTGCCCAACTGGCCTCCACCCTAACGATTCAGGTGCCCCTTCTCAGCACGGCGCTTGGCGTCTTGTTCTGCGTCCTGCTCCTCGTCACCTTCGGTGGACGCCGCGGCCGCCTGTTCTACAATGACGGTGTCAAGGCGGATCATGGCTGACACCGAAGGAGCATTCCGACTCACCTTCGTTGAGGGGCGAGGCCTTCTGAGCTGGGCCGGTCGCGACCTCTCTGCGTTTGGCCGGGTGGAGAAGTTGGAGTTGGAGATCCCCGACCTGCGTTTCCCGTTCGATCTGTCAGGGGGAGTGACCCGTTTCAAAAACCATCGCCTCAAGCTGCGTGAGATGGCAGTGTCGTTTGCGGCCGATGATCTGGCTGGCTTTTTGCGAGAGGCGCGCCTAGCGGACTACGGTCTTTTCGGCCCGCAGGTGGAGCTCGACGATGGTCTGGTTCGCGTCGGGGCGCGGGCGGTGCTCGGGGATCGGCAGGCCGAGTTCACCGCCACCGGTGCGCTCACCATGGTGCAGCCAGGCCTGGCCCGCCTCTCCGTGTTTGACGTGCGGGTCTATGGCTTTCTTCCGGTTCCCCCGCCCTTGCTGGTGACTGCGCTTTTCACCGCCCTGGGCGCGGCCCCGTCTCGCCAGCTTGATGAAGGCATCGCGCCGCTGGTGCATCTCGAGGGCGCGACCGACCTGGAGATCAATGTGCGCGAGCTGGCCTTGCTCGCCCTCTTGCCCATGCATGGATGGCGGATGCCCGAGCGTCGGCACTTGGACGGCACCGCCTTGCATGCCGATGCGGCGTCGCAACGACTCACGTTTGCCTTTTTCTGCTCCCAGGATGCCCCCGAGCTAGGGAGTCCTCCGGTCAGCTCGCCTCGCCTGGCTGAGCATGCTGCGGCCATGAGCCGGCTGGCGGTCGCCGAGGAGGCGCTTTTGGCCGGGGATGTGGCGAGCGCGCTCGCCAGGTATCGACATGCGGCGCCGGTGGAGACCGGGGATCAAGCGGGAACGGCGCGCTTGCTCAATCTGCTCACCTCCGCGGCCGAGACCTTGCCCGAGGCCGAGGCCACCTCCGCGGCCGCGCTGGCACGCTGGCCAGGCCTTGCCAGCGCGCTCTTGGCCCAAGCCATCGCCGCGAGCGAGGACGGTCGAGCAGCCCAGGCGGCCGAGGTGTTCGAACGTTTGGCGGGCAGCAGCGACGGCTCGCACATGGACCGCGCTGCGGCCTTGCTGGCGGCGGGGCAGCAATGGGCACGGGTCGAGCAGATGGATCGAGCGGGCAGGGCACTGGAAGAATCGCTCAGCCAACGCCCAAGGCTTGGCCACGCGGTTCGCGCCCTGGCGCTGCGTCTTGGGGCGGAGGGTCGTTGGGACGAGATCCTGCCCATGCTGGGGCGGCGGGTGCTGGACGCCAATTCCGGATCGGCGGACGACGTGGGCGCCACCATTGAGATGGCCGAGTTGGCAGTAGCCTCGGGCGAGCCGGATCTTTGCGCCAAGGCGGTGGATAGTCTCGACGCGCTGCTGTTGCGCGAGACCTGGCCCGATCCAGCCGTGCCGCGTGCCGAGGCGGCGCGCCAGATGGCTGCCTTGTGCTTGGTGTTGGGAGATGAGGAGGCCGCCATTGAATGGTCGAACGACTGTCTGCAGGGTGAAGCGCCGGGCGCGATCGCGCAGGCGGCCTGGCAGCGCCTGGTGGACATCTACGCACAACGAGGCGACGCTGCAGCGGCAGCACAAACTCTGGCAGCGTGGGCAGGCGACGCGCGCACTCCCGATTCAGGCGAAGCGCGGGCGGCGCATTTTTGTGAGGCGGCTCGGCTGGCGGGTGAGAATTCGCCGGCGGCAGACGAGGTCGTGAGCCTGTTGGAATCGGCGCTACGTGTGGATCCGAATTGTGCGCCGGCGCTCGACGCCCTGGAGGCGATTGCGGGCGAGACCGGGGACTGGGTCGGGCTGGCCGACGTGTTGCACCGGCGCTTGGCCGAGGTCAGGCCGGAAGAGGCCAAGGCGCTGCTGCAGCGGCTGGGCTCGGTACTGGGAGAAAGGCTGCTGGACGAAAAGGACGCGCTGGCCACCTATCAGGTGTTGCTCGATCTCGACTTGGGCAATACGGATGCGCGTCTCGCCCTGGCCCGTCTGCTTTGGCGGATGGGGGAGTTGGAGGAGAGCCAGCGCGAGTATCGAGAGCTGCTGACCCGTCCGCCATGCACGGTCGCCGTGATGGGCGAAGCCCACCTGCGGATTGCACAGGCAGCGCAGGCGGCGGAACAGACCGAGCAGGTTGAGACCTCGCTTGCCGCGGCCCTTGCGCTCGAGCCCGATGGGGCGCCCCTTCACCTTCTTGTCGAGGGTCTGCAGGCGCTGCATAGGGAAACCCAGTTGGCCGAGTGTCTGGTTTTGCGCGAGCAAGCGCTGGATGAGGGCCCGGCGCGCATCGAGGTCACCGCGGCGCTGGCCGAGGTGCTGGCGCGGATGGGCAAGCTCGATGCAGCGGAAGCGGCTTGCCGTCGGCTGTTGGATCAGGCTCCCGAACATGCGCGCGGCCTGCAGACCCTGGCGGCGATTTGTCGCCAGCAATCCCGCGGTGATGAATTGGCTGCGCTGCTCGAGCGACTGTGGGCGGTCATTCAGGGTCAGGACGCGCCTTCGCGTGAGAGCCGCGAGGCGATTGGGTTGGAGTTGGCCGGCCTGCTGGGGCAGAAAGATGACGGCCGTGTGCAAGCGGAATCCATCCTCCGGCAATTGGCCGATGAGGGCTCCCGTCCTGCGCTTGAGGAGCTGAGCGCGCTTCTGACCAAGCAGGGTGCGCTTGACGAGGCGGATGCTTTGTTGCTGGAACGGGTGGACGGCGAGACCGACGGAGCGACGGCTGCGGTCCTGCTGGTCGAGCGAGCCCGGCTGCACCTGGCGCGCCCCGAGGGCGAAGGCCCCGCGCTTGCGCTCTTGCAGTCGGTGGGTCGTGCGCTTCTGCCCGAAGATGCGCTGGGCTTGCGCGCCGACTTGGCGGAGAAGGCCGGTGACACCATCGATGCTATCGCTTGTTGGCAGCGCGTGCGTAGCCTGCGCAAGGACGACCGTGCGGCGCGGGAGGAGGTGGACAAACGGCTGGCGGCGGTGGTGGTGCGTCCCACGGTATCGACGGAAACCGCGCGGGCGATGCTGGAGGAACTCCACGCCGCCAATCCTGCCGATGTGGCGCTGGCCGAGTCCCTGTTTGCCGTGTATGGGCGCCTGCCTGACCTGCAGGAGCGCGACCGAGCCTGGGCCGACTTGCTGAAGACAGTGCCCGGGCTGCCTCCTTCCTGTCATGCGCGCTGGCATCTGGCCCAGGCCGAAGCGGCAGAGCGGAACGGAAACGCTTCTTTGGCCGAGCAGGAGTTGGCGCGTGCGAATGCGCTCGACAGCGGAGCCCAGGCTCGCGCCGGCCAGCTCACCGTACAGGCGCGACTTTCTGCGGGGCGGGGCCAGCTCGATGAGGCGTGCGCCTTGCTTGCTGAAGCGCTCGCGTTGCAGCCCGACCATGTGGATGCGCTGGCCGCGCAGGCGGAGCATTTCTACCGTGCGCAGGACTGGGACAAGGCCTACAAGATCTACGCGCGCCTGGCCGCGCTGCCTGATGCGGCTGCTGTGATCGCACCTGACCTGCTGGCCCTGCGCCTAGCGGAGCTAGCCGAGATGTTCGGTGATCCTGGGGAAGCGGAGAACGCATACCAGGAGCTGGCCCGCCTGGACCCGCAGCACGTCGGCGCGCGCGAAGCGCTGGCGGGCTTCGCGCTGGCCCGCAACGACCGTGCCGGCGCCGCCGCGAAACTGGAGGAGGTGCTTCACCTCTTGCCGCGTGACGCGGTCACGCGCTTGACCGACATCCGCCACCGGCTCGGCGAGACCTACCTCGCTCTGGGCAATCTGGTGGCGGCCCGGCAGAACTTGGAAATGGCGCTGGCCAGCGACCCTGATCGCACGGGAGTTCTCGAATGCCTGGTGGACACCTACCAACGGCTTGGCTTGCATCGCGAGGCGGCGGCGAGCTGCGAGCGTCTGGCGCGCAAGCTGGACGACCCGCACGAGAAGGCCGAGGCGCTCTACCGCAGGGGAGAAATTCTGCGGGCCGCTCTGGGTGACGTCGATGGGGCCAACGACGCCTACCTACGGTCTTGCGATCTGGATCCCAACTTTGCACCTACCCTGGCGCGCCTGGTGACCTACTACTGGGGGCGGGGAGATTTCTCCAACCTGGCCGAGGTGGGCGGCAGCCTGATGCGCGCGCAGGCGCGGCCGCCGTGGGTCGAGCCTGATTTTCCCTTCTTGGTGGCATTGGCCGCCATCCTGGCGGGCAAGGAGGAGGATCTGGCCAGCAGCGCGCTCCACGAGGTGCAGTTTGACGTGGACCAGATAACCCGCCGTCTGGGCGAACTGACCCGCCTGGCGTGCAGACCCGCCCTGCCGGGCATGTCTGGGGCCGGCGGCGGCGAGAGCGGCGTGCGCAGGCTGGCGCCCGATCGAGGCATCTTCGAGAAACTGGATGCGGTGTTTGCGTCCATGCGCATGGTAACCCCGCTGCAATTCGAAGCAGACTTGTGCACAGCCGCGCTCCGGGGTGTGCTGGGTGACCCCGCGGATCTTGGCTTGGCGCTGCTCTCGGCCTATCTGCAACAGCGATTCGGCCGACCGGCTCTTGCGCGCGCGGCACTGGATCTGGCGCTGTTCCTCGACCCGGACCTGGAATTGAAGGGAAGCATCGCGAGTCTGGGGACGCAGAATTCCGCGGTTGCGGCGGCATGGAATTCGTCGGCAACCGAACATCCCATGTGCCGCGGGCCTTTGCGCCACGTCCTGCGTGCACTGGCACCGGCGCTGGCTGAGCTGCCCCATGCTGGCGGCGGACCAGTTGAGGGGGCGCCGCTTGGGTCCAAGGCCGAGGCGGTTTTCCAGGAGCTGCGCGACCGCTTGGGCGCTCCTGTCCTGCGAGCCGTGGTGCGGGGTGAGGGGGTGGAGGTCACCTTTGCCGCTTCCCGGCCGCTCATGGTGATCATGGGGCAGAAGGCTGAGGATCTGGATGTCGCCGAGCTGCGCTTCTTCGTCGGGCGTGCGCTGGAGCAGGCGCGGGCAGGGACGCTGGCAGTGGCGCGCCTGTCAGTCGACAACTTGCGCGGACTTCTGCGCGGGGTGATTCGCGCGGTGTCTCTGGGAGCGCCCGAGGCGGAAACAGGTGGGCAGGACAGCGAGAGTGATCGTGCCACCAACTGGGCGTCGGTATTGTCCCAGCCTCAGATCGCCAGGTTCATGCCCACGGGAAAGGTCCGCGCCGACCTGCTGGTCGATGCGGGCGAAGCGCTGGCGCGGCCGCCGGATCTGGAAGGCTACGTGCGTGGCTGTCGCTACACTGCTGACCGGGTCGGACTGCTCTGCTGTGGCAGTCCCTTGGTGGTGCTGCGAGCGCTGGCGGGACAGCTCAAGCAAGAGGGAGGCTCCCCGGCCGAGCAGAGCGCGCGGCAAGAGCGGGTCCGCAGTTCGACAGCGTTGCGGGAAATCATTGCGTTCATGTTGTCGGACGACTACGCGTCCCTGGTCGAGGACTAGGAAAGCGATGCCTCAAACCGCCGAGTCACGGACGGCCGACGATCCGGCCCGATGGCTGCGTCGGGCCTGCGCTTCCGGTCCTCAAGTACNNAGTACATTCCGGTCCGGTTCTCGGCCCTCCTTGCCCTCGGGCCGGCTTGTCGGCCGGATTCTAAGCGTCATCCCGATTTTCGCCTGGGGGCCCCGCATTTGGAAGTCGTTTCAGCCTTCTTCATCTGTCCCAATATGGGGGATTTGATTTGATTGGCGTATTCGATTCGGGCTTCGGCGGTCTGACCGTACTGTCGGCGCTGCTCAAGCGGCTGCCGGTCTACGACTACCTCTATCTCGGCGACAGCGCGCGGAATCCGTATGGCCCGCGCAGTCTGGAGGTCGTTCACAGCTTCACGCGCGAGGCGGTGGAGTTTCTTTTCGATGCCGGTTGTCCCTTGGTCGTGTTGGCGTGTAACACCGCTTCGGCGCAGGCCCTGCGCACCCTGCAGCAGCGGCACCTGCCGGTGCACCGGCCCGACCGGCGCATTCTGGGTGTGGTGAGGCCGTCGGCCGAGGCGCTGGCCGGACTGCCCCCGGGCGCCATTCCGGGCGTGACCGCGCCGGCCCTGACTAGGGGCACGGTGGCGGTGTTGGGCACTAAGGGCACGGTGGCGTCGGGATCGTATGGGCTCGAATTGGCCAAACTGGCTCCCGGGTTGCGCCTCATTCAGCGGGCCTGCCCACTGTGGGTTCCCCTGGTCGAAGCGGGCGAGCTGTCAGGTCCTGGCACCGAGTATTTCTTGCGCAAGGATCTGGATCCACTGTTGGCGTCGCCCGATCCGCCGAGCCGCATATTGCTAGGGTGCACGCACTACCCGTTGTTGCTCCCTGCCATCCGCCCCATGCTGCCACCCTCGGTCGAGATCATCGCGCAAGGCGGGTTGGTCGCCGATCGCTTGGCCGACTGGCTGGTGCGGCACCCCGAGATAGAGCGGCGGCTTTGGCGCAACGGCACCCGACACTACGCTACCACCGACGATCCGGAGTGGTTTGCCCACCAGGGAGAGGCCATTCTGTCGACGCCGATCGAGGTTGAGAGGGTGCATCTGAACCCATTTTCGCGTGGGACTTGACCGCCGGGCACAACCTGCCGATGCTTACAGCAGAGGCAACCTTCCATGTGCCGGCATCCCATCTCCCTGCTTGCAATTGCCTGTCTTGGCGTTGTGGCATGTCAGCGTCCGGGCTCACGTGTTTGTCCTGAGGGAATGTCACTGGACGAGAAGCAGTCCAAGCCCGGCCACTTCACTTGGTGTCGCAGCAAGGACGGCCGGCGCGCTCAGTACATCGAGTTTCAGCCCGACGGCAAGGATAGGCGGCAGATCTGTGAATTTCGCGACGGACGGCCCGAAGGGCCTTTCACCGCCTGGTTTTCCGGCGGCAAGGTGTGGATCGCGGGACAGTTTGCGGCCGGACTTCCGGAGGGCCGCTGGAATCAGTGGGACAAGGCTGGCTTGAGGGTCGCCGAAGGCGAATACCGCAGCGGTCGTTTCGTCGCCGGCGCGCCCGTGGCCAGTACGCCCATTTGCGACAAGCTGCACGTGCCGTAGCTGCAGGCTCAGAGCCCGAAGAAGACGTTCTGCTGGGTCGCGCTCAGAACGCCATTCCAGAGGGCACCGTCCAGGTCTATCTTCTGACGTTCGCCGGTCGCCAACTCGATGGGGACATGGGTGAAGTAGTTGTTCCAGTGGCCGATGACGATGCCGGTTATGCCCGCCATGGCGGCGTGCACAGCGTTTTCGGCCAGCAGATAGCAGAAGATCGCGTCGGTTGAGTTCGCGGCCACGCTGCGGATGTGATAGCTGGGGTCGAGGTACTTGATGGCCACCTCGTGGCCCAGCTTCTTGAAATGCCGGCCCAACTCGTCCTTGAGGAACACTCCGATGTCGTGCTTGAGGACATTTCCTGAGGCGTCTTTCTTCGCCTCTGCCCCGGCGAACAGGGATTGCCCCGCGCCCTCGGCCACCACAATCACCGCGTGACGGGATTTGGCGAGCCTGCGCTCCACCGCTTGGTAGAGCCCGTGCTCTCCCTCCAGGGCGAAATCGATCTCGGGCACCAGGCAGAAGTCGACCACCGAGTTGGCCAGAGTCACCGCTGCGGCGATGAAGCCGGAATCGCGTCCCATCAGTTTCACGATCCCGATGCCGTTGTCGGCGCCTTCCGCCTCGTTGTGCGCGCAGGTGATGATTCCGTCAGCGGCTTGGACGGCGGTCTCGAAACCGAAAGTCTTCTCAACGAAACGCAGATCGTTGTCGATGGTCTTGGGAATGCCGATGACGCTGATGGGAAGCTTGCAGCGTGCGATCTCGTCGGCTATCGCCTTGGCCCCGCGCAGGGTTCCGTCGCCCCCGATGCAAAACAGCAAGTTTATCTGCATTCTCTCCAGGGTGTCGACCATGGTGCCTGGATCTTGGTTGCCGCGCGAAGAGCCCAAAATGGTTCCGCCGTTCTTGTGAATCTCGTCGACCAGCGCCGGTGTCAGGTCCATCGGGGCGTGGCCGTACTTGGCAACCAGGCCCTGATATCCGTACCTGAAGCCCTTTATCGTCGTGACGTTGTAGTCATGAAAGAGCACCGTCACCAGACCCTTGATGACGTTGTTGAGGCCGGGGCACAAGCCCCCGCAGGTGACGACGCCGGCCCGCGTGTTGGCGGGGCGATGAAAGAGCTTCGCGCGCGGGCCGGCTTTCTGGAAGGCCGGGAATGCCTTGGCTCGCTGCTGGAGCGAGCGGATGTTTTTGACCTGGCTGGCAAAGGTGATTTGGTCCTGATCGTCGACGAATCGGCGCCCCCGCAAGGGAGAAACCTCGGTACAGGACCCGAGGGATCGCACGGCGAAGTTGCATCGGTCGGGGTCTCTCAGGATGTCTTCGTAGATCATTTTTCGCTCCAGTGACATCAGGGCATTGGCAATAGCCGGGGTGTCCAGGCTTGGGGAATTCGGGTAATTGCCCCTATCCACACCAGCACGCCGACCGCGACCACGTACAGGGCGCAGTACAGAATAGTCCTGCGGAATATCTCGCGCTGGCGCGACTCGATGCCGACCGTGCTGCAAGCAATGGCGATGCTCTGGGGCGAGATCATCTTGCCGGCGGTGGCGCCGGTGGTGTTCGAGGCGGTGACCCACGCTGGATCGAAACCCGTCGAGACCGCGGTCTGCTTTTGTAACTCACCCAGCAGAATATTGGACGAGGTGTCGCTTCCGGTGACGAAGGTGCCGAGAGCGCCGAGCAAGGGCGCGATGCTAGGAAACATTGTGCCCGAAACATGGGCGATCTGAACTGCCACCGACGAAATCATGCCTGAAACCGTCATGACCTTGGCCAAAATCAAGATAGACACTATGGTGACACTGGTCCACTTGATGGTCTGGGCGGTCTTCCACAAGAGGCCGCCCAGGCGGGCCGGGCGCAGTCCCTGGATGAGGCCACCGATCACGCCCGCCAGCAGAAGCAGGGTGCCGGGCGTGGTGGCAAAATCCAGTTTCAGCGGGTGGCCGGTGGCGGTCATGGTGAGAGAGAAGGGCGGCTTCTGCAGCACCGGGATCGAGATCAGGCGGGTAGTCAGCACCAACACCAGGAGGATGAGAAAGGGCAGGGTGGCGCGCAAAAGCGCGAAGGTGAACAGACCTTTGGCCGCGGGATTGCGCCATTGCTGGAGAGCGAGAAACAGCACCAGGGAGAATAGTGACGCCACCACCGCGACCAGCTCGGGGCCGGCAACGAAGGCGACCGCGACCTGGGTTGCGGAGAACACCACGCCGATGAGCAAAGCATCGCGCACCACCCACCCCTGCAAGGGCCGCGAGCGATCCGCCAGCTTGGCCAGGCCAACCGGCACCAGCACGGCGAATAGCGCGAGCTGCACGGCGATGTGGCGGGTCAGGGTGGACAAGTCAAGGTGGGTGACGTTGGCCAGGGCGATGACCGGGATGCCGAGCGCGCCGAAGGCCACGGGCACCGAGTTGGCCACCAACGCTACGGTGGCCGCGGCCACCGGGTTGCAGCCCAGAGTGATCAGCATGGCGGTCGGGATCGCCACTGCGGTGCCGAACCCGGCCACCGCTTCCAGAAATCCGCCGAAGCAGAAAGCGATCAGCACGGCCTGGATGCGGAGATCGGGACAGGCCCGGCAGAGCATGTTCCGGATCACGTCCATGGCTCCGGTTTCGGTGCTGACGAAGTACACGAAGATGGCGGCGAATATGACCCACAGGATGGGCAGGACCGCGGTTACCGCTCCCTCAGTCGCGGCGTGGGTCAGGGCTGCCGCGGGGGCGTGCCAGATGGCGCTGGCGAGAATCGAGGTGCCGAGCATGGTGGCCAGGGTAGCGAGATAGGCCGGAATGCGGGTGAATGCCAGCATCCCGAACAGCGCCAAGAAGGGGATGAAACCGATAAGGCCCTGCATGGTTGCTAGCCCTGCTTGGCACCACCGTCGGGCTTGGCCTGGGCGGCGAACCGCTCACGCGCCACGCACTGGCTGAGCTCGGCGCCGCGCTTGCCGGCCGCGAACTCGTCGACGCTGGCCAGGGTGTCCGCCGCGATGTTGCCTAGCGCCTCGCGGGTGAGAAAGGCCTGGTGGCTGGTGACCAGCACGTTGGTGAAGGTGAGCAGGCGCGCCAGGGTGTCGTCGGTCAAGATGTCGTCGGAGAAGTCCTCGAAGAAGTAGGCGCTTTCCTCCTCGTACACGTCCAGGCCGGCATAGCCGATCTTGCGCGCCTTCAACCCATCCAATAGCGCCGCGGTGTCGACCAGGGCGCCGCGGCTGGTGTTGATCAGCATGACCCCCGGTTTCATCTTGTCGATGGCCGCGGCGTTGATCATGTGGTGGGTAGCGGGCAAGAGGGGTGCGTGCAGGGAGATGATATCGGATTCGGCGAACAACTGATCGAGGCCCACGTAGGTCACTCCCGCGCGGTTCGCCAGGGCCGGGTTTGCTGCGACATCGTAAGCCAGAATGCGGCAGCCGAAGCCGAGCAGAATGTCGACCGCGCACACGCCGATCTGCCCGGTTCCCACCACGCCAACCGTGCGGCCGTGCATGTTGAAGCCCACCAGTCCGTCGAGGGAAAAGTTGTTCTCGTGCACGCGGGTGCTGGCGCGGTGGATCTTGCGGTTGAGTGCCAGCATGAGGGCTACCGCGTGCTCGGCCACCGCGTAGGGCGAGTAGGCCGGCACCCGCGTCACCGAGACGCCGTGCTCGATGGCCGCGTCGAGATCGACGTTGTTGAAGCCGGCACAGCGAAGCGCGACCAGTCCCACGCCCATTTCTGCCAGCTCCTCGATGACCGGCCGATCCACGGTGTCGTTTACAAAAACGCAGACCGCATTGCAACCAGCGGCCAACGCGACCGTGCTGGCCGCGAGGCGTGCTTCGTGAAAGTTGATGGAGAAACGATTCGCGTTGCGTTCGGCGAAAACGTCGGCCATGTAGTGCTTGGAGTCGAAGAAGCCAATCTTGAAGCGCTGGTCGTAGTCGCGCGCCATGAGCTTGGCCACCACCGAAGTCGAGCGGCGCAGATTGCGGCTGACGTTGGCCAGAAGCAGTCGGGCCAGCGAAGGCTGGGCGTCGACCACGGCCTGGAAGTCGTCGAAGGCCAGGACCAGCACCTGGCAGTCGGTGAGCGCTTTCAGCGTTGCGGAGCGTTTCACCTTGCCGAGCAAGCTCATCTCGCCCGCCAGCGTGCCCGGCCCGAGAGTCGTGACCTGCATCGGCCCCGCACTGCCGGCCTGCTTGAGCACCGCCAGCTCGCCCGACTCGATGATGAACAGGCGGTCGCCCACCTCACCCTCACCGCAGAGCACCTGGCCCGCGGGTACGCGAATGCGCGACATCTTGTGCCCGAGCATTTCCAGGGCGTCTGCCTTCAGGTTGCTCAGCAGGTCGATCGTCTGAAGGATCTTGACAGGGTCGAACGCTTCACTCATCGCATATGTCCTTTGTCCTCTTGCCGCCTTCCGCGGTGGGGTAGCAGCAGAAACTGGCTCAGGCTACGACGACGACATGTCGAAGCCGAGCTGCTCGGCCAGCGCGCGCAGGGCTTGGGGTGGACGGCGGCGGTTGGCGCGGAACCCAGACAGGTGTTCCCACAGCGCCTCCTGGGCGCGCAAGGCTTGCTCGCAGTTGGGCTGCAGGGCCGCGCGCTCGGCCAGCACGAGAGCCATTCTCCAGGCTGCTCCGTCGGCCGAGCCGCGCGGCAGAGTCTTGAGGAATTGGGTCAGCGCGATTGCGAAGAGGCGCGCCAGAGCGGTGTTCTCGTCGCCGGACAGCGGGCCCAGCAACTCGGCTGTATCCAGCAGCGCCTGGCATGCGGAGGTGGTGGTGGCTTGCTCGGCGAGGCGCGACATCGCGGCCATGCGCAGGGCCTGAGCGGCATCCGCGTCGAGATCGGCGAGGGTCAGCCGTTGCTCGCCGATCCGGCATTTGAAACCCATCTTGCCGTCATGTCGGGCGGAGAAGGCAAGGGCGGTGGTTTCACCGGTCCGGCGGTGGCTCACGGTGGCCTGGCCGGCCAGCGCCAGCTCGGTCGGAACCGGAGATGGAACCATCGCAATATCGAAGCCGGGCACCTGCAGGTTGTGCCGTTCGGCGGGAGCCGACGCAAGGGCGGTGAAGGCCACGCGTGCCAGCGCGCGGGCCGGAGTGATACGCGCCTGGCACGCCCGGCGGAAGACATCAGCGCCGGTACCGAGGCTGGGTTGGTTGCTCTTGCCACGCGCCAGGATGTCCAAGAACGCGCTTTCGGGTGGGCGGCCGCCCAACCCGCGCCAGACATCCATGGCGTGGGCCGCACGCCGCAAGCCGATCATGCTCTCCAGACCCGCGATGTCGTCGAAAAACCAGGCGCAGCTCGCGTACATGAGAAGCAAAGATCGTTGCATCTCCATCAGCCCAAGCGCGCGTTGGCTGGCGTGGGTCTCGCCACGCTTGAGGCGACCGCGGCCTATCGACTGCAGGTAGCGCAGGCGCTCTGCCGGGGGCGCATCCACGATGTCGCCGTAGGCGTCGCGCGCCCGCCACGGATCCACGAAGAGATCGTCCCCTGCCTCAGCGAAAAAATCGGCCGCCCGATCGCGTAGCCGATCGAGCGCATCACGGAGAGGGCCGCGCCAGGCCTGGCTCCATCCCCGGCTGGCGTCCATGGCGCAGCCGCAGTGCCGACGCCAGCGGCCTACCCCGTGTGAACAGCTCCACGCGGTTCCCTCGCCGTCAGGCCCGGCGTGCAGCCTGGCTTCCCAGGTGGGGGGCTGGCGCTCAAGAAACGTGGCCAAATTGGTGACCTCGATGCCGGCCGAGCTTGCCGCAACGTGGGTGGCATAGGCCAGGGTCAGATCCGCGAACTTCTTGTGGTGGCCATAGAGTTCACCGTCGGTGGCAGCCAGCACCAGGCGGCGGCCTTCGGTGCTGGAACGATCGCCCGCACTGCGCACGGCGGCCAGAAAGGTACCGGCGTCGCGGCTGGCGGTACCGAAAGCCAAGTCGCGCGACACCGGCCCGTCGAAGATGGCCAGCGCGATGGAGCGTCCCGAGCCGTCAGTATGCATGAAGCGGTACAGACGGCCGGTATCCAGCGTGTTCGTATCTACCGTAACCCAGTCCTTGCCGGGCCGCCGCACCGCCGCGACTTGCTCGGGCGCCAAGATGGTGAAGCGGACTTGCGCGTCGATGAGCGCCTCGAGGGTGGGCGTGTTCACCGCGGTCTCGGGCAACCAGATGCCCTCGGCGTCACGGCCGAAGCGGCGGCGGAAATCCTGCAAGCCCCAGGCGATTTGAGTTTGGCGGTCGCGGGGCGACAGCAACGGCGTGATGGGGTGCGCCCAGACCTGAGCCAGGCCACCGCCTTTGCCTAGGCGTTGGCGTTGGCTTGCATCGCCTTCCCGAATCCGTCGGGCGGCTTGGGCATCGTGGCGTTCGAGCCAGCGG
Organism: Myxococcales bacterium; assembly: GCA_003158455.1. Taxonomy (GTDB): domain Bacteria; phylum Myxococcota_A; class Polyangia; order Fen-1088; family Fen-1088; genus Fen-1137. Next base: position 8,590 of record PMJO01000337.1, on the reverse strand, counting down.
GCGAGGGTGGGCCCGAAGTCGAAGGTGAGTCGATCGTAGTTGTTGACCAGGGCTTTGATCTTGTCCGCGCTGTGAACAATGCGTGCGTAGGCGTTGGCGCGGTAGCATTCGGCATGGATGCGCGCGTTCCAATCGTGAAAAGGTGCGGCTCCCGGTTCACGCGGCACCTCGTCGGTCCAGGGGTTTTCGCGCGGCGGCTGGTAGAAGTGGCCGTGAACCACGAGCGCTAGGGGACGGGGCTTAGCCATGTGGGCGCACTAGAAATCGCGGGCGCGGGTCAGCCATGTGTCACCCGCCTTGCCCACTACGGTGATTCCGCCCTCGCTCACGTGGTGGCGGACTGCGTCTCGTGCCAAATCGTGGCCAATGTGGTCGCCCGGTGCGACACGAACATTCTTGTCGATGATGGCCCGCTGAACGCGCGCGCCCCGGCCGACATAGACGTTGTCGAACAGGACGCTGTCACGCACCTCCGCGCCTTCGTCGACCCACACGTTGCGGCCGAGCACGCAGTCCTTGACGAACCCGCCCGCGATCACGCACCCGCTGGACATGATGGATTGCACCAGCATGCCCCGCCGCCGCTCGTCGTCGAAAACTAGCTTGGAAGGCGGATCAGGGTAGTTCTGGCTGATGATGGGCCATTCCCAGTTGTAGAGGTTGAAGCGCGGCACGACGTTCTTGAGATCCATGTTGGCCTCGAAGTACGACTCGATGTTGCCGACGTCGCGCCAGTAGCCCTGTTCTCCCTCGGCGGTGACCCCCGGGATCACGTTGTGGGAAAAATCGTAGCAGTACACCCGGCCGGTCTTGACCAGCGAGGGCAAGATGTCGCAGCCGAAGTCGTGGTGGGTGTCGAGCCGGGAGTCCGCCTCCAGCGCTTCGTGTAGCGCGAGGGGCGCGAAGGTGTAGTTGCCCATGGATGCCATCGCGCGGGTGGGGTCGCCCGGGATGGTAGTGACATGATCGAGGGGCTTCTCTTGAAAGCCGGTCACCCGGCCACTGGCGTCGGTCTCGACGATGCCGAAGCCTGAGGCTTCGCCTACCGGGACAGGTATGCAGGCAATGGTGGCCAGGGCATCCCGGCTGCGGTGAAAGTCGACCATTTGGCGCACATTCATCTTGTAGACGTGGTCGGCGCCAAAGACCAGGGCCACATCGGGGCGAAAGATTTCGACCAGGTGGAAGTTCTGGTGAATGCAATCGGCGGTGCCCCGGTACCAGCTTTCGCCGGTGCGCATCTGCGCGGGCACGATGGTCACGAAGTCGGCGTGGGTGCTGCGCGCACCCCAGGTGCGCTGGACATGCTCGACCAACGACTGCGCTTTGTATTGGGTCAGCACGTAGATGGCCCGGACCCCGGAGTTGTGCATGTTCGACAGCACGAAGTCGATGATGCGGTAGCGTCCGCCGAAAGGAACCGCGGGTTTTGCCCGATCGCGGGTCAAGGGGAAAAGGCGCTCCCCTTTTCCGCCGGCCATGATGAAGGCTAGGAGGCGAGGTTGGTCCATTAGTTCGCCCCCCCATTATATCTCCGAATTGGTCCCGTGCCTGGTTTGTGACAAACTCCCCCCTCCATGTCGCCCGAAGAAAAACTGTTTCACCAACTCCACGAGCTCTCGATGAACATGTGGTGGGCTTGGAACCCATCCGTCATCAAGCTGTTCCGCGATCTCGATCCGGATGGTTTTCGTGCCTCCAAGCACAACCCGCTCAAGGTGGTGAAGGGCCTGAGCCCGGAACGCGTGCGCGAGCTGGCCCAGGATGCGGCCTTTCGCGCCCGCGCCGACCGGGTACACAGTGAGTTCCATTCCTACGTGTCGCCCAACACGCACACCTGGGCGCAGACCGAGGCCGCGCCCTTGCGCGTGCGGCCGGTGGCCTACTTCTCGGCGGAGTTCGGGATTCACGAATCACTGCCCATCTACAGCGGCGGTCTCGGGGTCTTGGCCGGCGACCACGTCAAGACAGCGTCCGACCTCGGGGTGGCCTTGGTGGCGGTAGGACTCTTCTACCGCCAGTCGTATTTTCGCCAGCAGATTGATGCCGTGGGTCGCCAGCACGCCCAATACGAGAGCGCACAGGACGAGTATCTGGCGGCCACGCGCAAGCAGGGCGCGGATGGCAAGCCGGTCGTCATCGAGGTGCCTCTCGGGCGTGAGCGCCTGTTCGCGCAGGTCTGGCAGGTCAACGTGGGACGCAACCAGCTCTTGCTCCTCGACACCGACGTGGACGGCAATTCGGATGAGAACCGCAAGCTGGCAGCGCGGCTGTATTTCGGCGACCAAGGCGTGCGCATCCGGCAGGAGCTGCTTTTGGGCATCGGCGGTATCCGTGCCCTGCGCGCCGCCGGCATCGACTGGAGCGGGCTGCACCTCAACGAGGGCCACAGCGCTTTCGCCACCCTCGAGTACGCGCGCCTGCGCATGGAGGAAACCGGTGCCGACTTCTGGAAGGTGGCCCAGGACGTGGCGCAGTCGACGGTCTTCACCACCCACACGCCGGTGGACGCGGGCCACGATCGTTTTCCACCCAACTTGGTCGAGGAATACCTGGAGCCGCTGCGCAATTCGCTGCGTCTGTCGAAGGAAGAGTTTCTCGGGCTGGGCCGGGTACGACCGCAGGATGCCCACGAGGCTCTGTGCATGACCGTGTTGGCTTTCAAGATGTCACGCTACGCGAACGGGGTGTCGTGCTTGCACGGGCGGGTGACCCGAAGAGCCTGGCAGGCGCTCTGGCCGCATCACCGTGAAGACGAGGTGCCGGTGGGGCACATCACCAACGGGGTGCACGTCCGCACCTGGCTGGCTCCCGCGATGCAGGAACTGTACAACCGGCACGTTGGCGCCGACTGGGGCGAGAACCTGCCCGACCCAAAGATGTGGGCCCGCATAGACAGCGTTTCCGACGCTGAGCTATGGGAGACCCACCGCACGCTCAAGGCCACCTTGGTCAGCTTCGTCCGGCGGGAAGCGGAAGCTCAGCGCCGACGCAACAATCATAGCGAGGAGCTCATCGAGGCCGCCAAGACGACCCTTGATGCCGACGCGCTCACCATCGGTTTTGCGCGCCGATTTGCCACCTACAAACGGGGGAATCTACTGTTCACCGACATGGACCGCCTGCGCCGCCTCTTGCTTGATCCGAAGCGGCCAGTGCAGCTCATCTTTGCCGGCAAGGCGCACCCGGATGACCAACCCGGCAAAGAGCTTCTGCGCACGGTCTATCAGGCCAGCCTGCTCTCCGACTTGCGCTCGCGCATAGTTTTCGTCGAAGACTACGACATCAACGTGGCTCGCCACCTGGTGCAGGGGGTGGACGTGTGGCTCAATACCCCGCGCCGGCCGCAGGAGGCGAGTGGAACCAGCGGCCAGAAGGTGCTGCTCAATGGCGGCCTCAATCTGTCCATTCTCGACGGCTGGTGGGCCGAGGCCTACGACGGGCTCAACGGTTTCGCCATTGGCAACGGCGTGTGCCACGTATCGCCCGCCGAGCAGGACAAGCGTGACCTCGAGTCGCTCTACCGGGTCCTGGAAACCGAGGTGGTGCCGCTCTACTACGATCAGGACGAGCACGGCGTGCCGCACGGTTGGGTGGCGCGAATCAAGCGGGCCATCCGCACCCTGGGCTGGCGCTTCAACACCGACCGCATGGTGCGGGACTATGTGCGCGAATGCTATCTGCCGTCGGCAGGCGTAAATAGCTGCGCGATGCCGAGATAGAGGACCGGAGCCGGGGCCGGTGGCCGGAGCCGGAGCCGGTGCCGGAACCGGATCCGTGGGCCGGAGCTGGGGCCCAGAGAGATATCCAATACTTCGGCCCTGGGCTATATTCGTGCCCAGAAAATGGTGTTTCCGGGAAGGTTCGCCGCCCTGTTCGCGAAAGGAGCCTGGCAATGAGTTCCGCCAGGAAGACGGCGGAGGACTTGCTGGGAACCGTGCTCGAGGGCGCGTATCGCATAGAGCGACTGGTGGGGGAGGGTGGCATGGGTGCGGTGTACGAGGCCGCGCATCTGCGCCTGGGTACCCGCGTGGCGGTCAAGGTGATGGCGCGTGAGCTGGCCGCGAATTCCGAGGCGCTGGCGCGCTTTCACCGCGAGGCACTGGTGACCAGCGGACTCGGCCACCCGCATATCGTGAAAGTCCTCGACTTCAGCACCACACCCTCCGGCGAGCCGTTCTTGGCCATGGAGTTTCTCGAGGGCGAGGATCTCGAACACCGTCTGCGTCGGGTTCGTCGCCTGCCCATCGCGGACGTGGTGCACATCATCAAGCAGGTCGCATCTGCCCTGGCCGCCACCCACGCCAAGGCCATCGTTCACCGCGATCTCAAACCCGGCAACATCTTCCTGCTCACGGCCGCGGGCGAGAACGACTTCGTCAAGGTGCTCGACTTCGGAATCAGCAAGGTGCGTTCGGCCTCCACCAAGCTCACGCGCACGTCTTCGGTCATGGGCACGCCCGCCTACATGTCGCCCGAGCAGGCCAGGGGCCACATCGAAGATATCGACGAACGCACTGACCAGTGGGCCCTGGCCTGCATCGTCTGGGAATGCCTGTCAGGCGAGGGTCCCTTTTGGGGCGAGAACGTCCCATCCATCCTTTTTCAAATCGTACACGAGCCGCCCGCCCCGTTGCTGCCCAAGGTGGCAGGCCTTCCGTCCCAGGTCGAGGAGGTGCTCCTCCGCGCCCTGGCCAAGGCCAAGAACGACCGCTTCGCCAACGTAAGCGACTTCGCGCTCGCGCTTGAGCGCGCGGGTGGCGCGGTTGTGTCCACGGTTGTCGGGCGGCCAGAGATTCCGGCGCGGACCGCACAATTGCCCGACCCTGCCCTTTCAAAGTCCACCACCTTCAGCAACACAGCGGGCGAGCTGGACGATTTTGCTGTTGCGCGCGCGCGGCCGAAATGGATCTGGGTTCTTGCCGCAGGCGCGGCGCTTGGCTTGCTGCTGGTCGCATTTCTGCTGCTCCGTCCTGGGCCAGCCGCGAAAACCGTGGTTGCCAGCCCACCGCCACCGGTTGCCCCGGCGCCGCCGGCTTTGCCTCTGCCCGCGCCGGCGCCCCAGGCAGAACCGCCCGCCGCACCCCCGCCCAGCGTGCCGGAGATCAAGCCAAAATCGCCGACGGCGTCGACTGAGAGCAAGGCCGAAACCTCCCATCGGGTGCGCGAGGTGAAGCCGGCGAAAACGAAGCCGCCGCCGGCCAAGAAAGACCGCAGCAAGGAGGATCAGGACCGATGGCGCATCGACGACTAGTTCTGGTCATCACCGTGCTTGCCGCGGTTGCGGCGAATCTGCCTCTACTTCACAGCACAGCTCTGGCTGCCGGACTGGACCAGAAAGGCGAGGCCGACGCCAAGCAGGCAACCCGTCTGTACAAGCAGGGCCAGTACGAAGAGGCGGCACAGATCTTTTCCCGGCTCAGCGTCGACTATCCCGACATGGAAATCTTCGATCGCAATCTGGGCGCGTGCTTCTATCACCTGCGCAAGCCCGAACCGGCCCTGTCCAACCTGCGCCGCTATCTGGGTCGCAGGAAGGACATCGCGCCTGACGACAAGGCGGTCGTGGATCGCTGGATCGACGAGATGGAGCAATTGCGCGCGCAAAACGCCGCGGCCAGCGCGCCGCCCGCAGCGCCGCCTGCGCCGCCAACCCCACAGCCCCCGCCAGCGGAAATACCAGCGCCATCCGCGGCCAGCGAGACGCCGGCCGCACCGCCTGCGCCGTCCCCAAGGGCCGCCGAGCCTGCCCCGGCAGCCGTAGCGTCCCCGCCCTTCCTGGCGCCCAGCGAAACCCCAAAGCCCGCGGGAGTCGATCTTACGACCAGCCCCGGACCGGCAGAGTCAACCGAGGTCAGCCGGCCGATCTACAAGACTTGGTGGTTCTGGACCGGCGCGGCCGTGGTCGTGGTCGCTGGCGCAGTCACCGCCATCTACTTCGCCACCCGTTCGCAGGACCCGTGCAGCGGCGCCAGCCTGGCCTGCATGGGGGTGAAATAGCCATGCGCCACGCGGTGTTCTTGCTCGCACTCGTCAGCGCGCTGGCACCTGCCTGCAAGGGCAAGGACAACACCAAGATCGTGGTCGCCGTGTGGAGCGACCTTGCGGTTCCGGACGATCTGGACAGCGTGCGTTTCGATGTCGCTGGCACCGGCACCGGATCGAAAACTCTTCCCATCACGGCGCGCAGCCAATCCGGCCAGACCACGCTGGTCGCCGAGCTCGAACTCGTGCCCCTGGGTGCGAAGGACGAGACCTTCACCGTCACTGCCACCGGCCTGCACAAGCAGGCCGAGGTGGTCGCGCAGACCGCAAGCGTGTCCTTTGTTGCTGGGCAAAGCCTGCTGCTCAAACTGTTTCTCGCGGGCAACTGCAAAGGACTGTTGACGTGTCCCGAGACCTACACCTGCGCCGCCGGAGCCTGCAACCAGCCCATCGCTACTCCCAACCTGCCGCCCTACGACCCCAGCGTAACCCTGTCGCCCCCGGACGCGGGCACCGCGCTCGACGGCGCCAGCGGGGCGGTCGACAGCGGAACCCCCGAAGCTGGCAACACCGGCGAGGCTGGCGGAGCCTCAGGCCTGGACAGCGCCAGCGGAACCGGCGGAGTCGCCGGCAGCGATGCCAGACCGATCGACGCATCCTTAGCCGACGCCGTTGATGCTCCGCTGGGCGGTGCCGGCGGCGCAGGCGGGCGCAGCGGAACTGGTGGCAGCTCGGGCGCGGGTGGCGCAGGCGCAGGCGGAAGTAGCGGAGTGGTGGCTTCTGGTGGAGTGGCAGCTTCCGGCGGGGTCGTGGCCCATGGTGGAGTGGTGGCTTTTGGCGGAATCGTTGGCACGGGCGGTGCTGCGGCGACGGGTGACTGGGCTGACTGGCCGATGCCCAACGATCAGGTGGACGTGACTGCAGGCGCGCCCAATCTTGAGAACTATGCGGACAATCGGGACGGCACGGTCACTGACAACGTCACAGGGCTGATGTGGCAGCAAACGGTGCCAACGGGCACGTACACATGGGCGCAGGCGGTTGCCTATTGCCCGACCGTAACCCTCGCCGGCCACAGCGACTGGCGCCTCCCGTCGCGAATCGAGTTGGTGTCCATCGTGGACCTAGGGGTGACCAGTGGTCCAATGATAAGCAGCACGTATTTCCCATCGACACCAGCAGCCACGTTCTGGTCTTCGTCGCCGGTGGCCGGCTCGCCGTCCGACGCGTGGGGCGTCCTTTTCTACCTCGGTCTCACGTACATTTACGTCATTACCGATACCTACAGTGTTCGTTGCGTGCGCTAAGGACGGGTATTTTGACTATTTGACGTTTTGAGAGAACGGAATGCAGAGCTACCACGAAGCGTTGCCGATTTACAAAGTCGTCATGGACGTCGCCGTCCGAGTGGATGCGGTAGTGCAACGCTTTGCAAAGGGCCAGAAGCGCCGTCTCGCCTATCTTTTCGAACGTCCCGTGGTCCGTGAATCCGAACCGGAGCAGGCCAAATGAATGCGTCGCCCCCCCGTTTTCTCTGCGCGGTCGCCATGATTGCGGTCCTGCCCGCCCCCGCCGACGCCGGCGCCCCGGCCGGGCGGTATGTGGTGGCGAGCGGCGAAACCGGCAACAGAACTGTCTACGACACCAAGACCAAGCTTACCTGGCAGCAGACGGTATCGTCGACTTCGTACAGTTGGGCCGACGCCAAGACATACTGCGCCGGCGTGGGCGCGAGCCTGGGGGGCACTGGCTGGCGCCTGCCGACGTGCAAGGAGCTACAGACCATCGTCGATGATTCGTGGATTGCTCCGGCGATAGATCCGAATGCCTTCCCTTCTACGCCGGTAACCTGGTTCTGGTCTTCGTCGCCGGTGGTCGGCTCGCCGTCCATCGCGTGGGGCGTCTATTTCTACTTCGGCTACACGGGCTTCTACGACACTACCAATACCTACCATGTCCGTTGCGTACGCTGAGGACGGGCATTTTGCCGTTCGAACCTTTGACCGTTTCAGAAAACACAAAGATGAAATCAGCGCTGCATGGCAAAGCCATTTCGGCCGTCGAGGTCAGTAGTCTGGGCCCCGAAGGATTCTGGTTGCTCGTGGATGAGCGCCAGCTCTTCGTGCCGTTCAAGGAGTTTCCCTGGTTCCAGGACGCAAGGATTCGCGAAATCATGCTGATGGAAAGGCCAAGCCCGCACCACCTGCGCTGGCCCGACCTCGACATCGATCTGGCGGTGGAGTCCATCGAACATCCCGATCGATTTCCCCTTCGCAGTCGCGCCCGGCCCAAGCAGCGGCAGCGCGCGCCCGCGCGCCCGATAAAGGCATGAGAGACCAAGCAGCGAATCCCGGTGGGTTCTTGCTATCCACCAAGCATGACCACGTACTCGGCCTTGCCTTCGGGCGCAAGATCAAGGATTCCACGGTCGAAGGTGGCCAGTCGGCCGCCGCGACGAATCGCGAGGGCCAGCAGGTGCGCATCGGTGACCTGCGCGTGACTACCCAGGCGTTCCCAAGCGATGTGCTCGTTGCTGGCGATCTCAATGTCATCAGGCCAGAAAACGTGGCCGGGCAGGGCGGTAATCCTTCGCAGGATTTCCCTC
>PMJO01000165.1 GCA_003158455.1 Myxococcales bacterium | reverse complement strand
TCTCCGGGTTTGCGCTGGTGGGTGCGCCAGTAGTGCCTCACCACATGCACCAGGATCTTGAACACCCAGGTCTTGAGCTGCGCCCGGCCCTCGAACTCGGCCAGACGGCGGTGCACGACGAAGAACACCTCTTGCACCACATCGTCCATGTCCGCCAGCCGGACCCCCATGCGACGCACCGCCCGCCACACAAAATCCATGTGGGCCTCGTACACGGCATCGAAGTCCGGGACAGACGCGCCGCTCGGCGAAGCCGCGGTTTGAAGCGCGTTCCCGGCAGGAGATCTCATACTGATCCCTTGGTTCCCGGGTGCGCGCAGATCCGTCATCAGAAATGCAACTCGACCCCGAGGCCTATGCGGACCCCCACGGCCGGGGCCTGGAAGACCCGGCCTGGCTCGTTCTTGAACACGAACTCGGTACGCCGCAAGGGAGCCAACACGTCCACATGTAGGGGAAGGCTGAAATGAGAGCCGAGCCGGATCGCAGCGTAGGCGCCGGCGCCCAGGGCCGACCACAGGGTTTGCGCAGGCAAGCTCTCGCTGACACCAAACCCCCTGGCCGATATCACGCCCAGTTCGTAGTCCGCACAAGGACCAAAGGCCGAACCCTCCCGCCCGAGGTTGAAACAAGCCGCGAGCGTCGCGCTGGTGAAGCCGAACAGGCCATAGGCACCGGCGGGTGCCGCTGCCATGGCCTTTTGCTCGCGCCGCAAACCGTACGTTCCCCGCAGTTCCGCCCGCCAGCGTCGCCCGGCCAGCCCTACCCCGCCGCCCAGACCCACGTCGACGGAAGGCAAGGTCCCGTAGCTGCCCGCGGCGTGAATGCCCACCAGGTACTCCACGGATCGGGGCTGCTTTGCGGGCACGGGACCGGCCTGCACGGAAGGCGTCGCAGGTATCGGCTTCGGCGGAGTCGCATGGGCGGCGACCGCGTCGGGATCGATCATCAGTGCGATGATGAGGGCGGTAGCATCGGCGAGATCCTGGCAGGAGGCAGCCTCAATCGACCGCTGTCCGGGTCGGCCTGCTAGTTCGGTTTCGATCGCGAGCGACCAGGTCTGCCCATGCGCCACCACCGCGCGCGCCTTGATATCGCCGTTCTGGGGTACCCGGGTGTCCCCGCCCAGCAGGCGCGCGATCTCGGCGCGCAGGTCGTCGCGCGAAGGACAGCCGGCAGGGGCCTGCCAAGAGAATGTCAATGCTCCCGCCTCACCGGCGCAAACCGGACGCGCATTCCCCAGCACAGCCACACTGAGCACGGCGCTGAGGCGCAAGAGGTTCGCTGGTAGCCGGTTCACGCAATCCACAGTACACCCGGTTGGGGCGCGGTGAGAAACGCTGTGATCTGCCTTTTCCAAAGATCAAGCCTTTCCCGAAACGTGGTTTTGGCTATCGTCGGGCTGTGCAAATGACCTTCGAAGCCTGGTTCGCTGCGCGCCATCCCCAGATTCCGGTCGCGGGTGCCGCGGCGGTGCTCCGGCTAGCCGAGGGCGGGGCCACGGTGCCGTTCATCGCGCGCTATCGCAAGGAGCAGACCGGGGCGCTCGACGAGGTGGCCATCCGCGCAGTCATCGACGGCAAGGAGTCTTGGGACGACCTGGTCAAGCGGCAGGCGTATATCGTCGGCGAGATCGAGCGGCAGGGGAAGCTGACGCCTGAGCTGCGCGAAAAGATCCTCGGCACCTTCGACATGACGATGCTGGAGGATCTGTATCTGCCCTACAAGCAGAAGCGCAAGACCAAGGCAGTGATCGCGCGCGAGGCGGGCCTGCAGCCCCTGGCCGACTGGCTGTGGGACTGCGGCCACGGAGTCATCACGCCCGCGCACGGCGAAACCCCCGACGGACACGCCAGCAGTTTCTGCGATCCAGAAAAGGGCGTGCCCGACGTGGACGCCGCCTTGAACGGCGCGGTCGAGATCCTGGTCGAGCGCCTCTCGGAAGACGCCGGTCTGCGCAGCACGGTGCGCACGCGCTTCTTCGCGGACGGGTTTGCCAAGACTCGCCAAGGCGAGAAGGCCAAGCCCGCCAGCAAGTTCGAGAACTACTTCAACTTCGAGGAGCCGGTGCGCAATCTAATGAAAGCGGAGAACTCGCACCGCTACCTGGCCATGCGGCGGGGCTGGATGGAAGAAGAACTGGTGATGTCCCTGGGCGGACCCACGCCGCCCGCGCCGGCTGAGCCGGCCAAGCCCCGCGCCGGCACCCCGGTCGACCCGCTGGTCGAGCACCTGCTGCATGGTTTCGAGGCCGCCGCGTGTAGCAAGCCGGATTTCGCGGGCGCGGCGCTCTTGAAAAAGGCGGCGCGCTTCGCCCTGCGGGTGCACGTGATCCCGGCCATCGAGAACGAAGTGCACAAGGCCCTGCGCGAAGTCGCCGACGAGGCGGCCATCAAGGTGTTCGCCGAAAACGTGCGCAAGCTGTTGCTCTCGGCGCCGTTCGGGCCCAAGTCGGTCCTCGGCGTGGACCCAGGGCTGCGCACCGGCTGCAAGCTGGCAGTGGTGGACGATTCGGGCAAATACCTGGGCAGCACGGTCATGCACCTGGAAACGCCGTCAGGCCTGGCTGCGGCGGGCGGTATCCTGGCCAAGCTGGTGAAGGAAGGCGGCATCCGTGCGGTGGCAGTGGGCAATGGCACCGCGGGCCGCGAAACCGAGGCCTTCGTGCGCAAGGTGCTGGACGAGGCAGGCCTGCGCGCGCCCGTGGTCATGGTCAGCGAGTCGGGCGCCAGCGTGTACAGCGCCAGCGACGCCGCCCGCGAGGAATTCCCCGATCTCGACGTCACGGTTCGTGGTGCCATCTCCATTGCGCGCCGGCTGCAGGATCCGCTGGCCGAACTGGTGAAGATCGATCCCAAGAGCATCGGCGTCGGTCAGTACCAGCACGATGTCTCGGCCACCGCGCTGAAGAAGAGCCTGGATGTGGTAGTGGATTCCTGCGTGAACTAGGTGGGGGTGAACCTGAACACGGCTTCGTATCATTTGCTCGGCCACGTGTCGGGAATCGGCCCAGGCCTGGCCAAGGCCATGGTCGAGCACCGGGGTAGCAAGGGTCTATTCCGCTCGCGCACCGCCCTGCTGGAGGTGCCGCGTTTTTCCGCAAAGGTCTTCGAGCAAGCTGCCGGTTTTCTGCGCATTTCCGAGGCCGAGCACCCGCTCGACAACACCGGCGTGCACCCCGAGCGATACCCCACGCTGGAAAAGTTGGCGGGTCAGCTCGGCGTGCCCGTCGCCGGTTTGCTGGGCCCCGGGGTCAAGCTGGTCAAGCAGGCGCGCGAGCTGGAAAAGGAGCTGGGCGCCTTCACCTTCGCCGACATCATCGCCGAGCTGGAAAAGCCTGGCCGCGACCCGCGCGAAAGCTTCGCGCCCTTTTCCTACCGCCAGGACATCCACACCCTCGAAGATCTGCAACCTGGCATGGTGTGCCCTGGCATCGTCACCAACGTCACCAACTTCGGCGCCTTCGTCGACATCGGCGTACACCAAGACGGACTGGTTCACATCTCGCAGCTCGCCGACCACTTCGTCAAAGACCCGCGCGAGGTGGTGAGCGCCGGCGATCGGGTGAGCGTGCGCGTGATCGAGGTCAAGCCGGACAAGCAACAGATCGCGCTCTCCATGAAATCCGGTGCGGAGGTGGCGCGTGGGCACGACGCAAAGAGCGGCGCCCCACCCGACGACCATCGCGGTGGCCGTCCGCAAAGCCCGCGCGCGCCGGTGCCGCCGCCCCAGCCCAAGCAGCCCTTCAACAACCCGTTCGCGGGGTTGGGAAAGCTGCGCGGGAAATAGGCTAGCTTTTTCACCGCAGAGAGCACAGAGAACACAGAGATCGGATAGGAAGAAGTAGTTCGGACCGAGCGGAAACCAACCCTTGCCATTCCGATCCGGCTCTGTGACCTCTGTGCTCTCTGTGGTGAAAAAGCTAACCAGCCGCGTGTGATTTCCGTAGCCTGATTTAATGATGATTCTGACCGCGATCGCGGTATCCTTGGCCGTGGGTGATTGATGATGAAGCGGTGTTTTTCAGGGTTAGCTTTCTCGCTCTTCACGTTGGCGGCGGCTGCCGCTCCGGGAGGTCGTGCCATGCAACTTACTTCGCCCGACTTTTCGCCCAACGGACCGATCCCCAGTGTCCACACCTGTGAAGGGCCGGACCGCGCGCCCGCACTCGCGTGGACCGAGCCGCCCACGGCCGGCAAGAGTTTCGTGCTGATTGTCGACGATCCAGACGCGCCGGATCCAACGGCACCCAGGATGACCTGGGTGCATTGGGTGATCTACAACCTGCCCGCCTCAGCGCGTGCCCTGGCGCCAGGGGCCACTTTGCCGGCGGGCACTTTGGAAGGTCTCAACGACTGGAAGCGCAGCGGTTGGCGCGGTCCTTGTCCGCCCATCGGCCGCCATCGCTATTTCTTCAAACTGTACGCGCTCGATATCGTGTTGCCGGACCTCAAGCGGCCGACAAAGGCGCAGGTTGAGAAAGCCATGCAAGGGCATGTCCTGGCTCGGGCCGAGTTGGTTGGCACCTACCAGAAGCAGAAATGACCGCGGCCGGGTTCACCTTCCCGCCGGCCTGGCTGGCCGGCGTCGTGTCGCTGTCTGGGTTCGGCCTGCTGCTCATGGCCGGCGTCGGCGGGAAACGCTGGCCGCGCCTTTCCGACGATGCGCTTGTCGCCATCGGTGCGGCGGTACTGCTGGCGGCCTTCGCCTGGCGTGAGCCCCTGCCCAACGACAATGACGCCATTTACGCCGACGTCATCCGCGCCGTCCGCCAGGGACACTTCATTGCCTTGCAGATAAACGGCGTGCCGTTTCTGGACAAACCGCCGCTCTTCTTCTGGCTGGGCGCAGCGGTTAGCGCAGTTTTCGGGGAAAGCGCGTTTGTGCTGCGCCTGCCGGCAATGGTGGCCGGCGTATTGGGCGCGGTGCTGGTGGCGCGCATGGCCCGGCGATTCACCGATTCGCGTGCGGCGGGTTTTCTGGCCGCGTGCCTGCTGCTTTCGGCGCCGACCTACTTCGAATACGCACGCCGGGTGTACATGGAGGTTCCCGTGGCAGTGGCGGGACTGTACGCCTGCGAGCTTGGTCTGCGCGAACGCTGGAAGAGCGCGGGCCTATGGGCGGGGCTGGCCTTTTTGCTGAAAAACGTGGTGGGTTTGCTGGGGGTCGCCAGCCTGGTACTGGCGCTTCTGCTGAAAAAGCGCCTGCCGCGCGGAGTGTTTGTGGCTGCCGGCGTGGCCCTGGCAGTGAGCGTGCCCTGGCATGTCCTTGCCTACCTGCACGACCCTGCGACTTTCCTCGACTTCACCCTGCGCCTGCATTTCGTGGATCAGATCGCCAACCCCCAGCCCTGGTCGACTGGCGGACCGCTCTTCTACCTGTCGGCTATCGCGAGCAACGATCCACTGTTGGGCGTGATGATGCTGGTCGGGCTCTTGCTCGCAGCAAGAATTTTTCGCGACGACCGTCCGCTGCCCCTGCTGGTCATGGCCGTCGCCGTGGTCTTGCAACTCCTGCTCTACAGCCTGTCGGCCACCAAGAAGCCATTCTATGTACTCACCGCCTACCCCTTCGCCGCCATCCTCGGGGCGTGGGCCGTGCACCGGCTGTTCGGCAGCGAGCCGCGCCGGATCAAGCTCGCTTTCGGTTTGCTGGCCGCGGCCTTCGTCGCCACCTGTGGCCCCCTGCTCCACCCGGACGTCGACGCCTGCGAATCTACCTATCTGCGGCCGCTCGCCGAACAAGCAGAGATGCTCACCCCGCCCGGCCGCCCGGTCTTCGGCCTCGACGTATTTCTGGCCGCGCCGCAGTTCTACAGCAAGCGACCGGTGATCTACGCCGTCCACGACGAACGCGTGCAGCGGATGTTGTTGCGCATCCCCTACCTGCGCTACGCCAAGAATGTGGTGACCTGGCGGGACGGACTTCTGGCGGGCGGCAACCTGGCCATCGCATCGGTGCCCGTGGCGCGTGCCCTGGTGGCGCGAGTCGCGGGCGTCGAGGTGATCGCGCGCAACGAAGCCTTCTGGTTGGTGAAGGGGCCGTCGTGAAAATGCGTCGCACGCGCCTGCTGGCCGGGTTGGCCCTGCTGGTCGGGTTGGGGGCAGTGCTGGCATTGCAAATCATGCGCGGGCCGGCCGCCGCCGCAACTCGAACCCGGGCGCGCCTGGAAAGCACGCGCAGGCTTTGGACCGCAGCGCTGGGCGCTGCCGTCAATCCGACATCAAGCTACGCTGCGGTCACAGTGCCAGGCGGCGCCCGCTGGGTCGAGCTGCTGGCCAGCGCAGGCGTCCCGCTTCCAGTGCTCGCGACCGGCGAGCCGGGCTTCGACCCGGCTGGCTATCGCTTGCTGGTGGTGGCAATCCCTGCTCAGGCGGACGCCATGGCAGGCCAAGGCAAGGCCGTGGTCTTGCTCGACATGAGAGGCGCTCAATTGCAAGCAGCCGCGATTCACTGGAGGGATCTCCGGTTGCCACTGGCCGGTGCGTCGGTTCACCGATTCGACCTCGCGCAGGACGAGCGGCCTTGGCTGCAAAGTGAAAACGGCGAGACAGTGGCCGCCTGGCGCAAGGCCGGCAACGGCATCGTGCTGCGACTTGGTTTCGATTTGGCGGCCTGGCTGTACATTCTGCGCCAGGGCGACCCCGCGCGGGTCGGACAGGACAGCGACCACAATGGGACTGTGCAGCCGATCGATCTTCTCCCACCGCTGGCGCCTGAGTTGCTCGAAAGTCCCTTTGCCGACGAGATGATCGACGATATGCTGGCTACGCTGGACGCTGGGCTCGCCTGCCCTTTGCCCCGCAGCGCGGGCCTGCCTGCTGGCCGCCCCACTGTCGTGTTGACCAGCGATCAGGACTACGTGGACGACGAGTTTGTCCTGCACATGGCTGATGTGCTGGAGAGGAATTCGTTCAGGGCTACCTTCATGCTCACCCACCGCGGCCTCGGCGCCCCGCCGGACCTGAACCTGGGCGCAGGCAAGCCGGCCACGCTTGCGCGCGACACAGTGACCGAGTTGCTGGCGGCGGGGCATGGCCTGGGCGTGCACCCTTCCCTGCGTACCGTCTCCGATATGGGCCGCGTGACCGAGGCGATCGCGGAGCTCACGGCGAGCCGGCCCCTAGTCGCGCGCAACCATTGGGCGCGCTGGCCCGGATACTTGGAAGTTCCGGCAGCCGAGGCCGGGGCTGGGATTGCGATGGATCTCAACTTCCTGCCCGTGTGCGGTAGCGCCGGCCCTTGCGCCGAGTTCTTGGGCGGCGCGGCCCGGCCGGTGCGCTTCGTCGACCCGGCGGGGATCGCGCTGCCCATCCTGCAGCAGCCGACCGCCGTCGACGATGCCTCGCTCCGAACCCAGTCGCCGGCCGAGGCCAAGATCGCTGCCGTGGTTCTGGGGGATCGCATCGCGCAGCTTCTCCCGCGGGCAGCCGCGGTGCAGGCCCCGCTGGTCATCAACGCCCACCCGGTCTATTTCCCGGTGGCCTCGGACTGGATCAAGCCTTTACTTGCTGCGAACGTACGGGTGATTTCCGCCGAGCAATGGCTGGACTTCCTGGCGCGCCGCCGGCTGAGCCGCATCGCCTCGCCCTCATGTGCGGCCGGCCCCGTGCTTGAGCTTCAGCCGGGCGTCGTCCTCCGCTAGTCCCTCGGGCGCCCTCTGAACCGGAGGACGACGGGGAGTTGCGCAACTGACAGGACGTCCAATCGGGGCGTGATGGCGTAGACCCGGAGGCCCAACCGCGCGCCGTGCACGTCACCGACACCGCAAGCCACGACAGCGCCAAACGAGCGGCTCCTTTGACAGTAGGAGGTCGTGGGCGAGAAGCCCGCAAACCACGACTGCTTCCGCGCCAGTCCAAGTCAGACTGCCCACGCCAATGGTGCCCATGCCAATGGTGATGTCGGTGCCGCTGGCGAGAGGGGCCACCGCAAGCAGCAGTGTCGCCGAGCTGGTGCCGTGGAAGAGCGCGGGTGGCCGGACCAGGCGCGCGGCAGCAGAGTAAGGGAAGGGGCGGGCGACCTGCGGGGGCGCTGGACCTGCGTGCAAGCCAGGCGTGAACCCGAAGTGCCCAGCAGCGAGGCGCGAGTAGCCGAAGCAACAACCGGACGTCGCTTGCCGACAACCCTCCATCATGGGGGCAGCGGCACTCGCAACACCCGCAACAGCGGGACCGGTGTACACGCGCCGGCAGCCCGAAAAGACGGCGCTTTTCCAGGTAGTCCAGCAACACCTGCTGACCTTCGAGCAACAGTGGACCGACGCAGCCGACGGTCGGATGCTGCCCAGCTTCGTGACCGACGAACTGCACGGATTCACGGCGTGTGGGATTTTGGGACGAGGTTTTGCGCATCTTTACTGCGAGGCGTGTGGCCAGCACCACGTTGTGGCGTTCTCGTGCAAGGCCAGGGCAGTGTGTCCAAGTTGTTTGGGCAGGCGCATGAGTGAGGGCGCGGCCGAGTTGGTGGATCACGTGTTGCCCGAGGTCCCGATCCGGCAGTGGGTTTTGACCGTGCCCTTTCCGTCGCCCGCTAGGTGGGCCAGCAAGCGCAAACCCGTGCGCATCGTGCTTGACCCCGACGATCGCCCCGTGAGCAAAGGCACCTTGTGCAGTCAAGACCACGGATTCAATCTGCACGCTGCAACTCGTGTTGCCGTCCCACGGGACTCCGGGACGGACAGCCCACCGAAGACCGGCTGAACTGACCACGGCGTTCTCGGACGGGCTGCTATGGGGTAGACTGTGCCTCGTGATCAGGTCAACCCTTGCAAGCCCGTCCGCGAGCACCCAGAAACGCCTCGCTCACCCCGGAGTGGAACGCCAACGGCGATGGCGGATCGCGACCGATGGGCTCCCTGACGCAGAACAAACCTATTCGAATCGCTTAGGCACCGGTCCGTGGGCACGCATCGGCTGGCAGCGGCCGAACGGGTTGCCGTCTCGACGTCCGTGACGGGACGACTCGCGGGCACGCCCACTGGCGCGTGCGTTGAAGCTGCGGCGAAGCGATCATGGCAGCGACGAACGGATACCTAGCGGTCACGCCGTGGTACCGATGTATCGCCCTCGACCACCTCACCCTCGGCGCCGATCCACCGGCCGATATGGACTTTCGGTGCCTCATATTCTTACAATCCGGATCGATGGCAACACACTCGGCCAGACCCGACCAGTTGCTCGGCGACAAGTAGCAGTGAGGAAAATACATGACTTACATACTGAGTATTGTCCTTCTCCTCGGCCTCGGGGTCTTTGTCTTACTCGCGGGTTGGGGTGCTCGGCTTGAAAAGCGCCTCATCGTCGACATCCCCGCTTCCAAGGTCCGATCGATAGTCTCCGGGCTCTGCAAGATACACTGCAAGGCAAGGCCCCGTACTAACCCTCTGAGAGGTCCCTTAAGCAACGCGCCTTGCGTTTTCTACAAATACTTGGTCGAGCGCTATGAAGGTTCTCCGGGTTCTCGTGGCGTCTCCTGGCACACTGTGGCCGAAGACGATTCCTCTCATGTCTTCTTCCTTATTGATGATGGTACTGGCCAAGCATTGATTAATCCGGCCGGAGCTGAGTTTGATCTTGAAGCCCCCCATTTTCACTGCAGAGGTGGAGGCTCATTTGAACGCCACTTGCCGGATAACCTGATTGCCTTCTTGGAAGGCCGAGGCATAAAGTACAAGAACTGGCTCGAAGGATATAGCATCCAGTTCAAGGAGTGGACGATTGACGAGCAGGACGAGCTTTTTGTCCTGGGAACTGCGCATAAAGAGGCATTCTCGATTTCCGATTTCAATAGACGCCTCCAGGCAGCGATAGACGAACTGAAATCCAATCCCCAAGACCCGAGAAAGGTAGACACCGACAAGGACGGCCAGATAAGCGTCGGCGAATGGAATGCGGCAGTCAATGCCATACGCCAGGATCTACTCGAAGAAGAATTGCAAAATTCGCAGGTTGCTGGTTTTCCCGACACCGTCATCGACCAGGGCGAGAAAGATAGGGACTTCATCATTTCAAAGCGCAGCGAAAGACGATTTCGCACCCGCTTGGGCCTGTATTCTTTCTTGGGAATATTCGCCGGCGCAGCGCTTTGCATCGTCGCAACGGTTCTTCTATTTGGCGGCGTGAGGAGCGCTATGAGTAACGATGGAGGTCCCGCCTTTCCCAAAACTCCCGGCTTTAAACTGCAGATGAATATCGAGCCGCAAGGAAAGGGCATCAAGGTCGGCAAGGGTCCCCCAAATCAGTCCATACGCATTAAGTCCTACGGTGAGAAGATCGAAATCCAGACCCATTACCAAGATTGGCCGCTAGGTGATTCGTTTGAGATTTTACCAAATGGGCAAGTCCGGAAAGGGTGGATCCCAGGGTTCAAAGAGACAATTGCGCCAGACGACGCCGCCGGCATTGTATCCGTCCTAAGGGGCGTTGGCCCTGTCCCAGTGGCAAATAGCTTGTTTCACGACATAGCCGCCAAAGTCGAGAAGGCGCAAACGGAGAAGACTGACCCCAGATAACCAGCCATCAACTATCACACGGTCTTGCCAATGCACGTTGAACAATGCGGAAACGCGCTCGAAGCTAGTGGCAAGGCCAAAAATCATGAGGTCGGCATCGATATCGATCCTGATTCGGTGGAGATCACCCCCACCGGATAGAGCTCTTCTCACTGTCCAAGAAGTTCGAACTCAAGCCTAGCGGCGTCGCGAGCGAGGGGCGATTTTTCAAGACCACCGTTACACCACGGGAAACGCAGGGACTTCTCTCGCCCGACTTTGACGGCAGACTCGTTACGTCAGACCGCATTTCGACAGTAATCGCAGGCAGATCGGCCACATGACGCGGTGATTATCGTGTTACTAGGCGCCCGGCCTGTACAGCCGGCTCAGGACCTGGCAGCGAGAGCCTCCGAGGGGGCCGCCGTCTTGCTGGGCGTGACCCCGTGGATCTTTGGTGGCAGCTCGACCTTCAGGCGGCCAATCAGTGCGGCTGCGGCGGGACGGATCTCGGTGGTCTGCAGTACATGCACTTCACCGCGTTGGTACTCGACCACCTTGATGGTTTCGAGTTGGTCGCGGAGGTTGCGCCAGGTGTCCTTCGCGCGGATCTCGGCGATGCGCTCGACCAGCAGGGCCAGCACGCACAGTGAGACGTGCGCGCAATTCCGGTGTGGCGTCCAGTGGAAGAGCGGCCGCGTGCGCTGCCCACCCTTGACGGTGTGCCAGCACTGCTCGACGCGCATGAGTTGCTTGTAGCCCAGTGCCAGGTCTTCGGCGGAAAGCGTATCGTCGTTCGAGATGATGACCCATTTGCCGTCGAGCTTCGATTCTCTGCGAACCCGCCCAGGTCGATCTTCAGCCCACCCCAGGGGCCTGGCGCGCAGGTAGCGCGCAAACCGTGGCGTCGAGAGAAGCGCGGATGTTCGCTTCGAGTGGCTTTCGCCGCGCGTGGCTTGCGCAGCGTCTTGAGTTCGGCCGCAAGCTCGCCGGTGCTGTCGCTGCCGCTCGGCCTCGACGGGATTGACACACACCACGTACCGCCGTCGGCGGGCTCCGTCGCCCACGATGACTTCCTTGATGCGGCTATCCTCTTCGTCGATTTCGAATTGCAGCGATGTTGTGTCGTAGAAGATCACGTCCACATCAGCGTTCATCAGGTCCGCCACGTGGAAGTACACCTCGCGCTCGACGTGTTCCTTGTGCGCCTTCAGGAAGTCCATTGCCCGGTGCAGGTTGCAACTCCTCGCCCTGGCTGTACACCCTGCGCCAGGACGACCCCGCGCGGGTCGGACAGGACAGCGACCACAATGGGACTGTGCAGCCGATCGATCTTCTCCCACCGCTGGCGCCTGAGTTGCTCGAAAGTCCCTTTGCCGACGAGATGATCGACGATCTGCTGGCTACGCTGGACGCTGGGCTCGCCTGCCCTTTGCCCCGCAGCGCGGGCCTGCCTGCTGGCCGCCCCACTGTCGTGTTGACCAGCGATCAGGACTACGTGGACGACGAGTTTGTCCTGCACATGGCTGATGTGCTGGAGAGGAATTCGTTCAGGGCTACCTTCATGCTCACCCACCGCGGCCTCGGCGCCCCGCCGGACCTGAACCTGGGCGCAGGCAAGCCGGCCACGCTTGCGCGCGACACAGTGACCGAGTTGCTGGCGGCGGGGCATGGCCTGGGCGTGCACCCTTCCCTGCGCACCGTCGCCGATGTGGGCCGGGTGACTGAGGCGATAGCGGAGCTCACCGCGAGCCGGCCATTGATAGCGCGCAACCATTGGGCGCGCTGGCCCGGATACTTGGACGTTCCCACAGCCGAGGCCGGGGCTGGGATTGCGATGGATCTCAACTTCCTGCCCGTGTGCGGTAGCGCCGGCCCTTGCGCCGAGTTCTTGGGCGGCCCGGCCGGTGCGCTTCGTCGACCCGGCGGGGATCGCGCTGCCCATCCTGCAGCAGCCGACCGCCGTCGACGATACCTCGCTGCGAACCCAGTCGCCGGCCGAGGCGAAGAGAGCCGCCGTGGTTCTGGGGGATCGCATCGCGCAGCTTCTCCCGCGGGCAGCCGCGGTGCAGGCCCCGCTGGTCATCAACGCCCACCCGGTCTATTTCCCGGTGGCCTCGGACTGGATCAAGCCTTTGCTTGCTGCGAACGTACAGGTGATTTCCGCCGAGCAATGGCTGGACTTCCTGGCGCGCCGCCGGCTCAGCCGCATCTCCTCCCCCTCATGTGCGGCTGGCCCCGTGCTTGAGCTTCAGACGGGCGTCGTCCTCCGCTAGGTTCATATTGGGCCCGATCGTCACCTCTATTTGGGGTGCCTCCTCCGAAGTGGAATCTCAGGCGATATTCTGGCGTACTTTCGTCGCACGCTACCTCACGCAGCGAAGTCGTTCCCGCGCTCACCGAGCCCACCCCCGCCCACGACAAGGGCAAGCCCGCTGGCAAGTCGAAGTACATCCCGTGGGCAGAACTTCTGAGAAAAACCTTCGGCTTTGAAATCGTCTGTCCGGGGCCTTCGAGCAACCGTGAGGGCGGGGCGTGGGCGGAATGTGCGCGAGCTACGCCTACCGCCAACGCCAACCCGAGGGCGTAGAAGGTACACAGGTGACAGCGAGTGCCAGAGCGACCCAGAGTACAGCTACGAGAATAGAAGAGTGACCCCCTACTGGACATGAACCTCGCCGGCGGAGAGCCGGCTCCAACCTCAAGCGATCAGGTGCCGCTCATGAAGTTGCAAGCGGCGGTGCCGCGGGCGAAGCGTATGTCCTGTGCACACAGGGCCGCGTAGGGTTCGCAAAAACCGCTGCCGCAGTCCTGATCGACGGAGCAGACCTCGCCGATTCCAAGCTGCACGTCGCAGATCCCCGCCGAGCAGCGTAGGTTCTCCATGCAAGGAAGAGAATCTCCGCATGCGCCACCCAGGCCCACTTTGCTCGTACAAAAATAGATACCGGTGGCGTTGCTGCAGTAGAGGCCCTGCGAACAGTACTCCCCGATATTGGCGCAACCAAGGCCCGCCTGCGCGACCAGTCTCGCTGTCCCGCAATAGCCCTTGTCGCAGACCAGGTCGTTTATGCAATCGGCATCGGCGCCGTTAGGGCATAGATCGTTGGCGATGGCCGTTCCCCGATAGACGTTGCTGCAAGCCTGGTTCATGGCCTGGTAGTCCGCCGCGTCAAGGGCAACCGCGCCTTGGTTCAGCTTGCTGTAGTTCGCGCTCACCTTGCTGAGACAGGCTTCCGCGTTGGCAGGGATGAACTTTCGGTTCAGGCCTGCGTTCCTCTGCCCCACTTGGGTGCACTCGGTGAGACGGGCGGCCGTGCAATCGGTCTCCGTCATGAGGCACGCAGGCACGACTCCGGCACACACATCCTGTGCGTATTGGTTGCAATACTCGGTTTGAGTCAACGGCCCCGACTGGCTGTTGCACCCCGCAAGGGCGACCATGCTGAGAAGAGCGAAACGGCGGTTCATTGCTGGATCATGGCCCGGAGATCCCGCCCGTCAAAATAAGGCGATCGCCTCTTTCGTGCCGGGTGTTAAGATCCTCGATAGTTCCCCACCGAGGTTGCGTTTGTGGGCGCATCGCCAGTGATCCGGACCCGGTCGATGCCGGGGCGGGTGGCCGGACAAGGCGCGCGGCAGCGGAGTCCGCCGACGCGTCCAGGCGCGCGCGATGGCGTGGCGGCGCGGCGACGAAGGGGTCCTCGCACCGGAAATACCCCCATCGAAACGGTTATGCACCTTGCGGAGGCTCTCGAGGGCCCGGCGCAGTATAGGTTTTCCGGACCCTGTCCGCGGTGGTCAGGGACAGTCGAGAAGGCTGACCTTCGCACCCCAGTAGCTGTTCGTCCAATCGGTCCAGGCGATCGCCCAGCCGGTGGCCGTCGGGACGACGGAGACGGGAGGCGAGCCGAGGTTGCCCACTGTGTTCGAGCCGAGCAGCTGCGTCGTGCGCACGAGGTGGCCGTTCTGATCGACCTCGAGGAAATACGTCGACAACCCGAGCGTCGTGGGCTGAGTGATCATCGCGATCCCGAGCGTCGCGCCGCGGGATCCGATACCGATTGCCCCCATCTGGGGCGGCGCGGTCAGCGGCGCCGCGACCGGCGCGCTGGTCAGCCCGCGATCGAAGCGCGCGAACCTGACCTCGTTGGAGTTGCCGAACGCGGCGAAGATCGTGTTACCGACCTCGATCACCTGCGCGGCGCGCAGGGCGCCCGTCGTCGGCGTGCTCTGCTTTCCCAGCGACGTGAGGGTCGTATCGAGGCGTGTGACGTCGAGGCGCGCAGGCTCGTTGATGGTCCAGATCATCGCGGAGGCAACGAGCCAGGCGGCGCCGTCCCATTGAACGCTCGGCGGCGATCGGAATCCGTCGAGGACCTTGCTGTCGCGGATGCCGCCGTCGGTCCCGACGCGCAGGAACGTCACCGTTGTCAGATCCGACCACGCCAGCCCGTACTCACTGCCATTCCATGCGACGGCGACGGGCAGCCCGGAATTGCCCGGCAGCGGAAACGGTCCGGACGTCACCGAGCCGTCGGCGGCCACGGTGATGAGGTTGACGACGGGCTTGTCGGCGTCGGGCGTGATGTACGTCAGCGCCAGATCGGTTCCGTTCCAGGTCGCGGGGACCGTCGTGCTACTGACCATGAACGTCGACATCCAGTTGCTGGTGAACGCCCCACCGACGATGCGGCCGCCTTGCAGAGTGCGGCCCGTCATGTTCATCCAGACCACTGCGATCCCGTCGTTCGTCGGCACCAGCGTCGGCGGCGGAAGCGCCGTGCCGGGGAGGTCGATGATCGTTTGCGTGCATTGGGGCGCGAGCTGTCCGCCAGCGCCGCTCGCACCGCCGCCACCGCTCGTCCCCGCGGCGCCGGTCGTGCCCGCCGTTCCCGTGCCGCCCTGCCCGCCCGTGCCCGACGCGCCCGCGATGCCGCCTGTCTCCGTTGCGCTGGTAGTCCCGCCCGTGCCGGTAATGCCCGCAACGCCGCCCGTGTCCGTGGTCCCGCCTTCGCTGCCTGCGCCGCCGCCGGTTCCCGACGCATCAGCACCGCTGGCGTGCCCACCTCCGCACCCGACGCTCCCGCCAGACAAAGCCCCGACGGTCAACCACAACACGAAGCGAAGCCGCACGCGGTGATGATAGACGAGCCGGCGCCGCGCGAAAGCGTCGCCGCTCAGGGCGACGGGGTGCCGGGGACCTTGCGGCCCGGCCAGACGATCAGCTCGCCCGCCTCGTGCGCGTCGCCGTCGAGCAGGAAGGTCACGTTGCGGCCGCGCGTGCGGCGCAGCGCCTCCACCAACAGGCCCAGGCTCGGCACGGGCGTGGCATCCGGAGGCACCTCCGCCATTGCTCCGAAACGGAAGCAAGGCCCTCTTCATGGGCACGAGACTAGCTACGGAACTGGATTTTCGTCAATTCGCAAATCCACGTCCCGAATGAGTGATCCCGTGATGACTGGCCGGGCAGCATGGCTGGACTTCCTGGCGCGCCGCCGGCTCAGTCGTATTTCCTCGCCCTCATGTGGGGCTGGCCCCATGCTTGAGCTTCAGCCGGGCGTCGTCCTCCGCTAGTCCCTCGGGTGCCCTAAGTCAGCCATCGAGTGCCCTTGGCTTTGGGTATCGCCGCACGATCGTTGGCAGCGATGCCATGATCCGCGTGACCATGTAGAGCTTGGGATCAGCTCCCCACTTGTTGACGAAATGCCAACCAGACGTCACCATACCACCGACCTACGACGAACCATCCTAGAAAGGTCGTGTGATGAAGAGTGGCAATAACTTTGTTGAAATAGTGATCTTGTGCGCAGCCTATATGTCTGGTTGCGCACAAGCCCCCCCGAGCGAAGGAGGCTCGACCGAAGCTGGCGGCAGCGGAACGGGCGGCGTACTCACGGGCGGGACAACGGGCACGGGCGGGGCTACTGGCCCTGGCGGAAACCACGGCAGCTTGCCCGCGCTCACCGTCAATGGCACCACATTGCAAGACCCGACTGGCAAGACCATCGTCCTGCGCGGATCGGCATTGATCGACATTGGTGCGCTCTACGCCTATGGTGGCAATAGCGCCACGGCGATCACGACCCGACTGGACAAGGTAGCTGCCGCGGGCGTACAAGGCCACGTGGTGCGCCTGCCAGTGTACCCGAAGATCGACTACAACGCGGGATACCCAACTTGCTCGCCGTTGCCCTACCCAGTCGGAAGCGGCCCGAGCACAAGCTGCACCCCAACCACTCCAATGTCGGCAGGCGACTACGTTAGCAAGGTGCTCAAGCCAGCGGTTGACTACGCCACCAGCAAGAACCTGTACGTCATCATCGATTACCATCAGATCGACAACGCCACCACAGGAACGTCGGCAGCCGATGCGACGACATTCTGGGCCGACATCGCCCCGCAATTTGCGGGCTACCCCAACGTCATTTACGAACCTTTCAACGAACCAATCGACACCTCCGCATCGTGGACCACTCTAAAGCCCGTTGTGCAGGGCTGGATCGAACACATTCGCGCGGCAGCGCCCAACAACGTTATCATCGTTCCATCCACGATCTACGACCAACGCCCCGGCGACGCAGCCAGTAATCCGCCGACAGGAACCAACTTGATGTACACCGCCCATATCTATCCGGGCAATTGGAACGCGACCTTCAAGAGTCAAGTGACCACTGCTGTGGCAAAAGCGCCGGTGTTCATCACCGAGTGGGGGTACGTTCTGAACGGCAGCGACCGCACGATGGGCACGTCGAGCACGACCTACGGAACAGACTTCGAGACGCTCGTCGACACCTACGGTGCGAGCTGGACGGCATGGGTCACAGACAATAGCTGGCTGCCGAACATCTTCTCGGACGGCGGGCTCACGCAACTCACGGATTTCGGCACGGTGGTGAAGAACTGGCTTGCCGCCAAAGCAACCAGCGATTGGGTTCAGTAACACGACCCTGCTCAGCCGCGATCCGGCCCAATCTATTCGGGCAAGTCTGCGCTACGGGCGCGGGCCACGCCGGCCTCGAAGGCGGCGCGTTCCACCGCCTGGGCCACCGCCTTGTGCATGTCCAGATTCAGCATCGATGGCACCAGTTCGCCGGTGGCGGCGAAGGATGCGATGGTGCGCGCGGCGGCGATCTTCATGCGGTTGCAGATCGAGTGGGCGCGGGCGTTGAGCGCGCCGCGGAAGATGCCGGGGAAGGCCAGGCCGTTGTTCACGCTACGACCGTCGGCGGCGAAGGCCGCGCCGGCATTGCGCGCGTCCTCGGGCGAGATCTCGGGGCGCGGGTTGGACATCGCCAGGATGATCTGCCCCTTGCGGATCATGGTGGGCTTGAGCAGACCGGCCGCGCCGGTCACGCCAATCACGATGTCCGCGGTCCGCATGACCTCGTCAAGCGACATGGGCGTGCCGCCCGCTTTCGCGAAGATCTCCATCGCGCCTGGGTTGAGGTCGGTTCCCACCATGCGCTTGGCACCGTAGGCGACAAGTAGTTTCGTAATACCGATGCCGGCGGCGCCCAGCCCCACCACGCCGACGCAGTCGTTACGGAAGGGTTTGCCCACGTATTTCGTGGCATTGAGCAGCGCGGCCAGAGCCACGGTGGCGGTGCCGTGCTGGTCATCGTGCATGACCGGAATGTCCAGCATCTCATCAAGGCGCCTCTCGATCTCGAAGCACTCTGGCGCCTTGATGTCCTCCAGCTTGATGGCGCCGAACGAGGGCGCGATGATCGAGACGGTGCGGATGATCTCTTCGGTGTCCTTGCTCGCCAGCAGGATGGGCACGCCGTTGATGCCGGCCAGGGCAGCGAAGAGGACCGCTTTTCCCTCCATCACCGGCATGCCGGCCACTGGCCCGATGTCGCCCAGGCCCAAAATGGCCGTGCCGTTGGTGACGATGGCCACCGTGTTCCCAATGGTTGTGTACTCGTACTTCAGCTCGGGCGTCTGCTCGATCAGCTTGCACACCTTGGCCACGCCGGGGGTGTAGATCTTGCGCAAGGTCGCCAGGCCGTCGAGCGGAAACCGGCCGGTGACCTGGATCTTGCCGCCCCGGTGCATTTCCAGGACCGGGTCGATGATCTCTGAGATGATCACGCCCTGGACCTTGCCGATCTCGGCCAGCACCTCCTGCAGCTGCGCCTCGTCGTCGATGAACAGGGTCAGATCGCGGGTGTTGTACTCGACCCCGTAGGAAACCAGGTGCAGGTCAGTGATGTTGCCGCCGGCATTGCCGACCGCGGTGGCGACGCGACCCAAATAGCCCGGCTGGTCCAGGATCATGAGCCGGATGGTCTTGACGATCTTGTCGATGCCCTTCTCAATCTGCATCATGCAACTCCTGCCCAATCGTATCACTTATGGATCGATGATCGGGTTCAGATCGCGTACCAGGGTGACCAGCATCTTCTGGATGGCCGTGCGGGCGTTGGGATTCTTGGTGGCGACGAAGTGCCCGTCGTAGGTGCCATCGGGCTGGTACTGCACCTGCGCTGCGGTGATGGGCGCCAGGGCAGCAAACCCCTGGTTCGCCGAAATCGGTGGGGTGACGGTGACCATGCTGTATTCGGGCAGGGTCGGGTAGTTGTCGACCAGCGGCAGCGCCATCGGGCAAACCGTGGATTGCCGTCAGGCGTGGGCACGGCTGCCTGACGGCCCGTCGGGAACCGAAGCAGGCAGATCGCCTCTGGCCGTGACATATGGCACTGCGTGCAATCGCGAGCGCTCCAGACATCGGGCCGAGCTCGCATTGGCGTATTCTGATACAGTCGGTCGTGCGCTCTACCCACCGGTGCTGGTTGAACAGTTTCCCGACGGGCAGACGTCGTTGGGGCAATACCCGATGTTGATTGTCCAAGCGCCGGCGGTACAGGTGGCCTTCGCGTAGGCACCAGTGGGGCAGCCGTCGTAGACGCACGTCGTGCCCTCATTGCTGCAGGACAGGCCGACTCCGGGTGGATTCTGAGGACAGCCGGCAGCATTGTCGCTGGTTCCGGCATCCTGCGAACAGTTCGGATCAGTGACCGAGTAGACTCCTGGCGCCAACATAACTCCCTGACGAACGGCTTTGTAGATGCACGCCACCGCGCCGTCGTTCATCACGACCCAGACGTCCGACGGGGCACCCTGGCACAACTGCGTGGAGCCTTGCTCAACCAAACAGACTGTCTTGCCGGCCAGCGGTGCGATGTCATAGCCCCCTTGTTGGCAGATGGTCTCCTTAAGCCCCCAATTGTCGTCTGTCGCCATAGTTGTTGGCAATGTGACATTGAGCGTCTGCGGAGATCCTACGGCGTTGACACCACTAGCGGCGATGGCCTTCGCGGCGACATCGAGATCGCAGCCAGGAGCGACCGCACTGTCACCCCAGGCGTCGGTTCGAGATGCGTCGCTGGTTCCCGCATCCGGGTTGCACGTGCAATCGACCTGCAGGGTATAGGTTCCCGCAGCATCGTCGTAGCCATCCACCACGACGAAATACGGCTGGCCTGCTTGCGAAGTGAAGTTTACCTTTTCGATGGTCTGGAGATCCAGGGGGGTTGAAGAACACTTGTCGTAGGGCCCCGGAACACAGCCTGTCAGCACGAACAAATCGAGATCCACGGTGAGGTTCTTGAGCTGTAAGGCCACCTGGCAGGCCGCTGTGGTCTGAAAAGCGTAGATCGCTTCTCGCCCCGATTCATAGCGCTGCGTACAATTGTAGCCGTACCAGACGTTGGCCCGGCCTTGAATGAGCGTGCTGTGGTTTAGCCGGTCGCCGCACTGGAGCGGCAAGGGGTTGTTGCAACTGCTGGCGCCAGCGTCGACGGGTGGCGATGCGGTGGTGCCGCCGGTTTGCGTGGCTCCTCCCGCTCCGATCGCGCCGCCGCTTCCCGTGGTACCGCCGGATCCCGTCATGCCGCTGGCGCCGCCAGATGCCGTGGTGCCGCCGGCTCCCGTCGCACCGCCGGCTCGCGTGGTGCCGCCGGCTCCCGTCGCACCGCCGGCTCGCGTGGTGCCGCCAGTTCCCGTCGCTCCGCCGGCTCCCCCAAGTCCGGTCGTGCCACCTCCTCCTACGACGCCGCCGGTTGTCGTGGATCCACCGGGTGCCATGATGCCGCCAGTTCTGACGACGCCCCCAGCGGCGCTGCCTCCGCTCCCGGGGGCCGCAGTGGCACCGCCATGGCCCGCAGCCGCGTCAAGCGCAGGTGCGTGCCCCGATTGGTTGCTGCTGCAGCCGGTGGGCAAGCCTGCCGCAAGCATGCCACCTGCAACAATCCCGAGAATCGCCGGGGTCCTCGCCAGTCTCGTCATCACGGGCCTCCTTGCCATTTTCCTATGATACCACGTCGTTGCGGTTCGCAGCCCGGCACAGATATGCCGTGCGCCTGGTGCTGGCTCCTGCGATTCGCGGACAGCGCAATTTCACTTCCGCGAATTGGCTCCGCGTCGCTCCTCCACCGCCCGTAGCACGCGGTCATAGACGAAGTCTTCGGATCCCGCCTGATTCGTCCAGACATAGACGCGCAGATCCGCCTCGACCGGATCGTTGATGTGCAACGTCTTGCGGTCTTTGCGATAGGCCCCCAGCATTTCCATTTGGCTCTCGACCGGTCGTTGAAAGCCAGCGACCCGATGCTTGAACGTGATCTGGCCGCTCGACACGATCTCGACCCATTGCGCCGCTTCGGCCCAAATCGAGCCGGGAATCGTCGCTCCGCCGCGCGCACGCCCCATTGCCATCGGCTCACCGAGGATGCCCCCTGTATTGACGATCACGCCGTCGCCCTTGAAGGCCGCCGGCAAGAAGTAGCCCCCACTCGCGTTCGAACCGTTGGTCACGATGACCAGATCGTCCCCAGCGAATCGCCCGACACAGCTCGCACTGTCGAACGTGGGGTCGAAGTAATTGGGCAACCCGACCTGTCGGCTCAATGTCACGAGCTGCCCGCCACGCCACTCGTCCTGGGTCGGCCTCAGGAACCAGTCATATCGACTGCTCGAGAGTGGTGTGCCACGGTCGACGTCCGCAAGGCATCCTGGGACGAAGAACAACGCGCAGGGGTCATTGCCCAGCTCGGGCAAGAATTCCGCCGTCGCTCTGGCGAAGTTGGAGAGGACTTCGTTGAAGGTTGGATTGTCGTTACGCAGGCGCACGGGCAGCAGCCCGGCCGCAACCAGCGTCCCATCTTCCGGAAACAGGAAGTGGTGCAGCCAGCGAATGACGGTATCGCCGCCGCCATGGTTGCTCCGCACGTCAATGACCAGTCGATCGCTGTGGGCGCACGCATACTCAATACCCTGGCGCGCCACATCTGCCCATTCCAAGGTATCGCCCAATTGGAGTGCGGTCACGTGATGGTCCACTTGAACCACGCGCGCCCCCTGGGTGAGCGCGATGATCTCCTGCACATTCTCACCGAGTCGCTCAGGAGCCACTTCGAAGTAGCCGTTCCGTGCCACGTGCGGATGCCGTTGTGCGCGCAGGCGGCGCACGGCCTCGTGCCTATAGCGGTCCACAGGCAGGTGCAGGCCCCAAGCGTGGGCCCTTTGCGCGACGCCGGTCGCACTGCGAGCTTCACCTGCTGGACCTTGCTCACACAATCGAACGAACTCCTCAGTGCTTGTGCTTGGTGGCAGTGGCGCGGCAAAATCTCCCAGGATCTGGCTGCTCAACGCGAATACCCAGGGCAACGTCGCCACCTGGCGCCTGCCGTCGACGGATTCGAATACGTACGTATCCTCGCCACGATCAGGCACGGAGTCATACGACCCGCCAAACCGAATTGAGTAGTCGAAATCGGCAAGGACGCCGTTTAGTGCGCCGCCGGCATCCTCATGGTTCTTTTGCTGCTCGGCGTACTGACGGAAATAGTCGAGTACCGGTACCCCGTTGATACTAATCACGCGCAGCCCGACGAAGTTGCGGGCGTCGATACCGGCAGTCGCGTGGTACAGATCGGGCAAGACGGGAGCATCTTCGACGAACACGATCTGCTCCTGGCCGCTCTCCGCTCGCAGCACCATCGAACCAAACTCCAGAGGCATGAAGGCGTTGAGCATGCGCCAGTAGCAGGCCGGCGGTTCGTATGCGACGTGTGCGTCGCGGAACTCCTTGTGCTCGCGCTTCAACGCCTCGTGCAGCGCAAAGTCATTGGGATAGGCATGCTCCGACGTCGCGGCATCGAGCGCCGCCAAGGCGCGCTTCCAGTGGATGCGAGCGTCGTAGATTTCTCCCAAGTCCGAGAATGACCGATGTTGTTCTACGACCTGCACGATATTGTGCAGTGCCGCTGCGGAGAATGGAACCTGCCGATAGCAGCTCATGACCTGCGCGTAGGGAAAAGCGCTGTTCCCGCTCGATTCGAAGTCACACGGATCCGAGGTCTTCGCTGCGGCCGATGCTGCGAATGACGATGATATGATCAATGCCCAATAGGTCACCAACGGCTTCTTCATACGAGGTGGTCTCCGGTCGCGTTTGATTGTTCTTCAGGGTGTGATGCTCCGGTAGCCAGCGATCCCGACTCGGGCTCCGGAGGTTCAACCGGCACAGTAGATTCTACGGCGGTAGCAGTCGCCGCCGCCACCACGCCTCTCAGCAAGAGCAACAGGGGTTGCTCGTGCAACACCAGTCGCAATTCCGACTGCCCGGGAGTGCTGCTCGCGCTCGCCGCAGTCTGCGCGATTCGCTTGCGACGAACGCGCGGCCGAGTTCGCTAGCATTGGGGCCCGCATCCACCATCGATGCCTCAATTCACCCGCAACAGGGCAGCCGATTCGCCCAGCTTCTTGCCCTGGGAATCCACGACAGACAGCTTGTAGCTTCCCGCCGTCGTAGGAACCGCAATCGATGTCGCATCTCCCGCCGCCTTCGTCATGGTGGCGCCCTCAGTAAAAGTCGTCGTACCGGCGGGGGCGAACCAAACCGTGTTCGAGGCGCTGCCGCTGCTTCTGATGGTGAGCGTTGCGGTCCCTTTAGGCGCAGAGCAACTGGCCGGAAAAACAAAGTCCGGTGTCGAGACCAGGGCGCTCGGTACGATGCTTCGGTAGGTGTCCTCAACTCCGGAGGCCACGCAATAGCCATACTGTGTGACGGGCCACACGGCGTCGGCGACCACGATCGGCGTGTCGATCGTGCTGGTCGGCGGGGGGGCCCCCATCTTGTTGACCGTCGCGTACGTCCTCAGAATGGTCAGGTCGTGCTTCGCCCCGTAGTCCTCGCAGTTGATGGTGTACGTGACGCCCTTGTCGATGTCGAGGACGTTGTCGTTCTCCGTGATGTACGCGCTCCCCTCGTCGTTGTGCAGACCATACGTGGGCCCTGACGAGTTGTTCGGAATCCCTTTGACGTAGTTCTGGTTGATGTTGGTCCCCGGCTCCTGCCCGATGGTGTAGACCGCACCGCTGTCGTGCAATCGGGTCATCATGTTGTTGAACCGATTGAAGCTACACGTATTGTTCTTGCAGGTAGTTGAGTCGGTGAAATTCTTCCATCCCCATCCTAGATTGATCCCGTTGTAGGCGGTCGAGTGGATGAGGTTGTGGGTAATCGTGAGCGTGTCCACGAAGAACGCCGTGATCCCCGAATGTCCGCCGAACCCGGGGAGAGTGCTCACGTTGTAGACGACGTTGTTGTTGATCGTATCTTTGGTGCAAGCTCCCTCTACCCCCTTGGCGTACTTCTCGTGGGTGCCCCCGTCTCCTATGTAGACATGCTGCGGGTGGCCTATCGTCATGCCGCTGCCAGCAACGTCGGTGATGTAGTTGCCAATGATGTTGGAGTTGATGACGTCGTTGATCATCGAAATTCCCTCATTGCCGCTGTGCTTGACCACATTGCCGACGATGTTGATCGAATCGGCGCTACTCACCATGATCATCCCTGGGAACGTGTCGACGATCTCGTACTTGGAGGCGTGCCAGTCACCAGTACCGTAGGCGATGAATGCCGTGGCCCCCTGTACGCTCGCCTTGCCGTAGGAGTTTCCGACATTGACGAGGCTGTAGTCCGTGTTGGCGAAGGTGATACCTTGGATGGTGATGTTCTTGACCCTGCTCGTGTTCGAAGTCCCGGCGATACTAATCAGGCTCTCCGCCACCGGCGCCTCCACATCCGCGGTGCTCATGTCCTCACCCGAGCGCGGATAGTAGTAGAGCGTTCCTGTGGTCTTGTCGAAGTAGAACTGCCCCGCAGAAGTCAGCCAGGCGAACGCGTTGAAGACCTTGTGACTACCGGAAACGCTGAAGCCGGAACTCCATCCTGGCAATTGGGCAATGGCCCCGTAGGGCTGCTGCAACATCACCGCCTTGCTGCCATCGGAAGCGGTCGTCACGTCACGGCTGCACACGATGTTCTCGTTCCACGTGGTGCTGTTGACTATCTCTAGGTCGTCCTTGTTGGTGGTCATGTCCGGAATATCCGAGGCGCCGTACGTGATCCCGTCGCTGCCGCTGCCACTGTTCCACGCCCACGCAGCTTGTCCGGCGGTAACGGAGTAGGTCCCGGTCCCGCCTTTGGAGGTGACGGTCTTGCTGGTCATATTGGCCCTCGCGTCGTTCACATAGAGGTTCCGCAACTTCGTCGTGCGGGCGAGGGTAGCCTTGTAGACGCTGCCACTGCTCACGGTCCATCCCGTGACTTTCTGTGCACCGTTGATAACAGGCGTTTCACCGGGGTAGGCTTGATAGTAGATGCGGTGGTTGCCCGTGCCTGAATCCTTGACTGCAAAGGCTATGGCGCTGGTGATCCGGTAGTCGCCGCCTCGCAGATAGACGTAGATGTCGCCGGTCATATTGGTATTGACCGTGCTAACCACGTCACGGGCTTTGGTGATCGTCTGGAAGGGCGCACCTACGCTCCCGTCATTGGTGTCGCTGCCGGATGGTGATACGTAGTAGCAGGCTTGGGCCTGCGGCTTGGGGCATACCTCGGTCGCGCCCCCGATACCGGTCGTGCCACCGGCTGCGCTGCCGCCCGCGCCGGTGATGCCTCCGCCGCCGCCCGCCCCGCCTTGCCGTGCGTCGGCCTGAGGCGCGTCGACGGCTTGGTCAAGCCCGGCTGCGTCGGGCGCTACGGCCGAAGCGTAGCAGCCGTTCTTGGTGCAGATGAGGTCGCCGCTGCGTTGACCCGTGGTACAGGGACAGCAACCGCATGGTGCCGTGCAGCCCTCGCTGCAGAGCGGAGGTGGGCTGCAGCCGACCATCGCGCAATTTGGTTGGGAAGATGTTGTGCCGCCTGTCGCGCCGGTGGTGCCGCCGGTTCGCGTTGACCCACCTGTTCCGGGGGTGCTTGCGCTTCCGCCCGCGCCCCCTGCGCCGGTGGTGCCACCAGCGTTTCCCCAAATTCTGCCGCCCGCACCTACGCCGTCGCCCCCTAGGTTGACATCCTTGCACGATGCCAGGGCGAAGCAGGCCACCATCAACAAGAAGAGAGCTCTCTGCATGACTGAACCTCCATGAGAAATGCTAGGCAATCTGTTCGGTTAGAGCCGCAGGCCTGCCAAATGTTCACGGGCGAAGACCTTCCAGGCGCTTTTTCGCCTCTTGCGCGTGGGTGGATCCCGGCTTGAGCAGATACGCTTCATAGGCTCTGCGCGCTTCGTCCACCCGCCCCAGGGCCTCGAGACACACGGCGCGCAAAAACCGGCCGTCATCGCCAACCCGTCCGCCCGATTCGGCCGCGCGGGCGTACTCGCGCTCGGCATGATCAAGGTCACGCAAGACCTCGCGATAGATGTTCCCGCGCAGTAGGTGAATCTCGCCGTTTCGTTCGGCCTTGGGATGGGCGGTCAAGAATTGCTCGCTTTCGGCCAAAGCGTCGGCGTGGCGATCGAGACGCGGCAGGAGTTCGATTATGGAGAGATCCGCCTCGGTTCGCAGCACGCCATTGGGGAAACGGGACCGCTGGGTCTGAAATGCGGCAAGCGCCCGATCAGGCTCGCCAAGCGAGTCACGCCAAAGTCGGGCAACCTCGTGCTGCGCGGTTTCGCCAGCCAGTCCGCTCTGCGCCGCCTGATCTTGATAGCAGGGAAGCGCATCGCGCGGGCTCGCCGCGAACTGCCCGCAATCGCGGCGCGCGGCAACCGGCGCTGTGGGCGTGGCTGCGCGGGCGGTAGGGGCGGTTGCAACCGCCACCGGGATTACCGGCGAATAGGCAACGGTGGGCGCTGCTGCGCGAGATGGGAACGTGGCGGCAGCCGGCACGGGCCTTGCCGGAGGAGGGGCCGCCGGGGTCGCGGCGGGCGAGGGCGGCTCCCCTCGCGCCACAAACCCAGGCTGCACATACTGTGTGCGAGCCGTTTGCGGTCGTTCATCCGAGGAAGCGCCGGGTTTGAGATCCACCGCCCACTCGTCCCCAGCCGCAACCGTGGCGAGACGTCTTGTCCCGCGCCACACCGCGACCGTACCCTCACTGACGACAAGTTCCAGGCGCAATCGGGTTTGCGATACCGTGAACGCAGTCCCCACTACCGTGAACCGGTAGAGGCCTGCCGCGACCGCGAATTGTTGTCCGGAAGCACGGGGGAGCACATGAAGCTCGATACTGCCCTTGCTGAGCACGACTTCTGTGTTTCCAGCCTGCACTCGACCACTGGCCACCGCATCGGCGGAAAGGACCGCCGTGGCTTGCCCGACTAGATCAACCCTTCCCGCGGGCAGCGAAGCGGGCAGCGTCCCGAGACGAACCGATGCAGTCGGCGGCGTGGGTACTGGTGGCGTCTGGGAAGGCTGAGCCGCGGGCAGCGATGTTTCAGTGGATGCCGGACGGGGTGGTGCCGAGACGGGCAGCTCGGAGCGAGAGGCGGCCGTGACACCGGGTGCAGGCACGGCGGCAACTCGATGAAGCACGACCAGCGCCACTACCGTCAACCCTCCCGCCATGGCCAGGCCAGCGGCCAGCATGGGAATACGTCGGGACCGCCGGCCCACGCGGGCCAGCACGCGCGCGTAAGCAGCCACTTCTCCCCGCGTCTCTTCCGTGCTTTGCCCGTATTCGCGCACGGCTGCCCCGAGGTGATTCTCCCGTGTTCGCAACCGAACCGGCCAATTGGTGTTCTTCGGCGTGTTCGACGTCATGACTTCCCGTCCTCCGCAGCTTCCGTGCGCAACAAGGTTTCGAATTCCTGACGTGCATAGTGCAGTCGTCGGCGAACTGTGGCGGGAGGGCAACCCAAGATGCGCGCGATCTCCTCGCCCTCGATTCCCTCAAATTCAAAAAGCACGAAGACCTCTCTGTGCATGGGCTTCATCTGCTTCAGGGCTTGCCTCACCCGCTCCACCACCATGGAGTCACTCCATTCGGGTTCGGCAGCGGCCTCTCGGAGCGCGGGGTCGCGGCCGAGCAACCAATCCAGCGCGTCGTGCACGCGCCGGCGCCGCCGCACTCGACTGGCCTGGCTCAAGCACAGCTTGTATAGCCAGGTTCGGAAGTCGGCCCTCCGCTCGAAGCGAGCCAGATAGCGGAAGACCTGCACGAACACCTCCTGGCAGGCGTCGTCCAGCTCGCTGGCAAAGATACCCATGCGCCGCAAGAATCGAGATGCCACTGGGTAGTAATTCCGATGCAAATCGCGCCATGCCCGATCCTCGCCGAGGACGCATCGAGCAATGAGCGGCTGTAGGGTTCCGGTATTGGCGGTCTGCGGAGTCACTTCTTCTACATTGGAGCCAGCTCCGAGCCGAATGTTCACGGCCACGCGACAAACTCCAACTTCGCGGAAGCGATTCCCTGCCAGGGGGAAGGCGAAAGGACCACGGTTCTCACCCCGTTGAGCGCCACGAAGTAGTCTGCGCCGACTGCCACGCGATATCCTTCAAGTCCCAAACCGACCCGCCAGCGCGCTGCCAGCCGCACGGCGACGCCGAGCCCGAGACCGACGGCCAATACCTCACGATCGCCACTTCCGACCTGGGCGAGAGCTGCACTGCCGCCGTGATCGAAACTGAGTAGCAGGCTGGGTCCAGCCGCAAGTTCGAGCGAGCCGCGAGCAAAGGCCGCCAGCGGGGCCACGGTGAAATAGCGGGTGGTGAGGTTGGCCTTTCCCGAGGAACCCACATTCTGACTGTCACTGCCGGAAAAAAGTCCGCCGCCCAGACGCAGGAACACCGGACCTAGCACGCGCAACCGTGCTTCGAGCAGCAGGTTCGTTCCCGCGCGCGGCGAGCTCCCGATCGACGGCCCCAGGCCGAGCACCAGGCGTTCTCCTCGCTGCCGCGCAGTTGGCGTGCTGGGCGCGCTGGCGCTCGGCCGCCGGGCTGCTTCGGGCAGGGCTTCGCCCTTTGTCCATCCCAGTGTGCGCAACGAGCGTTCAACCACCGCCGCCATGGCACTGGCGACGGCCGGGCAATCACCCGACGATGCCGGAATTCGCCGCACTGCCAAGCGGACACCTGCGGGGTCGATAAGCTCCATCAACACGCTGGCATCGCGTTCCTCCTCTGCCACAGAAAGATCGCGGCCGTAGGAGAGCACCCACCCGCCGGCCGAACGCTCGCCGTCTCCCAAAACCTGTCGCAGCGCGGACTGCACCTCTGCCGACGCCGGGCA
Source organism: Myxococcales bacterium (assembly GCA_003158455.1). Classification (GTDB taxonomy): domain Bacteria; phylum Myxococcota_A; class Polyangia; order Fen-1088; family Fen-1088; genus Fen-1137. The sequence continues at coordinate 46,396 of PMJO01000165.1, read as the reverse complement.
CTCGGCGACATTCGATGAGAGTCGCACGGCGACCGGCGTTGGCGCGGCTGCGAGAACAGCCTGCGCGACCATGAAGGCAGAAGCCAGCGCAGCGGAGATTGGCATGAGAAGGACGCCCCGCACTATCCTACCGCAAACCCCCCTGCGGTTCGCACTCGCCCGCCTGCATGGCTTGGTTGCCCGTCAGCGGAAACCGCGGTTGACTTTCGCATGTTTGCTACAAACTCTTGAGAAACTCCAGCAGGTCGCGCTTGTCTTGCCCTGTCCAGTGGGTGCCGAATTCGTGGCCCAGGTTGCGGTTGCCCGGCAGGCGCGTATCAAAGGTGAACGCCCCCTGGCCTTGGCCGAGCACGAAACTCCTTGGTCGTTCATCGGACGGCAGCAGCAGTGCTTCCAGGGTCGGCACTGAGCCGTTGTGCAAATAGGGCGCCGAGGCCAACAAGGTAATCAGCGGCGGGGTGCGCACCCACGGACCGGCGATCTCCACCGCCTGGGCTGGCCCGCGACTGTGCAATGCCGTGATACGGGTAATGGGCACGCGCACGTTCTTGTCGGCCAGCTGGCGCCGGTCCACCTCGAAGCCGAACAGGCTGTCAGTGCCGATGCCACCCGCGGCCAGATCATCGCGCTCGTCGCCCTGCGTGCGGCCGTCTCCGTCGGCATCAAAGGGCAAAATGAGGCAACTGGTGTAGGTTATGGGTTCGGCCAGGGCTGGGTGCATGGCGTGGCAGCGACCGCAGTGCTCATCTGTGGCCGCGCCAGTGGTGCGCGAGATGCCGAACTCATCGAAGATCGACGTGACGCCGCCCGGACCTTCGCCCTTGCGCAGCCCCAGCTTGGCCCAAAACCCGGTTGGCGGGTGCGAGAAGTGGCAGTCGTTGCAGCGTGCAATCGCCAGGCCCTCGGCGGGAATAGGCTTCTGCGTGCTGAGGGTGGTGGCCGAGTGACAGGTGACGCAGCGGACGGGAATGCGCGCGGTCAGCGGCTGCATCTCGTCGATGGGCGCGAGCAGGGGCGGTGCAAGCTCGCTGCCCCGATAGGCGCGCGGAAGGTCTACCAGAATCTGCTGATTGATGATGTCTCCCGCAGCCTGGTCGAAAAACCGGCGGCGGCCACGTTCCACTGCGGCCGCGTCCAGCGCCGGCTTCTGCACGCTGTCCAGCGACGTGTCGTAGAGCAACTTGCGGATGGCAGTGGCTTCGTAGGCCATGCGCAGGCTGCGCACCAGATCCGGCGGCGCGGGTGAGTCATGGTGCAGGACCCGCACCAGCATGATGCCGACAAAGGAATCGGCTTGTAACCCAATTGCCCCCATCGATCGCGTGTCGAGCACCATGGCGCGGTTGATGAGGTCGAAATCGCCCGCAAATCTGGCGGGCAGATCGATGCCCAGCTCGGCCATGGCCTGGCTGCGGCTCATTTCCGTGCGTTCCGCGTAGCGGCCCAATAGATCCGGCGCGCGGGTCGGATAGGTGGAGGCCCAATTGATGACCGAGAGCGAGCGCACGCCGAGTGCAGTGGGGATACTCTTGGGATTGAACACGCCTTCCGCGCCTGTGCGCATAGCGCCGGCGTCACTGTAGCGGCGCGAGTGCAAGCCCGGCACAGTCATGTCCAGGCCGAACTCGTTGGTCAAATCGGCGCGGCCTGGGCCAGCCAGCAGCAGGGTGGCCATGCTCTGCTGCGCGTCGGGCAGCTTGAGGGCCTTGCGATACTCGGCCACGCTCACCCGGCCATCGTGATCAAGATCGAGCACCAGCGAGTCAGGCAGGCGGGTGCGCCGCCGAATCTCCGTCTCACTGTCAGGCTGGCCGTCTTTGTCGAGGTCGATGACGTGTTTGGGATCGAAAAACGAAGACGTGGCCAGCAGCAGCCCGTAGTCGAGGCGCGCGCTGGGCAAGCCGAGAATCGTCTTGCCGTCCACCGGGTTGTGTCCGCTGTGGCACAGCCAGCAGGTCATGCCAATGTCGCCCGTAGGCTCGCCGGTTTCAAGGTCGAGCGCATCTCGCAACCCAGAGAAGCCCGTGCTGGCCGACGTGTACCCGCGTGTGCCTGCCGGTTGATCCGGATCAGCGGCCAAGCCGAACACCTCGGGGTTGGCGAAGATCCCGCCTTTCAGCGAAATGTGGCGCGTGACATGGGTGTCGACAGTGCCGTCCTGGTCGAGATCTACCGGCACATTATCCAGGTGGATCTCGATGTCGCGGCTCCAAGCCAGGTCAGCCAGACGTGACCAATAGTGGCCGTTGGTATTGACCAGGGGCGAGCCAGGCCTAGTCCAATCCTGCCATTCATAGGTGCCGATGCTCTCGATGGCCTGCTCGCGCACGGAGGCGTTCTTGGCCGCGGGCAACAAGTATGGGGCGAAGACCCCGGGCATCAGCTCGGGGCGCAGGGGATCGAGCTTGCGCGCGGGGCGGTCGGGAAGGGGTGGCGGGGCTGCGGGCTTGCGCGCGCAGGACGCGGTGGCGAGCGCGAGGCACAGGGCGGCGCGGACGAGGTCAGTGAAGCGAGTAAGGACGACAGGCACGAAGCCGAATCTACCTGGTTCGCGGAGGTTGAGGGAAACCTGACAATCGAAACGGCAGCATCGAATGGGCTCAGCCCGCGGACCACAGGATCTTGAACCCACACTGCGCCGATCTCCACGTCGCGGTCTCAGAATTCTGAGCCCGCACTGCATCGATATCCGCGTCCTCGCGAGGGAATTGGTCAAGAAGATCGGTGCGATATTCGGCACGCAGATTGCTATCCTGTTGAGCACACGGAGGTCCAAATGTGCAAGATGTCTACGGGCGTCGTAGCCCTTTTCATAGCGAGCCTGGTGGGCTGTGGTAGCCAACCTGCTCTGACTTCTGGCGAGGGAAGTGGCGGCAATGCCGGCCGGGCAAGTGGCGGCCAGGCAGGCAGCACCTTCGGCAGCGGAACTGCTGGCGGATTCGGTGGCGTGACCGGTGCCGGCGGAGTCGGGGCAGGTGAAACTGGCGGTGTCAGCACGGCTGGGGCGAGCGGTAGCACGGGAGGAACAGGCACGTGCTCACGTATCGATTGCGGCGTGCCGGCCTGTGCTGGAGAGTTCCAGCCGAATCCCGACCCCTGCGGCTGTGCCGTCATCTGCGTGCCGACTCCCGACGCAGGCCTGGCGAAGGACGCTGGCAGCGCCGACACCACGCCCACCTGCGTACCGGTCGCGTGCCCCGCGATTGCCTGCGTGGGCGGAACCCATCCGAACCCCGACCCCTGCGGCTGTCCCCTCTGCAGCCCGGCTCCTGATGCTGGTGTAGCGAAAGACGCTGGCCCACCCACGGCGTGCCCGATGCTGGCAAGCCTGAATTCCACCGACGCTGCGGCAGTTTCGTGGGGCGCCGGACGAATGTGGCTGGAGTGCAAGTACACCGACGGGACCACCGAGGGTTGCATCAGCAACGACGCCACGGGCTGCCCTGGACCCGTCGTGACAGGTGATGGAGACTTGGTCGGCTGCAGCGACCGATGTGCGGCGAACGAATACGGCCTAAGCTACGGCGGAGTAGGTCCTTCGGCGCCGCCGCCGTCAATCGACCTTCCCGCTGGATGTGGGCCCGGCATGTATACTCCGGGAGGCCTCGGGTTTTACTGCTGTCCCTGCGGCATGTGAGCCGCAACTGACGACTTTCGTTAGTCAGCAACTGAGACCCGAACCGCGCTGGGGCGCTGGGGCGCCGGTTGGCGCCTTGGTCTGCAGTAGAGTACGATTCGCGCACTTATGGCCTGGCGCTTCCGGTTCGACATAGCCGTAGGCTTGAAAGTACTTGCCTTCCTGGTCTCCAGCGGGATGTTCGCATTCTCCGTCTGGTACGTCTGGACCGCCTGTCGAGTTCCGGTCGAACTCGAGATCCGTGAGGGAACTGTCTGGATCTATGCCCTGGCCAAGCGGGCGGGCGTGGACATCTACGACACGAACCGACTGGCATTCGTGAACATGAACCACGGCCCAATGGACGCGATCCTCAAGGGATGGCTCGCGACCCTGGTTCCGTCCCTCCCTGGCTGCGTGGTCACACGTTGCTTTGTTTTCCTCCTCCCCTTCTTCCTGCTGGGCGCGGCCTACGTTGTTGTTCGCAGGAATCTGACCGATGCCCTTTTCGCTGCGGCCGCGCTCCATCTCTTCTTGCTGAAACTCACCGCCATGATGGTTGTCGGTCGCAGCGATGCCACTGCTCTCTGCGGCCTGGCCGTCTGCGCTGCTTTCGCCCACGTACTACTCGTGAACCGTCACCGAGAATGGTCCAACCGCGTCTATGTCGCCCACCAGCTCCTGTTCGGTGCTTCGTCTGCCGTGGTCTTCCTTACCTCTTGGCGGATTGTGCCTACCCTGGCGACGATATATATCGTCGTGCTCGCGAAACAGTTGGCCGAGTCGACATCCGGACGCTTGCGGTGTCTGATCTACTCGCTCGCGCTGTCCATCACAGGTTTCGCAGTGGTATGGGTGCCGACTTTCCTATTCGAACTGCATGGCAATATCCGGCTCTACTACCAAAGATTCTTCGGTTTCTTTTCGCAAGAGAGCGGCTGGGGCTCTTTCGCCGGACCCAAGTTTCGCATTCTTCCTACCGAACTCATCCGCCAACGCCAGGGCATCCTTCTGCTGCTGGTGGCGCTCATGCTGGTCGCTCTCTTCCGATTGCGAAGGGAGCGCGCCCAGTTTGTCGCCTGGTTCCTGCTGCTGCCACTTGGTTGGCTCGCCTATTCCTACGGCTTCTACATAAACCAGGGCGGCGGCGGGCTACAGTACTTCTGCGCTTTCTTCTTCTCCGTCTGGTTTCTTGTCCTGCACGCCTTGCCCCCGAAGAGCAAGTGGAGACCATTGGCGCAGCTGATTGTGGCTGGACTGGTTGTCGTCCTACTCCCCTGGAATGAACTAGTCGATAAACGCCGCGAGCTTGCCGACCTGGGGACGCGAAGCCGAACCTTCTTGCGGGATGTGTCCAGCCGAGCTGGGGGTCAGTTCGTGTTCGGAGAGGACGCGCACCTGTTCAAAAGCGAATACTACGACGAAGTCGTGGATACGGGTGACACGGTAGACGTCATCGCGAGTTCCCGCTATTACGGCGAGGACTTGACCCGCAGCTATCTGAGCTACGTGAACACCCTGTTGAGCGACCCCCCGCCATTCATCATCGCAGCCATGCTTGATCCAGGGAATTTGTTTGGCACCACGACTCCGCACCTTACCGAACTGTTGAAAAGGTCCTATACCCTCGCGCTGCAAGGTCCCGCGAATTTGATCGCGGACGGGGGCGGCGCGATAGCGCTGTACCAAAGAAAGGGTGAGTGAACAGCGTGAGCACCCGACTTGCGATGGTCGCCCCATCCCGCAGCGTCATAGGCGCTAAGCGGATGTCCTCCGAGAATTTGGCTAGCTGGGTTCACCACAGAGAGCACAGAGGACACAGAGAGTACGGAAGCGGAAGGAGATCGGATCCAAAATCCGAACCCCCTGCCTTTCCGGGCTCCGTGTGCTCTGTGCTCTCTGTGGTGGAAAAGCATTCTGCTCTCGCCACGGAAGCTACGATTTTCAGGGCCAGAACCCGGTTAATGCCTATGCCCGTCGGCGTCGCGTGCTGTGGTTTGCTATTCTGGAGCTGCACGTGCTGAGACTGCGGATAGCAACTTTCGCCCATCTGGGAAGACAACTCCAGGACGCGCTCTTGCTCAGACGCTCGGAGGCAGTGGTCCGGGACCACTCTCCCACGCAGCAGGCAGTGATACGGCAGCTCTACCGTGCCGCAATCGCCCGCATCGCCTTGGCGGACCAAACCACAGATGCACGGTACGCGGCGGCCACGGTTGCACTCCATCGTGAGTCAGTGCGTTTCCTGATCTCCGCCGTACTCCTTTCGCAGGATGCTACCCTGCCGGGAGTACCACTCGAACTCAGAGCTGGTGCTGACAAGCTCGAGGAGCTCGTGCAGGCGCAAGCGCTGCCGGCATTGCCGAAGCGCTACGCGGAGGCGATGGCGATTCTCGACGCGCCTGACCTCTTGGCTTTGGATCGGCTGCGCCCGAGACGGGCGGCAAAGGACCGCGCCTTGGTCGAGACGCTCGTGCACTGGTTGCGCGCTCAGGTCGAGCCGCGCAGCCTGCGAAGAATTCGGGTCACGCGCGCTCTGCGCCTGGTATTGGCTGGTGCAGCGGTTCTCGGGCTGATCGCGTGGGGGCTAGTTTCGATCCTCTCCGCCAAGAACATCGCGCTCCACAAGCGAGTCACGATGAGCAGTCAGTCTCCGGGAACACCCAACCCGCAGGGAGCGACGGATGGAAGGATCGTCACTCCCTATCAAGCCCATACTACCATTGAACGAGATCCCTGGATTGTGGTCGACCTCGGTGCCGTTCACAAAATTTCGACGGTAAAGATCTACAACCGCACCGACTGGCACTACGAAATCTCGCTTCCGCTCACCTTGGAGTTCTCCCGGAACGCTACCGACTACCACACCGTCGACCGGCGGACCGTGGCCTTCACGGGTTCCAAACCTTGGGTCTTCACCCCGCGCGCCGCGTCCGCCCGCTTTGTCCGCGTTCACGGCCACCCAGGTGGGTGCGTGGTCCTCACCGAGATCAAAGTCTACGGTCGCTAACCGTGGCAAGAGAACTTCGGCGCGCCGATGAGCGACTTCGCGTGGCCCTGGTCACCGGGGCCTGCTCCGGCATTGGCCGCGCCCTGGCGACACGCCTGGGATCGCTCGGATACGAACTGATCTTGGTAAGCAATCGACCCGCTGAATTGGCAGCCACCGCGCAGGAGATCGGCGCGGCGCACACTGTGGTGGTGCACACCATCGTGTCGGACCTGGCGCGGCCCGAGGCGGCCGAGGAACTGTACCGGGCGGTGCGCGACAAGGGTTTGCAGGTCGACATTCTGGTCAGCAATGCGGGATTCTTCTTTTTTGGTGAGGCGGTGGATGCGTCGCCTGCGCGGGCCAAGGCGATGTTGCAGCTTCACGTGGTTACGCCGTCCTTGCTCTGTACCTGCTTCGGCCGCGACATGCGCGAGCGACGGCGCGGTCACGTTCTCATCGTGTCGAGCATCTCGGCCTGGCGCGATTTCCCTGGGATCAGCTACTACGGGGCCAGCAAGAAGTACTTGCGCGGGTTCGCCCGAGCGGTGCGCAGTGAGATGGCTGTGTACGGGGTGAACGTCACCTGTTTGGCCCCCGGTCCCACCGCAACGAACCTTTATGATACCGACGTGGTTCCGGTGAAGCGAGCGCAGCGCCTGGGCATCATGATGGAGGCGGCCACTGTGGCCGAATCCGGCCTGCGTGCCATGTTCGCGGGTCGGGCCGAGCACATTCCGGGCCTGCTTGCGCGTGTGATGACTTGGTTTTCGGTGCTGGTCCCGCAGTGGGTGATCGATCTCTTGCGCAGGCGCGCTCCGTGGTTGCCCAAACGCGGAGGTGCGCCGTGACCGATCCCTTTTCGCCGTTCAGGCTGGCCGGGTTTTCCCTGCGCAACCGGATCATCAAGACCGCCACCTTCGAGGGCATGAGCCCAGGTGGCTGCGTGAGCAAAGCTCTAGTCGATCACCATCGCGCGTTGGCCGTGGGCGGGGTGGCGATGACCACAGTGGCCTACTGTGCGGTCGCAGCCGACGGCCGCACCTTTGCCGATCAGTTGCACATGCGACCCGAGCTGGTCCCGGATCTGCGCGCACTCACCGCGGCGGTACATTCCGCGGGCGCAGCCGCGTCGTTGCAACTCGGCCACTGCGGCGCCTTTTGCAACAATCACGATCTAGTACGGCGAAGGCCCATGGGCCCCTCACGTGCGCTCAACCTGGTCGGGGCACTCGGCGGCCGGGTGCTGGCCGATGCAATGACCGAGGCGGAGATCGAGGAGGTGACTGGCGCTTTCGTGGGCGCGGCCCGGCTAGCGCGCGAGGCCGGGTTCGACGCCGTCGAATTGCATCTGGGGCACGGCTATCTGCTCAGCCAGTTCCTCAGCCCGGGCACGAATGCGCGCCGCGATCGCTTCGGCGGATCGCTGGCGAACCGCGCGCGCTTTGCTCTCTCGGTGGTTGAGCGAGTACGAGCAGCCCTGCCGCCCAAAATGCCGGTCTTGGCCAAGGTAAACCTGCGCGATGGATACCGCGGCGGCCTTGAAGTCGACGAGAGCGTGCAGGTGGCGCGCTGGCTGGAGGCACGGGGCGCGGACGCGCTGGTGCTGTCAGGTGGGTTCGTCAGCCGAAATCCTTTCTACCTGTTCCGCGGCGAGCGGCCGTTGCGCCAGATGATCGCCGTGGAGAAGAGTTGGGCACAGAAGCTGGCGCTGGCGGTCTTTGGCCCGGCATTGATCCACTCCTATCCCTTCGCGCCGCTCTACTTTTTGCCCCTGGCGCGCGAGATCCGGCGTGCGGTGCGCGTGCCGCTGGTCCTCTTGGGCGGCATCAAGTCGAAACAAGATCTGGACACGGCGATGCGCGAAGGCTTCGAGCTGGCCGCGATGGGGCGCGCGCTGATCCACGACCCGGAACTGATCGCGAAGTACGTTGCCGGCTCGGCGCATGAGAGCGGCTGCGTGCCCTGCAATCAATGCGTGGCCGAGATGGATCGCGAAGGCGGGGTTTGTTGCGCAAAAGTTCCCGAGCAGCTCGCGCAACGGGCAGGGCGCGTCCGGGCAACGCGGGCTTCGCATTGACAGTGCCGGTTTGTCTGTCTACTTCGCCTCATACTTCGACGGACACTTGGTCTCGATCTTGTCGGCCACAAGGCGTCCGTCAGAAGCGAGCATCCCGGCCGCAATGACTTCGGCGCCCGCCTTGAAGGTGTCGGGCGGAATGCCATGGAACTCGGCGCTGATTACCGCCGGCGGGCGCGGAGCTCGGCTGGCGATCTTGAAGCGATAGTGCAGCGACGCCTTGTCAGATTCCAGCGAGCCCTCGACCACGTCGCCGTGCACGCGCAGGCGCTTGCCTTGGTAGCGGGCAGCGTCGGCCAGGACTTCGTCGACGTACTTGTAGTATTCGGCACCTTCCCGCGTCGACGCCCACAGCAGCCCGCCCAAGGCCACTGCCACCACGACCACCGAGATGACGATCTTCCAAGCCCCGCGTCTGCTAGTTGCCGCTTGTTGTTGTTTGGCGCGCTCCCCGCCAGCGGGCTGGTCGTCGAGTGAAGACATCACGCAAGAATGACATATGAAATTCGCAAAGTTCGCAGAGATGCGGCTTGTCTTGCCTAGAGCGTGTCATTCTCGAACCCAGACGCTCAGATCGAGAGGCTGTCCCCTCCGCAAATGCTGGCTAATGCTGAGCGAGTTGCGGGACGATCACTTGCTGGAAATCTGAGAAGGGCTGGTCCCCTACGATCCAACACCCGCCGATGTTGAAAGTCGGCGTGGAATTGACGCCCAAAGAAAGCCCCAGGTTCTTGTCTTGCGTGACCTCACCGGCAATTTCGGGGCTCGACCGGTCTTTGTCGAACTGCCCCATGTCGAGGCCGATTATCTGAGCGTAGCGGTCGAGGTCGGCGTCGGACAGCGCAGCTTGGTTGGCGTACATCTGGTCGTGCATCTCCCACCCCTTGCCCTGGATGGCCGCGGCCAGGAAAGCCTCGGCCGCACCCATTGCGTATTGGTGAAAACTGATGGGGAAGTTCACGAAGACCAACGCGACATCGTCGGAGTAGGTGGCTAGAACCTTCTTTACCGTGGGCTCGGCGGCACCGCAGTAGGGGCATTCAAAGTCACCGAACTCCACCATGGTCACCCGCGCCGAATCTGGCCCTCGACGCGGATCGTATGCCGACGTAACCAGCACACCACCATCGCCGCAGGTTGACGATCCGCCTCTCCCAGATGTGGATGTGCACCCAAGACAGAGGGCAATGCTGCCCAACAGGCTCATGAAGCGAAACCAGTTGGCCATACCTCAAGCTACTAGCAGGCCAGGACAGAAACCGCCACCCTCACCGGCTGTGGGTTCGGTCACTCTAGGTGGAATTCGCCCTCGGCCAAGACCCGATCGCGCGCGCCCTGGACCTGGACTACGCGCAGAAGATAGGTGCGTGAGGGCTCGAATCCGTCTTCGGGTGAAAGCAAGAAGCGCATGCCTAGGTCGCGGCCGGGATTCATGCTCACGTTCCACAACACCTTGGCTTCCTTGTGCGCAATGCTCTCCTGATCGTCGCGATCGAAGACCGCCACGATGATCGGCCCAGAATCGGATCGCTCCTTGAACCGAGCGACCATCTCCACTTGCCATGGTTGGTCAGCGACAGCCGCAGCAAGGCCTGCTTTCGCCGCGACCTGGGTTCCCCGCGCCAGGACCGTCACCGGCGGCCGATCCTCTGAAATTTCCACACCGAGAATAGTGGCGCTACCGCCCGGGACGACGCAAACCGAACCGAGCTGCGGACAATCTCGCTTCTGGTCGCGAGAAATCAAAAAGACCTGCGGAGTCTCGTCCACAACCTCGAAGCCAGGAACCTCCCAAGATTCCAGCATCGACGGCACCTCCGCCTGCGCCAGGGCCATCAGGATGACTTGAGCAAACATAAGACACCTCCCGCCCTGCTTCTTTAGCTGGGCTCTATGTTGGTAAGATGTCTGGAACGCGAGAACGGTTCGCCGCCAACCCTGGCGCGCGTGCTCAGGCCTTCCGTTCCATGGACCTGACGCTCATGCTGTTGGAAACGCCAACTAGAACCTTGGTCGCAAGATCGAAGAACAAACCCGTGTCGAGCACGCCGGGAGTGTGGTGCAGGCGATCGTCGACCTCGCGCAAGTCGACCTCGGAGCCAAACTTGGCGTCGATGACAAGCTGGCCATTGTCAGTCACCACCGGGCCATCCTTGTTGGTACCCATTCGCACCCGGGGCTCGCCGCCAAGACGTTTCACCACCGCGGTCACGTACCCAAGCGCGGGAAGAATGACCTCGATCGGGACGTCGATAGTCGTCCCCAGTCGAGGGACCAGCTTGCTCTCGTCCACGATGACCACGAACTGGCTCGCCATGGTGGCCACCAGCTTCTCCATCGTGTGGGCCGCCCCACCCCCTTTCATGACGTTGAGATCCGGGTCGACCTCATCCGCGCCGTCGACCGCCAGGTCAATCCGCCGGCAGTCCTGGGCGTCGCAAAGGGGAATACCCTGTTGCTGGCACAGGAGGCGCGATTGAAAAGAAGTGGGCACGCCGGTGACCCGAACCCCCTCTTCCCTCATCCTCCGGCCCACCTCTTCCACGAAAAAGCGAGCTGTCGAACCCGTACCCATCCCGCACACCATTCCGTCGGCGACGAGCCTTGCGGCGGCAATGCCCACCGACCTCTTGAGAGCTTCGTTGCTGCTGTTGCTCTTCATGCGTGAGCGGGCTTATAGCGCCCCGCCCAGCAAAGAGAAAGAACTAGCTGGCGCAGCGGACTCGGAGGCCAGAAAGCTCGTCGAAGAACTTGGCCGTGGTGTCGATGCTGTTCTCCAGCGACTCGAGCATGAGCGTGATGAGGCCGTCGTTCTCATGGCGCAGGACTTCGTAGTAGCGCTGCCGATCGATGGAGTGGACCACTGCCGGCACGTAACCGCCGCGCAAAAGGATGTAGTTGCTCAGTAGGCGCGCCACCTTGCCCGAATTGCGAGTCCAGGGGTAGGCCTGTAGCAGGCGAAACTGAACCTTCACGCTTTGCACGATGGCGTGCATGCGAGAGAACTCCGTCGATTCCAACCATTCCGCGAGCTTGCGCATCTTGTACCCGATCTTCTCGGGAGGCACGATCTCATGGTAGTAGAGTCGATGGAGCGGGTTCTCTTTGCGATAGGGACAGCCCTTGGGTACCGCATCGGGCGTGACCATGGCGTAGAGCTTGCGTATGAACTCCAGGTCCACGTCGGGGGCCTTCTTCGACTGCGCAGTCTCGCGGATGAAGTCAACCGCCAGCTTGTGGTTCTTCACCTCTTCGTACATCGGAATGAGAGACACATCGCTGATGATCCGCTGGTCGATCGCGGCCTTGAGCTCCGAATAGGACAGGACGACCCCTTCGAGGGCGTTGTCGTGGAAAATCCAAGAGACGTCGAGCTTGCTCTCGTAGTCCCTCTTCAATTTGTCCGGAAAGCCTCCGACCTTTGCGCGGAGCGCTTCCATCTTGGCGTCCAGCTCAAACAACCTAGCTTCCATTGACAACCACTCCTTCTCCTGGCTCATGCCTTCCGTTCAATCCGCGTTATCGCCCAAAAGAGTCCTTTAGTCAAGCATGGTTAGCGGATTTGCACCGATAACTTGCTGTGATCCAAGATACCAAAATAACCAACAAATTGAGCGGAACTGACCTCGTTCGGGTCCTCGGATCTTCCATTCTCCAATTCCGCAATCTGTGCGCAATTATTGGGGAAATCTTGGTATCAAAACTTGACATGGGGGGCTCGGGCGAGATGATCGGACGTGCCTGCGAGGCCTTTGCATCAACTCACAGCGGCTTCGCAGTATTCCAGTGACTTGACTAGTTACCGCGCCGTGGCAACCACCATTACCTGCCGCGGAGCTCCAAGAACATGACGACGGACCCATGATCCGAGCCGCTCCTGACGCTGCGCACCTTCCGGTTCTTCTTGAGGAGGCTATGAACTTTCTGTGTCCGAGAGACTCGGGCCAGTATTGCGACGCCACGGTGGGCGTTGGCGGCCATGCGCACGCGATCATGGAGCGCTCAGCTCCCCACGGTCGAGTGATCGGCATCGATCGGGATGCTGAGGTGCTCAAGTTGGCGAACGAGAATTTGGCATCCTTCGGTGACCGCGTACGCCTGGTCCACGCTCCCTTCTCCCAGATTCGCTCCGTGCTGGAGCAAGCCTCTGCTCTTCCGCTCGATGGATGCATTGCCGATCTGGGCGTCTCTTCAGTCCAACTCGACCAGCCCGAGCGGGGTTTCTCCTTCCGCCGATCCGGCCCGCTGGACATGCGCATGGACCGGTCGCAAGGCGAGAGCGCAGCCGAGCTTCTGCAACGCGTGGACGAGGAAGAATTGGCGCGCGTCCTGCATGACCTGGGCGAAGAGCGTTTCGCCCGCAAGATCGCGCGCGCCGTGACCCGTGCGCGCGCGAGCGGCGAACTGACCAGCACGGGAGCCCTTGCCGGCTTGGTGGCCCGCTCGGTTCCCCGGCGAGAGGCCAAGGATCCCGCAACCCGCGTCTTCCAGGCGTTGCGAATCGCCGTCAACGACGAGCTGGGCGAGCTGGATCGCTTCCTGCAAGAAGCGCCCGGCTGTCTGCGCCCTGGCGGCCGCTTGGTTGTCATCGCCTTCCACTCGCTGGAGGACCGCGTGGTCAAGCGCAGATTCAGGGCCCTGGCAGCGGGGGACGCGGCCAGCGCGCCACGCTTTCAGATCCTCACCAAGCACGTGATCACCGCCTCTGCGAGCGAGGTGGCGCACAACCCGCGTGCCCGTTCCGCAAAACTGCGCGCAGCAGAAAGGCTGCCTGCATGAGATCGCCGCTTTCTCCAGGCACCTCGCCCCAGACCGCACCCACCCTGCTGGATCTTGGCCGGCGCAGACAGCGCGCGAGCCTTGCCGTGATCGGCTTCGTAGTCCTGGGTCTGACTCTGGGCGCCCTCGGCCACGTGGCCGTGCACGCCAAGCGTCTGGAGGTCGCGCTGGCGCTCGGGGAAGCGGAACGCATTCACCGCGAGCTGGCTGAACAGCGGCGTCAGCTGGAGATCGAGATCGGGATGTTGAAGGACCCGGGGCGTGTGATCGCCATTGCGCGGGACAGACTGCTCATGCACCCCGCCGCACCAGAAAACATCCGGCAAATCGGAGCCACGCCCGCGCTGCCTGGGAAAGGACCGCACTGAGACATGCCGACTCGTTGGACACGCGTGCGGATTGTCCTGTGCGGGCTGGTGCTGCTCGGACTCGCTTCTCAGGTGGGCCGACGCGCTCTCCAACTTCAGGTTCGCGAAGCTGTGCAGCTTCGGGAGTGGGCTGAGAGCAACTACCTGCGCGAAGTCGAAATTGCGCCCCGCCGAGGACGCATTCTCGACCGACGCGGGGCCGAGTTGGCTTCCACGGCTGATCTTGATTCTGTTTTCTGCAACCCACGCCAGATCGGGCCCGACTCGGTTTCCCGGCTCGCCAAGGCGGTCCACCTGGACCCGAGTGAGCTCGACAAGACGATTGCCGCCAGAAAGGCGCAGTACTTCGCCTGGGTCAAGCGGCGCGTGTCGCCCGAAGAGAGCGCAGCCGCGCTGGCCCTGGGCTTGCAGGGGGTCAGCGTGCGCAAGGAGCCCCGGCGCGTGTACCCCAACGGCGAGTTGGCCTCGACCGTGATCGGCCACGCGGGCATGGATGGCCACGGCCTGGAGGGGGTGGAGCTGGCATACGACGAGGCTTTGCGCGGCAGCGGGATGGAAGTCACCGGCATCCACGACCGGTTTGGCCGGGACTTGCTCATGGAGGGAACCGTCGATGCGTCGGCCAGCGCGGGCAAGGACGTGGTGCTGACCCTGGACAAGTACCTCACCTACGTGACCGAACGTGCGCTTGAGGAAGCGGTCAAGAAGCACAACGCCAAGGCGGCCACGTCGGTCATGATCGATCCCCACACGGGCGATATCCTGGCCATGGCCAGCGTGCCTGGTTACAACCCCAATGCTCCCTCGGACGCAGCGGAGCGGGGCGCGCGCAACCGAGCCATCGCGGATGCATACGAGCCGGGGTCCATCATGAAGACGGTTACTTTTTCCGCCGCCTTCGACGCCGGCAAGTTGAGGCCCGAAGACCGTTTCGACTGCCAGTTGGGGCAGATGCAAGTCGGCAAGTACCACATCCGCGACGACCACCCCAAGGGAGTGCTGACCGCGGCCGAAGTCTTCAAGTACTCTAGCAACATCGGCACGGTGAAGATCGCCCGGCGCATCGGCAAGGAAACCCTGGCGCGCATGATCGACCGACTGGGATTCGGTCGGCCCACCGGGGTGGGCCTGCCCGGCGAGCGACGAGGGACGGTGCGGCCGGTTGCGCGCTGGGGCGAGATCGAGTTGGCCACCCAAGCCTTTGGCCAGGGCCTGACCGTCACGCCGCTGCAGATGGCAGCCGCCTATGCGACCATCGCTTCGGGCGGCGTGTATCACCCGCCCAGGCTGGCGGTTCGCTTGGTCAGCCCCGACGGCCGCAGTGAGCCCTTACCTCTGACGGCAGAGGCGCGTCCAGAAGCACGCGTGCTTTCCCAAAGCACGGCGCGCACCATGCTGACCATCATGCAGGGCGTGACCGAGGATGGAACCGCCAAGCTGGCGGCGATCCCCGGCTATCCTGTCGCGGGCAAGACCGGCACAGCTCAGAAGGTGAGCAATGGCCGCTACGATCCCAGCAAGTACTTGGCCGCCTTCGTGGGAATAGTGCCCGCCGACAACCCTCGCGTGGTCATCGCGGTCATGGTCGATGAGCCGCACGGCGTTCACTACGGCGGCGTGGTCGCCGCTCCGGTGTTCAAAGAAATTGCCGAGGCGACCTTGCGCTACCTGGGCGTGCCGCCGTCGAGCGCGTTGGCCGCGAGCGCCGCTCGGTCGGCTCGCAAACGCGACGCAAACATCGAGCGGGCCCGGCGGGACGAAGCCGACTCCAACGAAGTGGAGGGCCTGGGTGTCGACGAACCCGTGGCGTCGGTGGGCGAGGCGCAGGACGAGGATGGGCCCGAGCTGCCAGCAGGCGAGGAGCAGGAAGGACCCACCACCGACGGACAACCGGCGACCGCGTGCAAGCTGGACGCCGCCGTTCCGAATTTCCTCGGCATGACTCTCGGCCAAGCCGTGCGCGCCGCCCGGCGTGCGGGGGTCGAGCTTGTGCCCGAGGGCAGTGGAATAGCCACCACGCAGACTCCCGCGCCCGGCCCGGGAGCGCGCGGCACGCCCTGTCGGGTCTCGTTCCGGAACGGAGGATGAGCCTTGCTGCGTCTGTCGGATCTGTTGCAGGGAATTCCAGACGCGCGCATCGCGGCGGGTGACGGGCAAGTCTTGATCCGCGAAGTGCGCGACGACTCTCGCCTGGTGCAGCCAGGGGATCTCTTTGTCGCGGTTCCGGGAACCAAGCTCGATGGCCGGCGCTTCATTGCCGACGCAAAATCCAAGGGAGCGGCTGCCATTCTCACAGAAGAGAGCGGCGCTTTGCCGGACGGCACGACCACCTTGGTCGTTGTGCAGAACGCCCGGCTGGCACTTGGCGTGGTGGCCGCAAATCGCTACCAGGCGGCGCAGGATTTGACTCTCACTGCGGTGACCGGCACCAACGGCAAGACCACGACCACGTACCTGCTGGAGGCAATCCTGGCCGCCGCCGGCCGACGACCCGGCGTCATCGGGACGGTGGGCTACCGTTTTGCCGGCAAGAACCAGGAAGCGCTGCTCACCACGCCCGGCGCTCTGCAGCTGCACGCCCTCTTCTCTCAGATGAAAAACGAGGGCTGCTCGGACGTGGTGCTGGAGGCGTCGTCCATCGCCCTCGATCAGGGACGGCTGCACGGCTGCTGCTTCCGCGTGGCCGGCCTGTCCAACATCACCCAGGACCACCTCGACTACCATGGCACCATGGAGCGCTACCGGGCGGCCAAGGCGATTCTTTTCCGCGAGTTGTTGTCTTCAAAGAGCGGAATTGCGGTGTTGTTCGCCGACGATGAAGATGGGCAAGCCATGCGCCGCGAGGTGCGTGGCGGGGCACTGACCATGACGCGACAGCCGCATGGCGCGGACGTTGCCGTGCTCGACCGCAAGCTGGGAGCCGACGGCACGACCCTGCGACTCGCTACTCCCTCGGGGCCGCTCACCGTCACGTCACCTCTCGTGGGTGAGTTCAACCTGGCCAACATCCTGCTGGCCACCGGCATGGCTTGTGCCCATAGCATCGACCGCGACGCCATCGCCGCGGGCATCAGCCGGGTGGGCGGAGTGCCCGGCCGACTGCAACGTGTGAGCAACGCAGTCGGCGTGCTTTGCCTGGTCGACTACGCGCACACGCCGGACGCGCTGGAGCGGGCACTCGATGTACTACGTCCGCTCAGCCCGGGCCGTGTCCTGGTCGTGTTCGGGTGTGGCGGCGACCGCGACAAGGGCAAGCGGCCGCGCATGGGCAAAGCCGCCGCCGAACGTGCCGATGTGGTGCTGATCACCTCGGACAACCCGCGCACCGAAGATCCGGTCGCCATCCTTGACATGATTGTGGCCGGCGTCGAGAAGACCGGCATCGTTCGCCGGATGACTTCCGAGTTGCGCCAGGGCCTGTCCGGGTACCGCGTGGAGGCCGACCGCCGGGTTGCCATCGAGCTCGGCGTGGCCCTCGCACGACCAGGCGACACCCTGCTGATTGCGGGCAAGGGCCACGAGGACTATCAGATCCTGGGCACGCAGAAGATCCACTTCGATGATCGCGAGGTTGCCGCGGCCGCTTTTGCGGCCCGCCAGGGCTGCACGGCTCCCGGAGGTGCCACGTGAGCGGACCGGCGAAGCGAACCTTGGCGTTTGCCTGCAAGGCCATGGGCGGAACCGTTGTGGGTGCGCCAGCCGTACGCGCGGCGACTCGATTCGTCGGGGCCGCCAGCGACAGCCGTGAAGTCAAACCCGGTCGGCTTTTCTTCGCCCTTGCAGGGGAGAGGGTCGACGGCTTCGACTTCTGCACTGCCGCGGCCCACGCCGGGGCGGCCGGGTTGGTGGTGGCTAGCGGGCGTGGCCGGCCGACCGGCTGCAGCGGAGTTCCGGTCATTGCCGTGGCCGACCCGCGCAAAGCACTGGGGGACTTGGCGGCGGCCGTGCGCAAGCAGTACGGCGGCCGGGTGGTGGGCGTCACCGGTTCCAACGGAAAGACCACGACCAAGGAGCTCATCGCAGCGGCGCTTTCGCCCGCGGGCCAGGTGCTGCGCACCCAGGGCAACCTGAACACCGACGTGGGACTGCCGCTCACCGTGCTGGAGGCGACCGGCAAGGAAGATTTCTGGGTGCTGGAGATGGCCATGCGAGCGCCGGGCGAGATCGCTTTTCTGGCTCACATCGCTCAGCCTCACGTCGCGCTGGTGACCAACGTGGCTTCCGCGCACCTGGGACGGTTGGGCTCGCTCGATGCGGTGGCGCGCGCCAAAGGCGAGATCTTTGCAGGCCTCGCTGCCGACGGAATTGCCGTATTGCCCTTCGACGAACCCCGTCTCCAACCCGAGGTGGCCGGGCTGCCCGAGGCGCGCAAGCGGCGCTTCGGGTTTGCCGGCGCGGGCTCGCCGCTCGCGCTTGCGCGCAACTTTGTGAGAATCATGGAGTTCATCCCGGCCGGCGTAGCCGGCTCGCTGGTGCGCCTGTCTGTCGGATACCAGCCGATCGTGGTACGCCTGCCCCTGGCGGGCGAGCACAACGCGCGCAACGCTGCGGCGGCGCTGGCCGTGTCACAGGCGCTCGGGGTTCCGCTCTTGCCGGCGGCCGCGGCTCTGCAGGGTGCGACCCTTCCGCCGCACAGATCGCATGTGCTTTCGCTGGGCGGCCGCACCCTGCTGGACGATTGCTACAACGCCAATCCGACGTCCATGTCTGCCGCCTTGCGCGCGCTGGTGGGCTCGGCCGGCCGGTTCGGCCGGGCCTTCGCCATTTTGGGCGACATGTTGGAGTTGGGCGATGGAGCCGCAGCTTTGCATCGGGCCATCGGTGCAGAGGCGGTCAAGCTCGGAGTAGCCGGCCTGGCTGCCGTTGGACCCCTCGGGGCAAATATTGCAGAAGGCGCCATCGCGGCAGGTTTGCTGGCCAGCCGCGCGGTAGCGTTGGACGATCCGGAAGCTGCCGCGCGAGTCGTCTCGGCTTGGTCTGCGCCGGGCGACTGGATCTTGGTGAAAGCCTCGCGTGGTATGCATCTCGAACGCGCGGTAGCGGCGCTGCAAAGGAAGCTCTAGCTCATGCTGTTTCATCTCTTCGTACATCTGCGCGGCAGGATCGGATTCCTCAACGTCTTCCGCTACGTCTCGACGCGGACCATGTTGGCGACCATGACCTCGCTGCTCATCACCTTCGCGCTCGCGCCCTGGTTCATTCGCCGCGCCCGCGCGCGACAGTTGGGCGAGATCATCCGCGACGACGGCCCCTCCACCCACGCGGCCAAGCAAGGCACCCCGACCATGGGCGGCGCCCTCATCATAATGGCGCTGGTCACCGGGACGGTGCTGTGGTGCGATCTGACCAGCCCGCTAGTGTGGCCGGCGCTGTTCGTGACCGTGGGCTACGGCGCGCTGGGGTTCGTCGACGACTACTTGAAGATCACGCGCAAGAACAAGCGCGGGGTACCTGGCAAGCTCAAACTGCTGGTCCAATTCTTGGTGGGGGCAGTGGCGGTGGGCTGGTTGTTCTTTGGCGATGCCCTGGACCCGTCGGTGCGACAGCGGCTGGCGGTTCCCCTGCTCAACTTCGAACGCCATTCCCCGGAGATTCCGGCGATTGCCTATGCCCTTTTCGGCCTGGTCTTGGTGGTGATGGGCACTTCCAACGCGGTCAACTTGACTGATGGCCTGGACGGGCTGGCCATCGGCCCGGTGATCGCCTGCGCCTTCACCTTCATGTTGCTCAGCTATGCGGCCGGCCAGACCCTGGCGGGATTCAACATCGCCCACTATCTCGGCCTAGCCCATGTGCGCGGCGCGGGCGAGCTGACTGTCTTCTGCGGATCCATCGTTGGCGCCAGCATCGGATTCCTCTGGTACAACACCCACCCGGCGCAGGTCTTCATGGGCGACGTGGGCGCGCTCGCCCTGGGCGGGGCTATCGGGTTTGTAGCGCTGGCGACCAAGACCGAGCTGTCGCTTCCGGTTATTGCCGGTGTCTTCGTGGTGGAGTTGTTCTCCGACGTCATCCAGGTTGGCTACTTCAAGGCCACGGGCAGGCGCATCTTCCTGATGGCACCCATCCACCACCATTTTGAAAAAATGGGTTGGCCCGAGTCGCGCATTGTGGTGCGTTTCTGGATCGTTTCCTTCTCCTGCGCTGTACTGGGGTTGCTTCTCACCCTGAAGGTCCGTTGATGCAGCTCTACCAGCGTGCCCTGTTTGGCAAGAAAGTGCTCGTGGTGGGACTGGGACGCTCGGGTGTGGCGGCAGCCCGCCTGTGTGCCGCCCGCGGCGCCCAAGTCACCGTAACCGATTCACAGCCGGCCGAGGCACTCGGCGCAGCCTTGGCCCAGTTACCCGCGGCCGCCAAGCGGGAAGTGGGCGGACATCGGGCCGAGACCTTCCTGAACGCCGACCTAGTGGTGTTGTCGCCCGGCGTGCCGCGCCTGCCCGAGGTGGAAGCCGCGCGCAAACGAGGCATCACAGTCACCGGCGAGTTGGAGCTGGCGTCATGGTTCGTGGACGCGCCCATCGTCGCCGTCACGGGGACCAACGGCAAGTCGACCACCACAACCTTGTGTGGTGCTATTCTCGCGGCCAACGGCCGGCCAACCTTCGTGGGCGGGAATCTGGGCGTGCCTCTCGCCGAGGCGGTGGGCACGCCGGCCGCTGATCAGGGCGGCGCGTGCGTGCTCGAGGTGTCGAGTTTTCAGCTCGAGACCGTCGAGTCCTTCCGCCCTCAGGTGGCGGTCCTGCTCAACATCTCGCCTGACCACCTGGATCGCCACGGCACCCTGGAGGCCTACGCAGCGACCAAGGCGCGCATCTTTGCCGCGCAAACCCCGGCGGACTTCGCGGTCATCAACATGGATGATCCTTTGGTCGAAGTAGCGGCCAAGCGGATTAGCAGCCATTGTGTGTTGATCTCGACCCGGCACGCGCTGACCATCGGGGGCTGGATCGAAGGCGACGCCCTGTGCGTGCGCCTCACCGGCGGACCCATCGAATACTATCCCGCCCACCTGCTGGGATTGGTTGGCCGGCACAACCTGGAAAACGCCTTGGCCGCGCTGGTGGCAGGACGCCTGGCCGGAGCCCTGCCCGCGGAAGCCCGGCATGCCCTGCTGGCTTTCCGGTCGCTGCCCCACCGGATGGAGCTGGTGGGCGAGTTGGACGGGGTTCTCTTCTACGACGATTCCAAGGGCACCAACGTGGGTGCGGTGGTGGCGGCGCTCGATCGCTTCCCTCACCCGGTGGTCCTGATTGCGGGCGGCCGCGACAAGGGTGGCTCGTATGAGCCGCTGGCCCAGGTCATGAAGCAAGTCGGTCGCGGTGCAGTGCTGATCGGCGAATCCGCGCCCAAGTTGCGCGATGCTTTGGCGCCGACGGTGCCGGTGGAGATCGCGGGCAGCATGGAAGAAGCCGTGGCGCAGGCGGCGACCATGGCCCGTAGCGGCGATGCCGTCCTGCTCTCTCCTGCCTGCTCCAGCTTCGACATGTTTCGCAACTACGAGCATCGCGCCGAGGCATTCCGGGCCGCGGTCGATAGTCTCATCACCCAAAGGCACGGCGTGCGCGGTGGACTACCGGAGGGATCCCCATGACCCTGCGTGGAATCGGACGGGCTGGACTCAAACCGGCGACTCATGCCGTCGGCGGACCTCCGCCGCAAGGACCGGACCGTTTGCTGGTCGCGACCATTCTGGGCTTGACCGGATTTGGCGTGGTTATGGTGTTTTCGGCAGGCGCGGCCTTCGCGGCCAAGACCTATGGCGACTGGACTTACTTCCTCAAACGCGAAACGATCTACGGCGCGGTCGGCCTGTTGGCCTTTGCCCTCGGCATGCGACTCGACTATTCGCACTACCGCCGCCTGGTCTATCCCCTGCTGTTCCTGTCCATGGCCATGCTGGCCGTGGTGTTGAAGGTAGGCCCGGCGATCAATGGGGCCGTGCGCTGGTTCCGCTGGGGCGCACTGTCGTTCCAGCCTTCCGAGCTGGCCAAGTTTGCCCTGGCGCTGTACCTGGCCGTGCTGCTCGCGCGCAAAGCGGAGAAGGTCAAGGACTTCTCCATGGGATTCCTGCCGCCCCTAGTAATGACGGGTATCTTCCTTGTGCTGCTGCTCAAACAGCCCGATCTAGGCACCGCGGTCATCATTGGCGTGACCGCGCTGGGCCTGCTGTTCGTGGCCGGCACGCGCACCAGCTACATTCTATTGTCGGTGCTGGTGGCTGCGCCCATCGGCTGGAAAGTGTTCATTGCCGGCGAACCCTGGCGCATGCGGCGTTTTCTCGCCTTTCTCTATCCCTGGCAATTTCGGCGCGACACCGGCTACCAGCTCTACGAATCTCTCATCAGCGTGGGCTCGGGAGGTCTTTGGGGGCAAGGGTTGGGCCAGGGCCACCAAAAACTCTTCTTCCTTCCCGAGGCCCACACCGACTTCATCCTGGCCATCATCGGCGAGGAGCTGGGCCTTTGCGGCGTGCTGGCGGTCTTGCTGGCGTTCACCGTGTTGGTGTGGCGTGGTTTGCGCGCAGCCGCGCGGGCGCGCGATGCCCTTGGTTGCTACCTGGCGTTCGGCGTGACCCTGCTTTTCGGTCTGCAGGCCCTGGTCAACATGGGTGTGGTGTTGGGCCTCCTGCCCACCAAGGGATTGCCGCTTCCTCTTGTCAGTTATGGCGGTACGGCTTTGGTGATGAGTCTGTTCATGGCGGGCGTACTGGCCAACATTTCAGCGCGCAATCCCGAGCCTGTGCCCATGTCGATCTGGCAATCCCTGCGCTGGACCCGCGGGCGCGTGTCGAAAAACCGTCGTACCGACGGCGCGGACGTGCAGGTAGTGGTCGAGGCCAAGTCGTGACATGCGCCTGCTGATTGCTGGCGGCGGGACCGGCGGGCACCTCTATCCGGGCATCGCAGTTGCGGAAGAGATCGTCCGGCGCGGTGGCCAGGTACTGTTCGTGGGAACTTCGCGCGGATTGGAAGTACGCGCCGTGCCGGCCGCCGGATATGCGCTGGAACTGCTGGAAGTGAGCGGCCTCAAACGGGTGGGACTGCTGGCTACTTTGCGCGGCCTGTCCCGTTTGCCCAAGGCGTTCTTTCGCTCGTTGGCGATTCTGCGGCGGTTCCGTCCTGACGTGGTCTTGGGCGTGGGTGGCTACGCGTCGGGTCCGGTGGTCCTGGCCGCGGCTCTTTGGGGTTACCCCACAGCGATTCAAGAGCAAAACAGCGTGCCCGGAATTACCAATCGGATTCTTGCCCGTTTGGTTCGGGTCGTGCTGATCGCCTTTGACGAAGTCCGACGATTCTTCCCGACGGGCAAGACCGAGAGCATCGGCAATCCCGTGCGCAGCAAGCTGGTGGCGACTTTGACCGCCGGCGCGGGCAACGACGAGCGAAGCGCATCGCCGCGCATTCTGGTGGTGGGTGGAAGCCAGGGCGCCCGCGCGGTCAATGACCTGGTGCTGGCTGCCGTCGAGGTGCTGGCCAACAAGAACTCGCTGCCCGCCCTTGTCCACCAGACCGGCCCCAGCGATCAAGACCGTTGCAGCGAACGCTATCGAGCCATGGGCGCGGCCGACCGAGTCGAGGTGCGACCCTTCATTGACGACATGGCTGCCGAATATCGTCGGGCCAGCCTGGTCATTGCACGCGCTGGTGCTTTGACCCTGGCCGAGCTGGCCATTGCCGGCCGGCCCGCCATTCTGATTCCCCTGCCCACCGCGGCCGACGACCACCAGAGCAAGAACGCCGCCCGCTTTGCCGCAGCCAGCGCAGCCATCGTGCTCAATCAGCGCACCTCCACTGGCGCCGACTTAGCGCAATTGCTGTCCGACTTGCTTGCCGATTCTGGCCGCCGGCAAGCGATGGCCGCAGCCATGCGCAGTCTGGCGCGGCCCAATGCGGCCGCGGATATTGTCGACAGGTTGGAGAGGCTTGGCGTGTAGGGCTGCGGCCCGGGCATCCCGCAGACGTGGCCGGGTGGCTGTCGCCATGCCCGCCCCGAGAGCAAACCGCCAGTAGCCGAAGCAACGACCGGCAGTCGCTTCCGGTCATTGGCCACCGCTACAGCGCACGTCAGCCTTTTTCAGGCTGCAAGGCGAGCCCGCTCGCCTTGCGCGCGCGATCGAGAACTTCGCCGGCTTTGTTGCGGGCCTTTGTGGCGCCATCGCGCAGAACCTGGTGAACGTAATCCATGTTCGCTGCGAGTTCGGCACGGCGGGCGCGGGCCGCGGCGAAATAGTTCCAGTAGTGTTCGAAGAGCCCTTTCTTCAGGTCACCGTAACCAAGGCCGCCGGCCCGCAAACGATCCTCAGAATCCTTTGCCACGTCTGCCGGAGCGACCACTTTCATAAGCTGAATCGCGAGATTCTGATCGGCATCCGGCTTCAGTTCCTGTGGCGTGCGGCTGTCCATCTTGATAGCCATTACTTTCTTCCGGAGCGTCTTTTCGTCGCCGAAGATCTCGACAGTATTGCCGCAACTCTTGCTCATTTTCTCGCCATCCGTGCCAAGCACCTTGGCGGTTTCGCCGCGGATTTGCGGCTCGGGAATGACGAAGGTTTCGCCGTATTGTTCGTTGAATTTGATGGCGATGTCACGGGTGATCTCGACGTGCTGCTTCTGATCCTGGCCGACGGGGACTATGTTCGAATCGTAGATCAAAATGTCCGCAGCCATCAGGACGGGATAAGCAAACAGGCCAAAGTTCACAGGAATTCCCTTGGCGATCTTGTCCTTATAGGACGTGCATCGCTCCAGCAAACCCATCGGTGTTAGGGTACCGAGAATCCATGTTAGTTCGCAGACCTCCGGCACGTCCGATTGGCGGAAAAACACGGCCTTCTTGGGATCGAGTCCGCAGGCGAGGAAATCCAAGGCGACATCGAGCGAATTCCGGCGTCGCTCGGCTGGATCGAACAACGTTGTCATCGAATGGTAATCGGCAATGAAATAGTAAGCCTCGCCTTTCTCCTGAAGTTCGATGGCCGGTTTCATCATCCCGAAATAGTTTCCGAGATGCAGGGTGCCGGACGGCTGGATGCCGGATAGAATTCGCATGGCTCCAAGCTAGCCGAAACAGGGAATAGGATGCAAGACCACGCCGAGGGAGCGAGCACGGAATCACACAAGTTGCTCAAGGAATGCGACTGTTGAGAACGACGGCGGAACCGTGTGGTTTCGCGCCGGCGTCTACCCCCAAAACGCCGGGTGCGTGCTGTCGCTGCCCGTCGTCTTCACGTGGATGGCAGACCGGTTCCCTCTTTCGTTGACCCTGACAATGGCGTCGTGCCCATGTCGTGTGGTGGGCAGACAGGGCAAGTGATTCCGTGAGGTTTCGGTGTGGCACGCGTGTTGCTGTGCGAAATAGCTGGTTTTCGTTTCACTCGCTCGCTTTCGCTGGCAATATCCCTGCAGAGAGGTAGGGGACCATGAAGAACAAGTGCGTTGTGCTGGTCTTGCTGGGTGTCGCCGGCTTCGCGCTGCTCGCGCGTTCGGGCAGCAAGGCGAATTCCCTGGCAGGCAGGGGCGAATCGGTTTGCACCGATCAAGATGGTGACGGGTATGGCATCGGCTGCGCCGCCGGGCCCGACTGCAACGATCGCGATCCGTCCATCCACCCTGGCGCGGTCGAGANNAACGGTTTGGTCGACGATGTCGCCAACTGCCCAGCCCCGGCTTTGGATCCAAGCCCCGTGCACGTGCCGGCGGCATCCTTCCTGATGGGAAGCGAGACCGGTGCGGCCGACGAGAAGCCGGTTCACCGCGTGGCAGGTTCGGCATTCGTCATGGATCGTTATGAGGTCACCAACGCTCGCTACCGGGCATGCGTGAGCGCGGGAAGCTGCGCCCCACCCGCGCTACCCAGCTCGAACGCGCGCGGGCGCTACTTCGACGACCCTCGCTTCGCGGACTATCCCGTGATTCATGTCTCCTGGAAGCAGGCCGCCCAGTTCTGTGTCTTTGCCGATGGCCGCTTGCCCAGCGAGGCGGAGTGGGAGCGCGCCGCGGCCGGAAGCGATGCCCCGCGCACCTACCCGTGGGGCGAAAGCCCGCCTGACTGCGCGAAGGCCAATTTCGCCGGTTGCGTGGGCGACACGGATCGCGTGGGCCGCCGCGTGGCAGGCCAAAGCCCGTATGGCGCGTTCGACATGGCCGGCAACGTTTGGGAATGGACCGCGGACTGGTACGAGGCGAGTTACTACGCCCACAGCCCTAGCCAGGATCCGGTGGGCCCCGCGGCCGGCACCTTGAAGGTCATGCGCGGTGGTTGCTGGGTGAGTGGGGAGAATTCGCTGCGCACCACCTGCCGCAAAGCCGAACTACCCGACCTGTGGGCGCCCAACGTTGGCTTTCGCTGCGTCTATCGGGAGGGCCAGCCATGAAAAGGGTTCTCGCGCTGGCCGCCGGATTCGCGGGCCTGCTTGCCGCCGCCCCGGCCTTTCCTTGCGGTGCTCCCTTCGGCACGGGCATCCAAGTGAGTCCGCAACAGGACATCATCGTGGTCTGGAAGGACAACGTGGAGACCTACGTGTTCCAGCCAACCTTCTGTGGCACAGCCAGCAATTTCGGTTTGATCCTGCCCGTCCCGTCCATGCTCACGCAAAACCCGGCATTGTCCGACGAGCAGGCTTTCACCACCGCCATTGCCCTGTCAGAGCCCAAGAAAGTCGAGGTAAGCTCTTCCAGCGGCATCGGGTGTGGCTCCGGCTCCTCGGCCGGGGGGAATCAAAAAGGCGCTGCCGACAACGGCACCAGCGTAGTGGCCAGTGGACGAGTCGGGTTTCTCGATTGGGTCCAGCTCAAGGCCGAGACCGAGGCGTCGTTCACGGATTGGCTGACCGCCAATGGCTATCCCTATTCCACAACCGCTTCCAACGTGTTCTCCTACTATGTCCAGCAGGGCTGGTACTTCCTGGCATTCAAGATCAGCCAAGGGGTTGCGCCCGACGGCGGAACCCTTTGCAACGCCCTGGGACCCATCGCCCTTTCCTTTTCTTCTTCGACGCCAGTCGTACCCTCGCGCATGGCGAGTGCTGGCGCCACCATCGCGAGTTCCAATGGGAACCAGTTCGCCTGGCGAATCTTCGGGATCACACACGGTGATGTGCAATTGGGTTTTTCAGACACGGCCAACGGCAACCAAGTGCTGGGGTACTCGGGCGCGATCAAAGCCAGCGACGTTTCCTTCCTGGCGGGCCTGGCCGAGGCCGGTGACCGCCTGACCAGGTTGACCCTGACCTTCTATTACGGCTCGACCGATTCGGATGTCGGGCTGACCTTGGCCACCCCGGTCGACTACCGCGCAATCGAGTACGTCCCGTCCACTTCCGATTCCTTCTGCTCCATGGCGAAGACCACCACGTCCGGCAACCACTTTCTTCTGGCCCTGTTCGGCCTGATCCTCGCCGGCCTGGTCTACTGGCGGCGCTGGCGGTAGCTCGCAGGAACCAGTCTCAGGCCAAGTGAACGACACCCACGCGGCCTACCCACGGCCGCTCTCCTCAGTCCGGCCAATGAGCCGATACACGAGCGCGCCAAGCAAAGCACCGGCGATCGGTGCCAACCAGAAGAGCCACAATTGCGAGAGCGCCCAGTCTCCGAAGAACACAGCCACGCCGGTGCTGCGCGCGGGGTTCACCGAGGTGTTGGTCACAGGGATGCTGATGAGATGGATTAGGGCCAAACCCAGGCCGATGGCGATGGGCGCCAGCCCCTGCGGCGCGCGCTTGTCGGTCGCACCCAGGATGATGAGCAAGAACATCATGGTCATCACCACCTCGCAAACCAGAGCCGCCACGAGCGAGTAGCCCCCCGGCGAATGCGTGCCGTAACCGTTGCAGGCGAACCCAGCGGACAGGGTGAAGCCGGCTCTGCCGCTAGCTATCAAATAGAGAACGCCGCCCGCTAGCAATCCGCCCAGCACCTGCGCAACGATATAGGGCAGAAGCTGCTTGGCGGGAAAGCGTCCACCCGCCCACAGTCCTACCGATACTGCCGGGTTGAGGTGGCATCCGGAGATGTGTCCGATGGCAAAGGCCATGGTCAGCACGGTCAGACCGAAGGCCAGCGCAACCCCAAGCAGCCCAATCCCCACCCGGAAAACCCCAGCGGACAACACGGCGCTGCCGCATCCGCCCAGAACCAGCCAGAATGTTCCGAGGAATTCCGCGCCATACTTTCTCATGCCTTTTTTCCCCTGCTTTATGGTGACGCCAACATGTCGACTCGCTAGAGAGAGGCGAAAGAGCCCTCCCCGGTAGCGCCGGCTCGCCCCCGTTCCGCGTTTACATCAGCCACGTGACGGAGCGCGCCAACTATCTACTTGCGGAGCATATTCTCAGGTCGTCGCTTGTGCAATGGAGACAGCGGGGCCCAAGGCCGCCGTGCAGCCGCGCCCGATCTCTGCCAGCTCTCGGATTCATTTCGCGTCTCGGGCCTCGGCCTGGTCGCTCAACCAGCTACGAATTGTTAGACTTGCACCATCTTGGACCCAAACGTACCAGTCACCTCCGCGAACTTGCGCGACCGTCTGCTCGCGGTTCTCGCCAAGCCGGGCGTCGGTCGCGCTGCCGATCGAGCCACCCTGGTGGCGGTCCAGGATCGCTTGGCCGTGCTTGAGTGGCCCGACCAAGGCAAAGGCTTGGTCGTACTTGAGCATGCCGATTCCAGCCCTGAAGATTTTCGTGCCGGCGTGGACCGCGTTCTGCAGGCGCATCAGGCCGGCCTGCTTTTCGTGGTGGCAATCGGCGGCGGCGCTGAAGCGCGCGCGATCTTGGCCGATGCAGATCGTGCGGCGCCGAACCAAAACCAGCTCGGCATCTACCAGCTCGCGGATGATGGGCGGCTGCTGCGCGTGGCGGGACGGCGGTTGGCCGCCTTGGAGTCGGCCGCCGAACGACTCGGCCAAGCCCAGCCGCTGGCCCCGGAAGAGGTTCTTGATCTCATCGCGCGTGGCCGCCGCGAGCGCGTCGAGGCGGCTGGCTTTGCCCAAGCTGTGGCCAAGCGTTTTCCGCGCGTCACCTTTGCCCTGGTCGCGGTCTGCTTTCTCGCCTTCGCGCTCTTGGACGGCTCGGGCGCGCAAGGCCAGGCCATCAAGACTTGGCTCAGCGCCGGCTCGCGCGAGGTCTGGCGGGGCGAACTCTGGCGCGTTTTCACCTATGCCTTCTTGCACGCCAACACTACCCATCTCCTGGTCAACATGCTTGCGCTCTACAGTCTGGGCGGCTTTCTCGAAGCGTTGCTGGGAGGCTGGCGCTACCTGCTGATCTATTGTGCGTCGGCGGTCGGGGGCGGAATCGCCACCGCGCTCGCGGGCGGCCTGCGCGTGGCCATGGGCGGTCTGCCGTCGTACAGCGTGGGGGCTTCGGGCGCCATCTGGGGCCTTATGGGTGCGACGCTTGCTCTTGTGCTCAGCCGGCAACGGGTGCTGCCCCGGCTGATCGCACGCGGCTTGCGCCAGCGTCTGCTTTTGGTTTTGGTCATCAACGTGGCTCTCTCGTTTCTGCCCGGCATCGACCTGTACGCGCACTTTGGCGGTGGCTTGGTCGGTTTCCTCCTGGCGCGCGGTGGCCGCAAGACCCGCCCTGCAGAAACCTGATCACCGCGTGCGCCGCTCTAGCGGCAGATATCCGACTTCGGTGAGAGAGCGCGGGTATCTAGGTGCTGTTCCACGAAGAACTCCACCAGGGCGCGCAGGCCACCGTGCGGGCTGAGGTGCGGACGATGCCCCGTCGCGTATCTCGTCGCGCCGGACCAGACCCGCCACGACGCCACCAACTTCTGGATGTTCTCGGAAGCGGGATCGGTACGGCGCCTTCGGCGGAAATCAACACGGGTGCGGCGCTATCTTTGTCCACGGAGGCGGATCGAGGGTGATCCGGACCAGCGTTTGGTTGAGCAGCTGGTAGGCGATTTCACCGAAGGTCATCGGCCCCTGCATGCTTCCCGTGGTTCGTCCCTCCAATTGACCGTGCAGATAGTTGAGCACGCAGTTGCAGGAGAACACCGGCGCATGGTCCGTGGCAGGGATGGCAGAAAGGAAGCATTCGGAATAGCCCGACACGGGCTTGGCCGTCCGGTAGCCCACATCCTTGAAGACCGGGGCGAAGAATTTCACCACGCGCCCGGTGATGTCCAAAGACTGAATGCTCACATTCACCTTGGTTCCGAACATTTCGGATACCAGAGGCAAGCGCAGGTCCACCCCGGTGCGAGTGAAGTAGTCGACGACATTTTCCCGCTTGCCAGCCACGATGCATTCGCTGGCCTGGAACCCGCTTTCTGGGAATTGGATTTCCTCACCATCCCCTGTCTCGAAGATGTTCACAATGCCGATGCGCGCCAGGAGCGTGGACGGGAGGGCAACGTGCATCGCGACGCCCTTGCTTTCAAAGACTTCGCCGGTGGTTCCAGCAAAGACTTTGGGTGTCGTCTGACCTATTTCCTGCACACTGGTTCCCGCAATCCAACCAGCGACCACCTTGAAAAATTGCTGCTCGTACAAGGGGCAATCGAGCGCAAAGCGCTGGTGCAAAGGGGTGAAAGCCGGAAGTATCAGAATGGTGTAGCCGGGGTAGGGACTGTCCGCGCAGACCCGTGGAATGGAAGTTCCGTCGTAGATGGTGACATGGGCGCCCGTCGCGACGGCTGGCACTTCACAAGCAAAGATGTGTTCGTGCGAGGTTCGTCCGCCGTCCGCGGTCATGAAATAGGGAATCGTGCCGCCAATCCACTGTCCGCATGGCAATTCTCGAAGTAGCGACTCATCACCCGCCAGGACGAGGCTCTTGCCCTGTACGAGAAGCTCTTTGACCTTTCCGACCGTCGTAAACATGGACTCTCCTTGTGCCCAGCCAGTACTCCACGCAGGAGTGACACGACGTACAACGGCAGCCACCGCAAGAACTTTAGCCGGATTCAGCCCTCACCAGGGTTGAACCTCGTGTCGTGAGATTCGCTGAGAAACGGCCCGGATGTCCGGAGTGCACCGTCATGCGGATCACAGGTGCCATCCGTACCGAAAGCGGGCCCTCGGCCGGCACAGGGACGGGGCGCAACCCCGACACGCCGAACCGGGGCCTCTTGTCCAGATGCTGACGTGGGCATAGACTCGCTCGGGCCATGTTCGCACGGTACAGAGCCGCGTACATCCGCTGCCACGTCGCTGCGCCGATGCGGCTAGTTTGTGCCGTCAGCATCGCATTGACGGCAGCAGTCGCTGGATGCAGCGATGCAGGGCCGCGGTCCGCCTTGAGGGATTCG
Source organism: Myxococcales bacterium (assembly GCA_003158455.1). GTDB lineage: Bacteria > Myxococcota_A > Polyangia > Fen-1088 > Fen-1088 > Fen-1137. The sequence continues at coordinate 15,312 of PMJO01000165.1, read as the reverse complement.
GGGCCGGGAGCCGCTTCAGACTCTTCGGCGGCGGGCGACCGCGCTGGTGGAAGCACCGACGCGGGTACCGACATCAGCCGCTATCCAGATAGCCAAGTGACCGGCGATTCCGGCCCCACCACCAGCGACGGTCGTGGCGCTACCGAAGCAGGGCGAAGCGCGGACGCGAGTACCGACCTAGGTCGCTATCCCGACACCCAGATGACCGGTGATTCCGGCTCCACCTCCAGCGACAGCCGTGGCGGTCCCGACGCAGGACGGAGAGCGGACGCGAGTACCGATAATAGCCGCTATCCCGACACCCAGGTGACCGGCGATGCAGGCTCGACCTCGAACGACACAGGCGGTGCGGGCTCCAACACCGACGGGGGCTCGGGAGCGGACACCGACCCCTGTGCCGGTGGGACGACGTACGCGGCAAGCACCTCGGCGAAAGCCACGATCGACAGCTACGGATGGGTCCTTCTCGAGGCCCCCACCAGCAACAACAAGATCGTCGGATTCCACACGACCATGATCGTGCCGGACACGCCGGCCGCGACTGGAACACTCTTCCTCTGGCCGGGTATGCAGCCCCTGCAGGGCGGCGCCAACTACGCCGTCCTCGACAACGGCGTCTTGCAGCCCGTATTGACTTGGGGCTCGACGTGCGCGCCCAACTCTCCGGCGCAACCGTACAAGTCGTGGTGGATTTCAGGGCAATATGTGAACACGTATATTACGTCCTCGTCGGCAAACTATGCCGCCTACAACGGCTGCCACGGCGGCCCAGGCATGAATGTCGCAGTCGGCGACTCTCTCGACATGCTCTTCGCGTCGAGCGGAACCGACTGGACACAAACGGTGACCAACGGGCGCAACTCTCAGTCCGTATCGTACACCATCGACATGCTGGGACAGGCGCAGAGTACGGCGGAATTTGTCATCGAGGAGTACAGCTCGAAGCCGGTGTCGGACGTGATCTTCACGTCCTCGATCATCACCTTCGCCTCGGCGGCCAAGTCGGCCTGCCAGCCGGTCCAGCGCGGGACCAACGACTACTTCTCTGCGCCGCGGGCGTCGGCCGATGGTCTCCGCTGCTGCATCGACAAGGTTATCCTCCGAGCGGAAGGTGTCGCGGCAACCAGCCCCAATTCGCCTTAGGACCTGGAGACGCTGACCCGTGCTGACGGCACTACTACTTGGCGCTGGCGCATCACGCGAACTGGGGATGCCCCTGCGCGAAGAGCTGAACGCGGAGATCGTCGCTTGGCTGACGCCGACCTCGCTGCGCAAGATCAACTCTGCCTGGCGTGCCCGAGGCTTCGGTCATCCCGACGAAGTCATCGACGACCTGGTGAGGGTCTTGGAATCCTCGGACTTCGACTACGAGGCGCTGCTCCGCCAGTGGGAAGCCAACTACATCGCCGGCGCGGGCGATGCGCGCGGCCCGAGCTATCACGGCCTGTACGCCTGGCTGGCCCAGGTCGTGTCTCTCGCCCTGTACCGCCGTCAGGTGTCACACCGAAGCGTATTTCAAGACGGCCTGCCCTACTTTGCAGGCCTGGTGCCTTTGGTCAGGGACAACCCACCCCTCTGGATCTTCTCGGTGAATCACGATGTCCTGGTGGAATGCCTGGCCGCCCATTTCGGCGTTCCGGTCAATTGCGGGTTCTCGTCGCGCACCATCACCCTGCCCTGTCGCAGGAGCCCGGGTACCGTGGTCGCCGAACTGCAAGCGAATCTGCTCAGCGAAGCGGAGCTGGCCAACGCCGCGCTGCCCTTCTTCCCGCCGGGTACCTCGGGCATCAATCTGCTCAAGCTTCACGGCGCGCTTGACGTTTTTGCCTTGGGAGACAGCCAAGACCTGCTCAAGCTGAAGCCCGCAGCACATAATTTCGACGCCATCATCGATGCCCTGCAGATCGCCAACGAAGGACTCCTGGATCCCGGACTGTCCCCTGATCCCATGTCGGTGACCAACCAGATCCCGTTCATCGACCAGAACGGCGAGCGACGGGTTCTTCGCCGCACCCTGCTGGCCAGCGCCGCCCGCCTGACCGATCCCTACCCGCAACTCATGCAGCGGCGTTTCTTGGAGTACTTCCGCGCCAACCTGGAGCAAGTGGACCAGTTGGTGGCCATTGGCTGCGCCATGGGCGATGCCGAGGTCAACGAAATCCTCCAAGATTGGCTTGCCTCGTCGTCGCATCGCCACCTGGAAATCGTGGCTCCACGCATCGGACAAGTTCCCCCCGCGCTCGCGCCACTCTCCTCCCAAATCACCCTGACGCCGTCTTCCACGACAACCTACCTCGAACGATTCGGCTGATTGGTTTTTCGACTGCGCGGCGGTGTAAACTGCTGGGAGTGGCTGGAGCTTGAGCCACCAGGGAGTAGCCTCATGCCTAGCAAGAATTGCCACTGCGCTGACCTCTGGGTTTCGCTCTTCCTGGCACTCTCCGTCGCGAGTTGTCGTCCGCAAGGATCGCGCGCCGTCCAGAACGCGGGCGGAACAATGAGCGGCGGGAACAGCGCGACCGGCGGGAGCATCGCGACCGGCGGGAACACCGCGACCGGCGGGAACACCGCGACCGGTGGGGACACCACGTCCGGCGGGAACATCGCGACCGGCGGGGACAGCGCGACCGGCGGGAATACCGAAATTGGCACCAGCTCCGCCCAGAATTGCGGCAAGCCCGATCAGCCGTGCTGCGCGGGCGATCAGTGCGTAGGCGGCGGTTGCTGCATCTCCAGCATGTGCGTGGCCAACCCCTCGGGCGGCGACTGCCCCAGCCCGTCCGATGCTGGAAGTATCCCGGATGCAGCACAGGGAGGCTGTACCAGCTCAACCGCCACGCCCTGCTCGGGCCTACCTGCCTTCACCGGCACCCAGATTCTCGACGGAAACGACGACGACTTCTGTGCCGTGCCCTCGTTCACCCTCAACTTCACCAATGCTGGCCGCGTGGTGGTGTACAACTCAGGCAAAACCAGCTACCCCGAGAGCGCTCTGGGCCGCGTGGCCTGGGACTCGGCCGGCATCCATGCCTTCATCCACGTGACCGATCCGAAATTCGTGGCGGCCACGGACGTCGGCACCATCTACAACTCCGACAGCATCGAACTGCTCTTCACCTCCACCACTTCGGGCCTTTCCGGGGGAACCGCCAAGGATTCCGGCTTGGCCATGCACGTGATCATCAGCCCGCCCTTGGCGGCTAAGTCCCAGGCCACCGGCTCCAACGGCAGCCAGGCGTCGCTGGACCCCAGCCTGTTCTGGGCGGGCACGGAAAGTGGAGGCTACAAGGTCGAACTCAAGCTGCCCTGGCCCGGCACGCCACCCAGCAAGGGTTCGCAGATCAAGTTCGACATGGAACTCAACTCCGCCGACGGGGTGAGCACCAGCGGCGACGCCGGCCCGCGCGACGCCCAGGCCATCCTGTACCAAGGCTCCGATCCGGGAAACTCGCCCTGCGGCAGCGATCTATATCCTTACTGCGACGATCGCTTATGGTGTACTACGACGTTGCAGTAGTCGTAGACCGCGCTGGCCGTTTTGGGCGTGATGCCTGGCACCGCCAGCAATTCTTCCAGCGACGCTTCTCGGACCTTTTTCAGACTGCCGAAATGGCGCAGCAGATCGCGCTGGCGCGTGGGTCCGATGCCGGGAACCCGTGACAGCTCCGACTGCAGGGTGCGTTTCTTGCGCTGACTGCGGTGAAAAGTCACAGCGAAGCGATGGGCCTCGTCGCGCAGGCGCTGCAGGACGAACATCTCCGCGCTGTTGGCCCGAATGGGAATCGCGTCCTTGGCCTGCGGCAGAAAGACGCGGTCAGGATGTTGCTCGGCCGGCCTGCCCGCGGCGGGTTTCGCGTCGGCAGCATCGGTGCGCGGCGGAACCGGCGCCGTGCTGTCGCGCTCTTTGGCCAGGGCGATGATGGGCAGGCCCGTGCCGGGCCGCAGGTCAATGCCCGTGTCGCGCGCCGCCGCCAGCGCAACCCCAAGCTGTCCCTTGCCCCCGTCCACGACCAGCAGATCGGGCAGCCGCCAAGTGTCCAGAGCAGCATCCGACTCAGCGCTCTCCCGCGCGCGGCGGAACCGGCGTGAGAGCACCTCGTACATGCAGGCAAAATCGTCCGGGCTCTCGGCCTGTCGGATCTTGTAGGTCCGGTAGCGCGATTTTTCCGGCTGGCCATCCACAAAAACCACCAACGACCCGACCGTCTCGGCGCCCTGAATGTGCGAGATGTCGTAGCACTCGATCACGCGCGGGAGCTTTGCCAACCCCAGCCGCCGCTGCAGCCGGCCCAAGCTGGCCTGGGCGTCATCGCGCGCGTTGCGCCGGCTGGCGAAACTGGCGGCTGCATTCTTGCGCGCCAGCTCGACCAGATCGTGTCGGGGCCCGCGCGCCGGCACCAGGATCTGGACCTTTTTGCCGCGCTTCTCGCTAAGCCACTCGGCCTTGAGATCAGCATCGACGATGGCAAAGGGCAAGAGAACCTCTTCGGGCGGCAGGGGCGAAAGGTCGTAGTGCAGCCCGAGAAAGCTCGACAGAACCTCGGCGTCGGGGAACTCCTGGCGGGCAAAGGAAAAGGCGCGACTTCCAATCATCTTGCCTTGCCGCACGGACATCACCGCCACTTCGATCGCCATGCCTTCACGGTGAAAACCGATCACGTCCTGGTCCAGTGGAGCGGCCGACACCACCCGCTGGGACTGCAAGACCGTCTCCAGCGCATGAATCTGGTCGCGCACGACGCCAGCGCGCTCGAACTGAGTCTGTCGGGCAGCCTCCTGCATGCGTGCGCGCAGCCCGGCCAGCAGCTCGTCGTTCTTGCCTTCCAGAAACAGGCGCACATCGCGCACCTGCTCGGCGTAGTCGTCCGGTGAAACCGGCACGCAACAAGGGCCGAGACAACGGTTGATCTGGCACTGCAGACAGGGACGGCTGCGGTGGTGCAAGACGTGATTGGTGCAGGTGCGCAGCCGGAAATGGCGATTGACCACGCGCAGGGCCTCCCGACACGCGCTGGCCGAGTGGTAGGGGCCGAAGTACCACGCGCCATCGTCCGCCATACGCCGCACGATCTCCAGGCGCGGCCACTCGACTCGCGGATCCAGGCGCAGCGAAAGGAAATTCTTGTCGTCAGTCAGCTTGACGTTGAAGCGCGGTTGGTGGCGCTTGATGAGGGTGTTCTCCAGCAGCAACGCTTCTTTCTCATTGCTGGTCACCACCGTCTCGATGTCCGCCACGACACTCTCCAGCAGAGGCACGAAGTCCCGTGTGTCGCCCGAGGCAGGCTGGAAGTACTGGCGCACGCGGTTGCGCAGATTGGCGGCCTTGCCGATATACAGCATCTTGCCGCGACGATCCTTCATTAGATACACGCCGGGCTGGCTGGGCAGGCGCTCCAGCACTTCGGCCAGGGGCCTGCGCTCCGGCGCGATCTCCGCATCGCGGAGCTGGGTCGGCTGGTTGGGGGGTTCGTCGCCCTCGGGCATCAGGGCAAGCATACCTCGCGTTTGGCCGGCTACAGCCTGGATGCCACACGAGGCAACAAGAAGCGCTTGATGCCACTGCGCAGCCCCGAACTTTGGAAACATCACGTCTGCATTTCCCCCTCGGTATGGGCTCCTACTGGACAATTGGGCTTGCTCGTCCTGTGTCTCGCAGCGAGACTGGCTCGACGAAATGGCAAACGACAACGCAGTCTATGTGTTCGGGTTGATCGGAAGCATCGAATGGGCGCTTGCTCTTTCCGACCCAAGCGAGGTATCGCTTCAACCGCACGCCGACTGGGCTGTGGTCACTCCTCTTGGGCTTCTACGCGCTGGTCTTGATCATGAACAACATCACAACCAAAGGACGTTGTTCACGGGCCTCGTCCGAGGCATGGTTTGGGTGTCGACGGAAGTCCTGTGCCTACGACGCCTCACGGCCAATCGCGAAAGCCCAGACGAAGCAATTTCCGGGATACCGACGCCGCTTCTCCGACATCTTCGCCATCTGACCCGGCAGGCGAGCATCCCACGCCGAGTCTGTATTGCATTCCAATCCGAATGCGGTGCCTACGACAAAGACCTGCCGGAGTTCGGGCCAGATGCAACCACTTTGGGCTTCATGACCAGAGACTACCTTGTCGACACGCGGCTGACGGTGGAGCACCTGCGCAGATTGGCGGCCCTGCCGCGGGATTGTGTGACGCCCATCCACGAGGAGCTGTTGCTTGATGCTCTCGAAGCGCAGATCGAAGATGACCACCGCAAGGCCATTCTCTACGCTGCCGTCGCGATGGAGTCGGCGGCAACCCTCAGTCTTGAGAAGGAATACCAGCGCGTCTGCCAGTTGGGGGCAACGGACCAATCCTACCGGATCACTTCCACTCAGGTGACGGCGACTAGCACGACGATCGCGGATCCTATCTATGAGGCCCTCTCCGAGAGGACTGGGGTTCGTCACCTGCTGCATGAATGCCCGCTCTATCTCAGCAAGCGCTCACTGCTGTTGGATGACCCAAGCACATACCAGAAGGCAATCGCCCTCTATGCGGCTCGCAACAACTTGGCGCACGGCAATGCGCCTTCCAAGACTACCGACTACTCTCCCCCAAGCGCCGACGCCGCCGTCCGCGCACTCGACGTGGCAATTGAGGTCATGCGTTGGCTTGGTTTCGACGGAGGCTACAGCGTGTGGCGCAGCATGGTGACGGTCGATGGTGCCACAAAGTAGCCGACCGTCCGGCTCTTGCCCAACCCTTGGTGATCTCCTCCCCAATCAGGGCTTCTGAAGCGCCTTTTTCACCCGCAGAGTGTCGCGCAGAATTGGAAGCTGGGCGTGATCTTTGGGCCGGCCGGTGGCTTCTTTGGAGAGGATGACATCCTCGGCCGTCTACTATAGGGCGTCCCGGCTTGCGGAAGGAAGCGCTTCACTGCTGAGCGCCCGATACTGCAGCAGCGTGCACTTGGGTCAACTGGCGCGCCAGAAGGGCAGAAAGCAGTATTTCCATTTCGGAAACATCTATGATGACTTTGCTCCACGCGAGATCCGCCGCATCGAGAGCCCTGTAATAGGGTTCGCGATTCACGACGATCTGCTCCGGGATTGTAAGTTTGCCAGGCAGATGGTAGCCCAAGCCGGCACAGAGGGCGAGATAGGATACGGCCCGTGACGTGCGGCCATTGCCTCCGGCGAAAGGGTGGATCCAGTTGATTCGCCACATAAGGTACGCTGAAACGTGGACGGGCGTTGACGAAAGCCAGTGGTCATTCACGTAGTCGCACATCTCTTCGACCAGCCTAGGCACATCCTGCCAGGGTGGAGGCTGATGGTCGGTTCCTTTGATCTGAATCGGACTTGTCCGGTAGTTTCCCGCGCAGGCGTAGATGTCCTGAATCGCAATGCGATGGAGCGTCTGAAGGGTCGACGGGCGCAGACGAAAACTCGCGCCTCGCTCAACTTCCCCGACCAGCCGGATAACCTCGTCAAATTGGAGGAGTCCGTTCCGAGCCTCGAGTTCTGCCTTCTGCTCTTCGTCGCGAAACAGCTGATGCGATCGTGGCTCGGAATCCCGGCGGATGTCAGTCTTTCTGACCATTCGTCTTCGACAATTTCTCCGCCGCCTTGTCTACGGTTTCGCGGGTGATTCGCTCGTTTTCGAAGTGCGTGTTTCCGTAGGCGAAACTACGGCGCTGACCTTCGGAGTCCGAAGGGGACATCGACACGCGCCGGGCGGCTTGAAGAAGCTCCTTGAGCTCCTCGGACATATGAACCTCCTATCAAAGAGACAAGTTACCAGGCCACAAGGCCGAAAGCAAAAGGTCCAACACGGAAAGTTGGGTCTTCTCAGAGCGTCGTGTCCGTAGTCTCTTGAAAGCAGCCGAGATTCTGTCCGCAGGAAGAAGTTCGGTCCCCCAGCGACCGCTCCCTCAAACTCAGCTCCACGACCTAGCGCGCCCCAATTGCACAAATGACTTGGTGCAAGTTCGCGTGCATCGCCTTGCAGTCTCTCGCGCCGGTGGATAACGTGGCTTCATGAAGAAATCCCCGCGACGTCTTGTGCTGGCCCTGCTGGCTGGCGCGGCCCTGCTGATTGCGGGCTCGTACTTCGCGGTTCACGCGGCACCGCGCCCGGTGGCGTACCTGACCTGGTACGGGCAGTCGTGCTTTGTGCTGGAAAGCGCGACCGGAACCCGCGTGGTGATGGATCCGATTCCCAACAACATCGGCTACCTGCCGCCCGCTGACCTGCACGCCGATGCGGTCACGGTCAGCCACGAACATCCTGACCACAACAACGTGGCCCTGGTACGCGGCAAGCCCAGGATTCTGCGCGGGCTGACGCCCGACAAGAAGGGCTGGATGAAGATTGACGAAAAGGTCAAGGACATCTCCATCCGCTCGGTCGGCGTCTATCATGACGACAAGAAAGGCGCCGAAATTGGCCTGAACACGGTGTTCGTGTTCGAAGTGGGGGGAGTACGCATCGCCCATTTGGGCGACCTCGGCCACACCCTGACCGATCAGCAGATCTCTGACATCGGCTCGGTGGACGTGGTGCTGGTTCCGGTGGGCGGCGTGTGGACGGTGGACGCGCGCAAGGCCACCGAGGTGGTGGACCAGATTCGCCCTCGTCTGGTGGCGATTCCCATGCACTACCGCACCGACGTTCTGACCATCAAGGAACTGGCCACCGTCGACGGTTTTTTGGCCGGCCGATCCAATGTGCGACGCGAAACCGGCACCCGCCTTGCCCTCACCGGGCTTCGTTCACACCCATCAGCTGAGACCGTGGTGCTGCGTTATCAGTAGAACGCACCTGGGCGTGCCATAATATCCGCCCATGCGGCGTCATATGCTCCTCCGATCCCGAATTCTGCTCTTCGCTCTGGCTGGGCTGTGCGCCTTTGCCGGCGGAATGGTGGCCAGTCGACCCAGTCGCGCGGGGCGGTTCGACCCGTATCACAAGTTGGGGGTTTTCACCAAGGTGCTCTCCTACATCGAGAACAGCTACGTGGAAGACATCCCCGAGACCGAATTGATGTACGGAGCTGCGCGCGGCCTGACCGAAGCCTTGGATCCCCATTCGCGCTTCATGGATCCCGAGGAATACGACCGTCTGAAGAAGGAAACCGAGGGCGACGCGGAGATCACCGGCATTGGCGTCGACTTGGAAAAGCGCAAGCGCGGCTTCGTGGTGGTGTCGCCCATCGAGGGCTCGCCCGCCTTCCGCGCCGGAATCGAATCCGGTGACGTTATCGACCGCATCGACGGCGTGGAGGCAGGCCCACTCGACTGGAACGACGCGGTGGCCCGCATCCAGGGCCCAGCGGGCAGCGAAGTCGTGCTCGCCATCAGTCGCCGCGGACGTGAGATCACCTTCAAAATCCGGCGCGAAAAGTTCGAGGTCAAGGCGGTGGAATGGCGCATGCTCGACGACGGCTACGGCTACATCAAGCTGCGCCTGTTCTCGGCCATCACCGACGCCAAGGTGCTGGAGGGGCTGCAGGACATCCAAACCCGCAGCGCGTCTGCGGGCGGCATCAAGGGTGTCATCCTGGATCTGCGCCACAACCCGGGCGGGCTTCTGGATCAGGGCGTTAAGGTAGCCGACCGGTTCGTCTCCACAGGTCTCATCGTGCGCACGGTGGGCAAGGGCGGCAAGGAGATGGACCGGCAGATGGCGCACCCGCGCGGCACTTGGCTGGGCTTTCCTATGGTGGTGCTGGTCGACGGTGCCACCGCGTCGGCGGCCGAGATCGTGGCCGGTGCCCTGCAAGATCACGAGCGCGCCGTGATCATGGGCACGCAGACCTTTGGCAAAGGCTCGGTGCAGACGGTGATGACCATCGACGGCTGCGGGGCCAAACCCTGCGGGCTCAAGCTCACGGTCTCCCGCTACTACACGCCCAGCGGCCGCTCTATCCAGAGCCAGGGCATCACACCCAATGTCGTGGTGGAGGCGACCGCGCCGGCGCCGGACGGGGGTGACGCCGAGATCGTCCGTGAGCGCAACATGGAACGTCACCTGCGTAACGAGCAGGGCGAGAAACCCGAAGAGCGCAAGCGTCTGACCGACCACCAATTGCAGGTCGCGCTCGACTACCTAAAATCGTGGGCCGTTTTTTCCAAGCAATCTGTTAAAAAGGGTTAGCTTCGCGACGCAAACCGCGCCGCGTTAAACAAAGGAGAGCACGATGGTTTCCTGTGCAAAATGCGGGCACCCGAATCTTCCCAGTTTCACCACCTGCTCGAAGTGCGGTGCTCCGCTGCCCGCACCAGTGGCGCCGGCCGCTCCGCCGCTCATCGACAGTGTGGATGAGTATGCGCGCCAGGTGGCCGCGCGTGAGGCGATCCGCAAGCGCAACAAGATGATCGTCGCACTCGTCGCTGCGGTCGTGGTGGTCGCGTTGGTGTACCTGCAAGTCAAGGAACGCAACCGCAAGGCGGCCGCGCAGCAGAAGCTGGACTACGCCGCGCAGTTCGTCGAGTTGGAGAAGCGCGAAACCGGCGCGTTCTGGAACTGTGTGATGGCCAGCGAGGTTGACGTGGGCATGTTCCAAAAGGCCGAGCAGTTCCAACAGCGTGTCGAGTCGGCCTACTTCACCCAACAGAAGACCTTTTCCGACTATCTGACCACCGAGTGCGTGCCCAAGATCGAACGCGCGCGCCAGGCCTTTGGTGGGCTGCGCGACGCCCCGGCCGAGCTTCAGGGCCCCATCGACAACTACCGCGAAACCCTGCCCAAACTGCAATCGGGCCTGGAGGACTATGCCGATAACATCAAGAAGCGCGGCGGGGTCAAGGACGTTGACCAGCTCATCCAGGAGACCGGCAACGCCTGGCACTCGACCCCGGACCCCACGCCGGAAGCGGTGGCTTTCGAGAAGTTCCTCTACTGCGCGGTTCCTGGCTTGGCCAAGATGAAGGATGCGCAGGCCCTGCTCGAATTCTTGCGTGACCAGTGCTACTCAAAGGATCCGGTGGCGTTCATGGACAAGGTGCGTGCTGACTGTGGCGGTCTGCTTAACGTTGCGGACAAGGAAGCCAAGGTGAATCCGAAGTCCGTCCCCACCTGGAAGGCGACGCACAAGCAGCTCTTCGAGGACGATGCGCGCCAGCTCCAGGCCTGGGAGAGCTGTGGCAAGCGCTCGCGCAAGGGTAAAAAGAAGGAAGAGTTGGAGAATTTCCTCCTGGCGGTCAACAACTATATGGCGGCACGCGCTGGCGTGGCCAACGCCGCGCGAGGGATACAAGAGGCGGCGAAGTAGCATCCCCGGTCGGCGATGGGGGCGACCGCAGGTCGCCCTCTCGTCTTCACAGCCGTCGCACGTCCACCCCGCGCATGCCGGCGCGGCGGGCAGCTTCCAGCCCCAAGTCAGTGTCTTCGTAGACTGTGCAAGCCGCGGGCGTTACCCCCAGTCGGCGTGCCGCCTCCAGAAACGCATCAGGCTCCGGCTTGTGCCGGCGGGTGTCCTCTGCCGTCACCACGACGGAAAACCAGTCGAGCACTCCGATCTGAGCCAAGGTCCTCTCCACCGTGCTGCGCTGGCCGCCCGAGGCAACCGCCATGGGCCCCTTGCCTCGCTGGGCGCGTGCCACATCCACGACTTTTTCGATGGGCCGGACTTCGCCGATCTTGCGCTCGAAGGCCAGCGCCTTGTCGCGCACTAGTGCTGCAACGTCGAGCAACTTGCCCGCCTCGCCGCACAGCTCGACCACGATCTTGTCCGTGGGCATGCCGCCCATCGCATAGAAGCGATCCTCGGGAAAGTCGATGCCGTGGGGCCGCAAGACCTCCAGCCAGGCCTGGTAGTGGGCCGGCATGGTGTCAGCCAAGGTTCCGTCGCAGTCGAAGATGAGAGTCTGAGTCACAACCCTGTCTCATAGCATTTGTAGACCATCGGCGCCCAGTGCGATGCGTGCGCGCAGGTCACCGCTGGCCGCGCTATTGACGTCGGGGAGTGGGTGTCTATCACCGCTACAGACAAACGAGGAGGAAGCAAAAATGACAACCCTGATTTTGAGAGACCCGTCAACTGTGTCCCCACGGAGCCGCGCCGACGACTGGGCCTGGGATCCAGTTCTAGCCATGCGCGAGCTTTGGGGATGGACGCCCTGGACTGCCGCCGATTTGCCGCCCGCGGCCGCGCAGAGTTTCGCGCCACGTTTCGACGTGCACGAGACCGCCAGCGAGCTTGTCTTCCGCGCTGATCTTCCCGGCATCAAGCAGGATAACCTCGAGATCACCCTGACGGCAAACCAGCTTCGCATTGCCGGCCGGCGCGAGGCAACGAAGCACGAAGAGAGCGAACGCAGCTACCTTGCCGAACGCGAATACGGCGCCTTCGAGCGCGTCTTCACCCTGCCCGAAAGCATCGACACCGAAAAACTCCAGGCCACGATGACCGATGGTGTCCTGAGCGTGGTCGTCCCCAAGAAGCCCGAAACACAACCGCGTCAGATTCCCATCACGGTTACGGCCCCAAAAGCATAATTCGGCGCCTGCGCGCCTGGATCGCAGCTTTGCCATTGACCGGCTCGGAGAAGGCGCGCTAGGACCCCGACATGAAGATTGGCTTGGTCGGATTTCCCGGCAGCGGCAAGACAACCGTGTTCAATGCCCTGACCGGGCTGTCCGCGGAAACTGGATACGGCGCCGCCCGCGGCAAGACCAACTTGGGCGTGGTCAAGGTTCCCGACGCGCGCGTCGACGCCCTGGCGAAACTGTACCAGCCCAAGAAGACCACCTACGCCGAGATTGCATTTTCCGACGTTGCGGCGGCGCCGGCCGGGGCAGAGGGCCAGGGCCTGGACGAGAAGACCCTGGCGGCCATGCGCGAAATGGACGCCCTCTGCCATGTGGTGCGTGGGTTCTCCGGCCCCAGCGGCGAGGCGCCGCGGCCCCTGGGCGAGGCCAAGGACTTCGAGGTCGAGATGAACCTCGCCGACCTCATCCTTATCGAGAAGCGGCTTGAGCGCCTGAAGAAGGAAAAAGGCAAGGCGGGCGAGCAGGAGCTGCTGGAGAAGCTCAAGTCGCAGCTCGACAGCGGGCTGCCCTTGCGGCGGTTCGCCGGATTGGACGCGGCCGACCTGGTGGCCATCTCCGGGTTCAGGTTCCTCACCCTGAAGCCCCTGCTGCTGGTGCTGAACGTGGCCGAGGCTGACGTGGCCAAGCCGGCGCCGGCGGATCTGGAGTCCTACGCGCGCGAGTCCGGACTGGGCCTGGTGGTACTGGCCGGCGCAGTGGAAATGGACATCGCGCAGATGTCACCCGAAGAGCAGAAGGACTTCGTGGCTTCGCTGGGCCTAGCCGAGCCCGCGGCCGGGCGTTTCATCCGCGCGGCATACGCCCTCATCGATCTGATTTCGCTTTTGACCGCAGGCGAAGACGAGTGCCGGGCCTGGCCCATTCGCGCCGGAACCACCGCGCAGAAAGCCGCGGGCAAGATCCACTCGGACATCGAGCGCGGCTTCATCCGCGCCGAGGTCATGCGTTGGGACGACCTCTGCAAACTAGGTAGCGAGGCCAAGTGCCGCGAGGCCGCCAAGCTGCGCCTTGAGGGCAAGGAGTACGTAGTCGCCGACGGAGACGTAGTGAATTTCAGATTCAACGTGTGAAGCGTGATCCCATTGCGCCCGAAGGCGTCGACCACATCCGGTTCATGGTGTACAACATAGGCATGACCAAGGTGTCCACCGCCGTGGCGCGCAAGCGGTTCTCCGATGTGGTGAACCGGGCGTCCTACGCTAAGGAGCGCGTGGCGCTGACCCGCTACGGCCACACCTTGGCCGCCATCGTGCCGGCGGAGGATCTAGCCTTGCTCGAAGCCATGGAAGATCGGATCGACGCCGATGATGCGCGCAAGGCTCTGGCCGAGATGAAGGCCAAGGGCGAGAAACCGATCCCGTTGGCCAAGGTAAAGAAGCGCCTCGGTCTGTAGGTCGTGCGCTATTCCGTTCTGCTTTCCCCGAGTGCGGAGCGCGATCTAGGCGCGCTGGACAAGCCCGTCCAGCGTCGTGTGGTGGCCAGGATCGAAGCTCTCGCGGAGAATCCGAGGCCGGCGGGTGTGACCAAGCTGCAAGGCGAGGCGAACGCATGGCGCGTCCGCGTGGGCGACTACCGCGTCTTGTACACCATTGAGGATCGCCTCCTGGTCGTGTTGGTGATCAAGATCGGCCACCGGCGCGAGGTGTACAGGTGAAGGCCTTGGTTCCGAGCAGCGGCTCCCTTCGCCATCACGTGGGTTTCGATGCATACTGAACCCAGAAGACCACCAAGAACTCGCGACCCTGCGATCCTTCCGTGGCTAACCTCCATGTCAACCAAGCTGTGCATCGCGCTTTCGTGTCTCCCTGCTGCATTCCTTTGCGGTTGCGGCGGGAGTCAAGCCGCCAAGTGCGTTCCCGGCGCTGGCGTCGAGTGCTTCATGCCGACGGGCCACATGACCGTGGCAAGGTTCGAGCCCACCGCGACTCTGTTGCCGGGCGGGATGGTGCTCGTCGCCGGCGGACTCGACAGTCGTTATGCGTCCATTCATAGCGCAGAGCTGTACGAGCCAGGCGCCGGGACATTCACCGCCACCGGCAGCATGGCCGTGGCCAGGTTTGGTCACACCGCGACCCTGTTGCCCACCGGAATGGTGCTCGTCGCTGGCGGATTTGATACCAGTCAGTTTTCCCTGGCGAGCGCAGAGCTATACGACCCAACCAGCGGAACATTCACCGCCGCCGGCAGCATGAAAGTGGCAAGGTCCGGTCAGAAGGCGATTCTGTTGCCCAGCGGAATGGTGCTCATCGCCGGTGGACTCGACAGCAGCCACGCACCTATCGCGAGCGCGGAGCTGTACGACCCAGCCGGCGGGACCTTCACCGCCACCGGCGGCATGAATGTGGCAAGGTCTGGCCACACGGCAACCTTGTTGCCGACCGGGATGGTGCTCATCGCCGGAGGACTCGGCAACGCGAGCGCGGAGCTGTACGACCCAGCCTCCGGGATCTTCACCGCTACCGGCAACATGGTCGCGGAAATGTCGGGGCACACGGCAACCTTGTTGCCGACCGGGATGGTGCTTCTGGTCGGCAAATCCGCTGGCAGCCCGGCCGCCACCGCATCCGATGGCGGGGTCCTCGACGCCGGCGGACCCGCTGGCAGCGTGGACACCACGCCCGATGGTGGCGTTTGCCTCGCCTGCTTGATCACTGCCGGCGAGGTGGCTCTCGCAAACGCAGAGCTGTACGACCCAAGCGCCGGGACATTCGCAGCAACTAGCGCCATGACCGCGGCGAGGACGGTGCACGCGGCGACCTTGTTGCCGAGCGGGAAGGTGCTC
>PMJO01000292.1 GCA_003158455.1 Myxococcales bacterium | reverse complement strand
TTCAAGTCCCTTCGCCCGCTCAAATTTTGATGGGAACCCTGAAAGGGTTCCCAAACCCTCCCGCGCTCTGGCTACGGCGAGCAAAGCTCGCCTCCGCCAACGCGAAAGCGCCCAGGTAGCCTGGGCTGTTTTCTGGGGATCCTCGATGGTGAGGAAGGTGGGTTTGCATAACCACTACATAACCACTTTTGCTGGTCAGGACGCCGCCCAGACCTGGCTCTACTCACTTGGTGGTGGGTAGCAGGGAAAAGATGTTCAGCGAGGCGCGCCCAGGTGGAGGCGAGACGAACACCTTGCCAATCCGCTGGGCATGCAGAGCGAGCGAGCGGATGGTCATGTGGCGATGGTCTTCGGAGACGACCATCGCCCTCATGTCAGAGATCTCTTTGGCGGTGAGCTGGGATGGCGATGTGTGAGGGCAACTGGGCCGATCGTCGAGGGGGCAATCGCGGGCGGGACTGGCCCCAGCGTGGAAGCGGGCAGGGGAGAGGCGCAACACGCGGAGGGCGACGGCAAGCGGGAGGGCTTTCTGTGCGTGTGCGACGGCGGTCAAGATGGAGCGTTTGGTGTTGCCGTCAGGCACCCGAAGCGAGTCGAGGCGGAAACCGGACAGGCGGACAAGGTGGAAGGCCAGGCGGATGATGGCAAGGAGGAACCTGATCCGGCGCTGGAGGGCTAGGATCTCGACCTGGAGTTGTTGCTGGTCTATGGCAAGGACCTCGGCGGAGACGACGGGACGCGGGCCGCGACGGATCCAACTTGCGGCGGTGGAACGCGGAACACCGAGGTCACGGAACAGCAAGGGGTCGCGTTCCTCGCAGACGAGGTCGCGCATGCGGTGGTCATAAGCACAACGACAGGGTGAGGCTGGCATGCGCCAAGGTTGATCGCTGTGCGGGCACTGGGGCAAGTCAGGGCAGGGCGGATTCCTTCTGCAATTTCGCGCTTGTTGCAGTTGCGACGCCAGATCTCCAGAATGTTCTAATGCGCAGCTGCCCACGATCTCACTGCCGGAGGAACGTGGGCGCAGGCTATGCCAGATCCGTTGGGCGGCGTGTCGAATACAATCTGCAATTTGAGAAAGAAGAAGTGACGTCATGGTCCTCTTCAACCACCAGAAAGCGTGGCCAGTCGAGCTGCCCGTTCTTCCGGATTCCAGCTATCATCTCGCGCGGATAGCTTCGGTAGCCACCACGACGGTCGCTGTTGCGTACGGGATTGTGTCGAAGGTCCTCGCGCGCAGCTCCGCGAATCCCTGTCAGCTGCCGTTCCTGCGAGCGCTGACAGAATCACAAGCGCTACACAGTCGGCACCGAATTGTTGCGGCTTGCAGGCGTCGTCGGCGACCAGCGAGTCGGGGAGGCCGTCGATGGCCGTGGCGACGGCATGAGATTAGAGCGGAGGGGTCGCGTTGCGAACCAGATCGGCGAAGTACGCATCGAACCACTTGCCGGCCTGGGGGGCATCGGTCAGGGCATCCCGGCCGGCGCACATTCCGTCAAAGCGGGGCTGCGTGGGATCCGAAACGCCGTCGGATTCTCCCGGGGGCTTGATCCAGAGATAGGCGTCGATGCCGCGCATGGGCCCGGCACGCGGCCGCTCCCCCAGCCCTGCGCCCTTGACGTTACACCAACTCCCCCAGCTCTTGCGGATGCCGCCCTTGCCGTTGCGAGAAGTGTCGATGACGAAACCCTTGCCCTTGATGCCGTAATCGCTGAGGGTATTGGCCAGCATCTTTACGTACATGAGCTCGTTCAGACAGGGATTGGTCAGCGCCAAAGCTGCCCCGTCGCGGTTGTATAGGTGCGTATAGTTGGACACGTTGGTCGCGAAGCCGCGAATCATGTGGTAGCCACCGGCCTCTTGCAGCAGCTTCCGGAAGATGGTCGCCATTTTCTCCCGGTTCATGTCCCAGCCCAGCCACCCTGCGTGGGCGGCGTCGAGATAGATGCTGACATTGGGCAGCTGAAACCGCTGGATGGCGTAGATGATGGAATGGCGATAGGCGTCGACGGAAGCCGCGCACTTGGGAAAGGCCACGTTGGTTGTCAGGTTGGCGAGCGAATCAGGCTCTACGATGGCCACGATGGGCTGATCGGGATGGGCCGCGAATTGCGCGGCTATGGGATCCACGAATTCTGTGCGATAGCGTTCCTCGCCGCCCGCCTCGACGGCCAATTCGCCCGACGATGCGTTGGCTGCGCAGTCGCGGTTGGGAAGATCGCACAGCACGAATACCGACAGCGTCGGCTGACCAGTTCTGGCCTGCTGCTCTTTGGCTTGGTCCAGCCAGCCCGGCAGCTCGGCGACGCGCGCGATGGCGTCGAGCCACAGCGCCGTCGGATACTGTTCGACCTTGCGAATGGCGTCGGCCATCTCGGGATGCAGCTTCGCACTCGATTCGACCTCGGCGATATACTCCGCGTTGCGGAACATCTGCACATCCTTGAAGGGATTCTTCCCCGCTGTCTCACTCACCATGGTCACAGGCGGAGGATCGGGCAGTGTGCCCAGCTTGCCGCCGCAGGCGAGAGCGGAGCAGACCAAAGAGGCAGCCAGAGCTAGGTCGGTTTTGCTCGGGATAGGCATGACGTCACCGTCTCCGACAAGACAGAGTCGTCATGCTGCTCAGAAGGCTCAGAAAACTGCGACATGGCAGGTATCGGCGCACTCTCCCCTGAAGTTCCCCCTTGGTGTCCGCAAAGTCATCGCGGCAATTTCGGTGTGAATTCGCAGAGATGCAGAGCGTGAATTGTGGGGTATGACTGAGCAGATGGGTCGACATCCGTCATGCTCGAATTGACTTCCAGATCCGGATGCGGCCGCCTTTGACGTTGGTCACCGCATCCGCTCCCATCCAGGGGCATTCTGACAGACTAGAGGCATCCGCATATGTCCCGCTGGAGCGCAACATCCGTGATCGTGTTTCCGCTGGCCTTGGCCGCGGTGGGGTGGTTGTGGGTGCGGCGGGGGAATCAGGCCGAAGCGCCGTCCCAGGTTGATAACCCGACGCTCCCCGAGCCGCCGACAAACGACACAAGGGCCCAGCCTGCGCAGTCGACGCCGCGTCTGTTCGTGCTCGCCATCAACGGCGGCGGCTCTCCCAATCAGAACTTCAAGTCCCATCTCCTCCACCTGCAGGGGCTGGTCGATCTCCTGCACGGCGCTGGAGTCCCAGAGGAACGCATCACGGTACTCGCCGGCGACGGCAGCGATCCGACCCCTGACCTCGTCGAGAAAGCGATGGACTTCGGCCCCGAGAGCTGGCGCCTGCATGGGACCCAGGCGGAGGATCATTTCTCGCACCTTGGGCTCATGGGCAACTCCGCGGTCGCTGGTGCCACGCTGTACCCGGCCACTCGGGGTTCCATGTCGATCTGGCTCATGACCGTCGGGCAGCAGTTGCGCGCGGGTGATGTCCTGCTGCTTTATGTTACCGACCACGGAACCATGGGGGCCGAGCCCGACGGAAACCGGATCGTGCTGTGGGGCCAGGGGCAGTCGCTGTCGGCGAGGGAGCTGCGCGAGGCCCTGGAGACCCTGGACCCCGGCGTCCGCGTAGTTGCACTCATGTCCCAGTGCTACTCGGGCGGCTTCGCCAAGCTGGCCGATCTGGGCGGTTCCCGCGGCGAGCCGACGGGCCGCTTCTGTGGCTTCTTCTCCACCACAGCGGAACGAAAGGCCTACGGGTGCTATGCGGAGACACGGGACAATCCGAGGGTCGGGCATTCATTCGCCTTCTTACAGGCCCTGCCGGCGGCAATGGGACGACTATCCGTCGCTCACGAACTGGCCCAGGAATTCGACGACACGCCTGACGTGCCGGTGCGGACGTCTGAGCTCTATCTTGGAGCACTCCTAGTCGACGCGGCCCGCTCCCGCAAGATCCCCGAGGCGCAGTTGGTGGACGGGCTCCTGGAATCGGCCTGGTCAGGAAAGTCGACATTCAATCTGGAGGCGCAACGTTTGGATCGACTCGGCGACCGGTTCGGATTGCCCGCCACTCGTCGTCTCGCTGATCTTGCGATGCTGGCAGCGAACATCCAGAAGCTGACGGTCCGGCTTGAGGAACTCACGGGAACACTGGGCACAACCTTGGCGGCGACCAACCAAAGCGAGCTCGGCCGCTTCCTTGCCGCTCGGCCCGACTGGAGGCTCTCCCTGGATCGGTCGGCTCTCAAGACCATGGCTTTGGAACAGCGGTTCGAACTCGGCAAGCAGTTGCTGTCAGTGTTGGCCGCCTTCTCCGGCGGACGAATACCGATGGCGAAAGAAGATTGGGAAAGGGCGAAGCAGATGCTCTTCCGGATGCGAGTTCGGGCGGCGGCGCTCGCTCGGATAGAGAACGTGTTGGTGGCCATCGCAGGCGGCCTCTACCTCGACGAGCAGCCGACGGGGCGTGCGGCGCTGCAGAGATTGCTGGACTGTGAGTCTCTGGATCTCGGGCTGACCGGGAGGGAATGGGTTCCGCCCAGTCCGGCCATGCCCCCACTGGATGAAGATGTGGCGCAAGTACAAGCCATCGAGGCGAGGACGTCATCAAATAGCCTGGTGAAACAACCAGCGGCTAACCTCGGTGAGGTTGCCCCTGAGCTGCAGCTAGTTCTCTATCGAGGGGAGAGCCCGGCTCCGGGGAGACCCGTGTTGCTCTTCTTCTGGGCGACCTGGTGCAAAGCCTGCAAGGCGGCGGTTCCCGCCGTGCTGGCCTGGGCCGAGAAACGGCAGGTGACGGTTTTAGCTGTGACGGATGAGGACGCCGCCGTCCTAGACCAGTTCTTTGCGACTCAGCGGGAGTTCCCCGCCCTGGTTGCCCGGGATCCCGGGCAGCAGAGCATGTCCCGCCTGGGTGTGCACAGCCTGCCCAGCTTTGTCCTGCTCGATGGCCAGGGTAGGGTGGCCAGTCCCCTGACCAGTTCGTTGCGGGAGTTGCCTGCGCTGGTTCCCGAGTAGCGCCTCGAACCGCGCGGCAAAATCTCCTTGAGCGCCTTGAGAAAGCGAGTACCAGCCACTCGCGGCCGTTGATCCGCGCAGTCCTATACCCAGGCAGCTTTGCGTACCATTCTTCATGAGACGAGAGACACGTAGACCGTCCTGACGTGAAGTACGCCAACCGGGCAGCCCCGGAGCAGGAAGACTCCGACGAGAGCGACCGGGATCGACCAGAGCTATTCGCCCATCATGAAGACGAAAGCAACGACGAGAGCGGTGAACCCGAGGAGGCCACGGACGAGATGTTCGGCAACGGACGAGCTGGCGAACGTCACAGGCACGCCCCGTTGTGGACGACGGGCGCCGGAGCAAATCCGTCTGGTATGGAAGGCGAGCAGCCGCCGGTCCAATTGATCGTCTTCCCGTCGCACCCACACGCGGCAAACTCGACGACCGCATTGCACGGCAACGGGCTCGGCCGGAGGAGGCAGGCTCCGAGAGCCGAACAGCCCTGAACAATCGAAAACCCGCATACCATGTCTTTCGGGCACTTCGACTGTGGGGAGCACGGCACTTGAGCGTCGGCCATCGCGCCATCCGTTCCTGGAGATCCTCCCGTTGCCGCGACGTCGGAAGTATTGCCAGCGTCGCCACCACCATCAGGCGCTGGCGCGCAGGTTGGGCATCCGCACGGGGACGTACTCGGCACGATGCCGTACGGGCAATTGGGGAGCAGGCAGGCGATGGCGGGACAAATTGTCGTGCCGCCGGTTCCGCCAGCCGCACCACCCACGCCGCCCGCCCCACCGGCCGCACCCCCGGCGCTGCCAGCCGAACCACCGGCCCCACCGACTTTTCCGCCCGAGCCGCCCGTGCTGCCGCTCGCTCCGCCGGTTCCAGCGCCTCCTGCACCGCCTTGACCAACCATGCCACCCGAGCCTCCCGTGGCTCCGCTGCTGCCCGCACCTCCACTTGACCCGCCAACTCCTGATGCACCCCCGTTTGCGGATGGCATGCAGCATATCGAGGGGCCTCCAGCGCTGCTGCATTCATACTGGCTCCATTGATACTGGCTCGTGTTGTCGACTGTTCCGCTAGGGCACGTGCCTGCCGTCCATACGCACGTCCCGCCTGCGGTTTCGCAGGGCGAATAGCTGAGCGGAAAACAGCAAGAGGTCGTGCTTGATCTGCAGGAATAGCCCCCGGTGTTGGGGCTCCAGCCGCCCAAACAAGCGCCTGGTGTCATTTGCTCACAGGTGCCACCTGCCTTCTCGCAGTCGTTCTGGCCGGTTGTTTGGCCTCCGCTCGAGCTGCCCCCAGCAACGTTCAGACCAGGCTGGCCACCACACGCCAGTCCCACCATCCCAGCCAGAAGAAGTGCTACGCCGCATGTAGACATCTTGAACATGGAATCCTCCACTCGATCCAGGACAGCAATATGCATGCCCAGTCTGGCGCCGCAACCGTGGGACGGATTTCCTCGCAACGACTTGGATTTGAGCTTCGGTGGCAGGTGAGCCCGTGGCTGTGGAGTCCGTCAACTATCAGAATTCTGAGGGTAGCCGTCCACGATCTGGGTTGTTCCCCCGCCGGGAGACAGACTCGCCCTTGGCCTCGAATTTGCTGATAGCCTGCCCATTCGATCTGGAAGCAGCCATGACTCGTTCGATACCAGCCACTGCCGCTCGTAGCATCCTCTGCGTTCTTTTCTTCGCCGCGCTTGCCGGGTGTGGTGGCTCGAACAGAGCACGACTTGATGGCTCAGTCTCGACAGGCGGCAGCACCGCTGGAAGCGGAGGAGTGGTGACCAGCGGTGGAGTCGCTGGCAGCGGCGGGGCGAGCGGCGGCGCTGTGGGCGCCGGCGGCGCGGGTGGTTCGGGACGGGGCGGCTCGAACGCCGGCGGCGCGGGCGGATCGGGCGCGGGCGGATCGGGTGCCGCCGGATCGGGCGCTGGCGGATCCGGCACCGCCGGATCGAGCGGAGCCGCCGGCGGCGCGGGCGCGGGCGGGTCGAGCGGGAGCTGTCTCCCTCACGACATCGACCTTCAGGTGGCGCAACTCAGCGGGGAGATCACGGTCCAGGGGGGCACGGGCTTGACCGGGAGCGCGACCTTGGATCTCCGCACGGCGGCCGGCGACAGGGCGCTGCTCGCGTCGACGCCGCCGGGCGGGACCTCCATTATCCAGCTCGTGCTGCCCGGGACCTACGACATCTATTACCGCTACGTCAAAGCCGGGCCGGGGCTCCCGGTCAACCTGTCGGCGAAGATCCAGAGCGGGGTCGTTATCGCCCCCGGCGGGCAGACGCTCGACGTCGTCGTCCCGGCGACGCCCGTCTCGGTGGCGTTCACTTCGAACGGCAGCACGACCCCGGGCTTCGCAGGGGACTCGATCCACCTCCGGACCGCGGACGGGGACGACGCCACGCTGGGGACGTCCGCGACGCCGGTGGTGCCAGGGACGTACGACGTCTACTACGTCCCCACCTCGTTTACGTCCGGCCCGATCAACCGGTCGGCCAAGCTGCAGAGCGGGTTCGTGGTGGGCGCGATCCCACTGACGTTGAACGTGGAGGTCCCGCGCACCACGGTCTCGGGAACTTTCACCCTGAACGGCTCGAAGACCCGCCCGGCAGGCAATTCGACCGACGCGTACGGCCTCTCCCTCGTGACCGCGGCCGGGGACAGCGCCGGGATCGCCCAGCAGCTCGGCGCCTACACGGCGACGATAATCCCTGGGACGTACGACCTCTATTTCAACACCTCCGCGGGGGCGGCGGTGCTCAACACCTACCCGTCGACCCTGCTGCAGAGGGGGATCGTCGTGGGGTCGAGCCCGCTGACGTTGAACGTGGATGTCCCGACGACGACGGTCTCCGGGACCATCACCGTGAACGGCGCGCAGGTCGCGTCGACGGCCGGCCTCGGGAAGCTGACCCTGCAGAACGCGACCACCACCTGGACCTTCGCGAACACCACCTCAGACCCCTCCTCGTCCACCCCCGCGGGTGCGTACTCGACGGCGATCGTGCCCGGGACGTACGACCTCTACTACGGGGTCATCACGGTGGGGACGGGCGTCCCGAGCAACGCCTCGGTCAAGCTGCGGAGCGGCGTGGTCATCGGAACCACCAGCCCGCAGACGCTCGACATCGACATCACGGCGACGACGGTGACGGGAACGATCACCGTGAACGGCGCGCAGATCGACGCCTCGATGGGCACCGGGGGCCTGCACCTGCGAAACGCGGCGGGCGACGACGCGCTCTTGGGAACGACGGGGGTCGTCGGGGCGTACTCGCAGCTCGTGGTGGCCGGAACCTACGACCTCTACTACGCGTTCATGAGCGGCGGCACCGGCGTCCCGATGAACCAGTCGGCCAAGCTGCGAAGCGGGATCGTCGTCGGCTCGGCGCCGTTGGCGCTCGACATCGACGTCTCCGCGCCGGTGGTGTCGGGGACGATTAGCCAGCTCGGGGTGCAGATCTCGGGAAGCACCAGCAAAGTTGCCAACCTCATCCTGCAGACCGCGAGCGGGGACAAGGCCAGCCTCGGCAGCACGTTCTCCACCACGTACGCGAGGTACGTGATTGCCGGGACGTACGAGCTCATGTACTTGGCCCAGGTCGTGAACCTCGGGATCCCGGCGAATACGCTGGGGGATCTGGGGTGCTACGGGGTGCCGTGAGTGGGGGCAACGGGGGCGGCGGCGGGGCGGCTGGTTGGGCTCGGGTGATCGGGCTGCC
>PMJO01000350.1 GCA_003158455.1 Myxococcales bacterium | reverse complement strand
CGGCCCTCGCTACGGCATGCCGACTCGATGTGCTTAGTCCAGCCACGTTCGCCCAGGGCACGCTCAGCGTCGGCGGCCAGCAAGTGCACACGCGCGGCCGCCTTGTTCTTCGCCATTATCTCATGCGTCGCACGGCGAGCGGCAGTGGCATCTCCGCTGTCGAGCCGCTGCGCGGCCCAATCCGCCACAACCGGAGCAAATTCGGGTGCCGATTGCAGAGCCGAGTCCAGATCCTTCCCAGCCCCGGTCGTGTCGCCGGCCAACCCACGAACCCGGGCGGAAGCAAGCAGCAGCGCAGGCGGCGGCTTGCCGGCAGCCCAGGCCAGCCCGACGTCCACATGCTGCTTGGCCGTATCGCGATCTCCAGCAGCCAGCGCGAGCAAGGCCCGCACAGCCTCGACGAGTGCCAGACGCTGCAGGTTCGGCTGGTCGTCTGCTGGCAGCCGTCGCAGTGCCTCGTCGGCGCTCTTGGCCGCGGCCTCCCCATGCTCGAGGGTCAAGAACGCATCGGCCAGCGCCAGCCCCACCAAGGCGTCCGCGTCTGGCGCTGGGCCAGCAAGGGCCTTGCGCGCCCGATCACGAACCCGCACCAGGCGCTCGAATGATCCAGACGACAGCGCACTTTCCAGTTCCTCGCGCGGCGAGGCGCCGCGACGCTGCGCCGGCTTGTAGGCGCGATAGCCGAAAAGCCCGGCTCCGGCCAACAGCACAAGCCCTGCGGCGGCCGTCAGGTACTTCCATTTTCCGGACTTGGCGCCCGGCCTGGCGCCCTTGTCCGGGGTGCTGGCAAGCCCAGCGGGCCCGCCAGGCGACGCCATGGTCATCAGCCCGGCAGCCGCGCTGACGAGCACAACCTGCGGCGTGACGAGTTCGGCTTGCCGGTTGACGGGCTCGACCTGCGGCGTGACCAGATCGGCTCGCGCCGCGAGCGCCTCGGCTCGCGCGGTGAGCGGCACCGGTGGTGGCTTCTGCGTCGGTTTGGGCGCCACGGGAGCGAGCAGGTCTTCGGCGTAGTCAACCACGATCCGCGCACGAGTTTCGTCGCCCTTGCGATGCAACACATCGCCCAGTCCACGAAAAGCCTCCGCATTGTCAGGGTGCTGCCGGCATAGCTTCACCAGCACGCGCTGGGCCGTGCCCAGGTGACCCTGCTCGATGAGCGTCCGTCCAAGCAGAAGCTCCTCGGTAATTTCAGGAACGTCAGGCGACAAGAGGGCCATACTACCGCAATTGGCGCGAGCTAGCCTGCAACGGTNNCCCGGGGCGACCGCAAATCGCCCCTACGCGAGACGCGAAATCTCGCCGCGCAGGACTAGGTTCTGCCACCCAGCTCGAAGGCATCATGCAAGGCGCGGACGGCCAGCTCGCTGTACTTGCCATCGATGACGCAGGATATCTTTATCTCCGATGTCGAAATCAGGTGGATGTAGATGTTCTCCTTGGCCAACGCCTCGAACATCTTGAGCGCCACGCCGGCGTGCGAGCGCATTCCCACGCCCACGATCGACACCTTGGACAGGTTCTCGACGGTGCGGATACGGTCAGGCGGACAGAAATCAGCGCAGTGCTTGACCAGAAGCTCGCGCGCCCGCTTGCTGTCGCCCTTGGACACCGTGAAGGTCAGATCAGTGCGACCCTCGGCAGAGAGGGCCTGCACGATGGTGTCCACGCCCACGCCCGCATCGGCCAGGGGCCTGAACACCTTGGAATGAATGCCGGTGGCATCGGAGATGCCGACCATGGTGATCTTGGCTTCGTCCTTGGTGGCGGTCACGCCGGACACCAGGACGGCTTCCATCGCTTTTTCTTCAGGCACGACCCACGTCCCTTCGTTGTCGTTGAAGCTCGATCGGACGTGAATCGGGACGGCGTACTTCATCCCGAACTCGACCGACCGGATCTGCAGGACCTTTGCGCCGAGCGACGCCAGTTCCAGCATCTCCTCGTAGCTGATGCGTTCAACCTTGCGCGCGCCCGGCACCACGTTGGGGTCCGCGGTGTACACGCCGTCGACATCCGTGTAGATCTCGCAGACATCGGCCTTCAGCGCTGCGGCCACCGCCACCGCCGAGGTGTCGGAGCCGCCCCGGCCGAGCGTCGTGATGTTGCCCGCGTCGTCCACGCCCTGAAAACCGGCAATCACCGCGATCTTGTTCTGAGCAAAGGCATCTTCGATGGCCCGGCCTTCGACGTCCCGGATGCGCGCACGGGCAAAGGCGCTGTCGGTCAACACGCGAATCTGGTGACCGAGCAGCGACACCGCTTTGCCGCCCTCGGCATGGATGGCCAGAGCCAGCAAGCCGACCGATACCTGCTCGCCGGTGGAGGCGATAACGTCCAGCTCGCGCTCGTCGGCATCGACATGCATCTGTTGCGCGAGCGCCAGCAGCCGATTGGTCTCGCCCGACATGGCCGAGACAATGACCGCCACCTTGTGACCCTGGCGTTGCGTGGCCAGACAGCGCCGCGCAACGTTCCGGATGCGTTCGACCGTGCCGACAGAGGTGCCGCCGAATTTCTGTACGATGATCACTGCGAGAAGGAGTTATCGCTGATTCGCAAGGGCGAGGTCAATACCGGGGCGGAGACACGCGATTTTCTGGCTTGGTGGGCCAGAGAACCCCGCGCCTGACGGGACACGCGGCGCTTGCTACTATTTCGGGGTGACCCTGTACATGACCATGAAAGCCCGGGCCGCCCGGCCGCAAGACCTGGCGGACACCCAGAATTTGCAAGAGGGTGACCGGTGATGGTGGACATGTCGCCCCAGGCTGTCGAGGCTCGCCTGCGCGAGGCCAGTCGCCTGGCTGGGTCCTGGCGCCCCGAGGCAAGGCTGGAAACCAAGATAGATATGTGCGGTCCCGCGGTGGCTGCGCGACTGAAAGAAGCTTCCGATCTGCTCGACCTCTGTCGAGCGCCATCTCAAAATCGTTCTGTCTAGGGAGGCAGCGTTATGAAGACAGTCAGGGACATTCTGGAGGCCAAAGACCAGGCGATCCGCTCCATCCACCCCAAGGCTATGGTCTTCGAGGCCCTCAAGTTGATGAGTGAAATGGAGATCGGCGCGGTGATGGTGCTCGACGAAACCGGGGCGGTGCGGGGAATCCTGTCCGAGCGCGACTATGCTCGGAAGATCCAGCTACAGGGCAGACATTCACGCGAAACCCCCGTGGAAGAAATCATGACAGCACGCGAGCGCATGCACACGGTTGCGCCCACGAACACGCTGGAAGACTGCATGGTCCTTATGACTGCCAAGCACGTGCGCCACCTGCCCGTGTTCGAGGGTTCGCGCTTCGTGGGCCTGATTTCCATCGGTGATGTGGTCAAGGCGATCATCTCCGAGAAGCAGAGTCTCATCGATCAGCTGCACGACTACATTTCCGGCAAGTTCGGATAGCCACACCGCCGGCGGAGCCTTGGCGGTGCGAGGGGGACCGGGGGCCGAGCCACGAATCGCCAGGGAAAAACAAAGATCCACGCAACCAATTCCCGTGGTTGCCGAAAACCAGTCAGTGCGACTGGTCAATCAGACAGCGGTTCCGGCCACGGTCACGACCTCCGACTTCGAAGGCTCGTCCCAGCGAATAGGTCTGCTGACCGCCAAGGCCACCTTCCGATTCGACAGCCAAGGACGCGTCGATCTCGACACCCAGGAGCCGTTCCCTCTGCTCGCGCAGGACGAAAAGACGCCGTTTGGAGATCTCCCGGCTGACCTGCAGCCGCGCACCGATCCGTCGCTTGAGGTCATTCTGCTCGGGCACGCCTACGCGCCGCGCGGGCGCTCGGTTTCCACGTTGAGGGTGGCCCTGACTGTGGCCAAGGTGCGCCGCGAGATTCTTGTCTTTGGCGACCGATGCTGGGCGCCGAACCGCAAGACCTTCTTCCGGCCAACCACGTTCACCAAGATGCCGCTGACCTATTCCCGCGCCTTTGGCGGAACGGTTCCCATCAACCTGGACCGCGACTCAGTTTTCGACCTCTCCGACACCTGTAACCGGCATGGCATCGGGTTCGATGCCGAGCGAATGGCACGCGAGCTGGGCGGTCTGCTCAAGGCGCCGCGTGGCTATCCCGCACTCCCGGCCGGCCATGTGCGCCGCCTGCCCAACCTGGAGGATCCGCGCACGCCGATTGCCCACTGGGAAGACGCGCCCTTGCCGTCGTGCTGGGCCACGGTTCCCGTCGACGTGCCAATCTGGGCGGTTCTCCAGGCAAGGGAGAAACCCCGGCCGCTGCCGCCGCCGCTTGAGCAAACTAGGCGAGAACTGCCCTCGGTCGTCAACTATCGCGCCCACCCCGATTGGGTGATTCCTTTGCCCGAAGCCGCGCCCAAACTTCGACTGGAGAACCTGCTTGTGGGGACTCCTCTACTTGAGTTGTCCATCCCGGATTTCGGCATTGTGGCCGACTACACAATCAATGGACGAATTGGCCGTCGCAGCCTGATGCCGCACACACTGGTGCTGTTGCCCGATCAGCAACGCTTCTACGTCGTCTATCGGCTGCCCTTCAATTTCCTGTTTCAATCGGGCGACGAACGCGAGTTCCGACTGCGCATAGAGCCCAAGTGGTTCTCGAGAGCAGCGTGATGGGGAAAGGGTGCACATGAGAGTCAAGGTGTCTTTGACGAACGACATTTGCCTTCCCTTGCCCGCCTCGATGACGATGCACGGCGGCCTATGCTTCGAGTCGCCCACGCCCATGATGTGGCCGACCGGGTTTGCACTGCAGCAGAACAAGCTGACCACGTCGGTATTTCACAAATCGAAATTCATCGTATTGGGCGACCATGATTGCGGCCACATGATCCCGCACATTACGATCCCTGCCAGCCCTATGTCGCTGCTCTACACCGCCTTTTCCAAGCGAACGATGATGTTTGCTGCCTCCAAGGTCAAGGCGAATGGCGCTTCAATCGGTTGCGCTGAGATCTTCGGTCCCCACCCTCCTCTCCCAATGTCGTGCTGTGGGTCACCTGTGTCGTTGCCGATCGGGTTCCCGCTCTTCTCCTGGCTGAACACGGTAAGCGTGGGGCTCAGCTCTCTTGACATCGTGGCGGGCGCTGTCAGCTACGCAGCCAAGATCCTCGCCAAGCTGATAGGCCGCCTCCCTTTCTTCAAGGGTGGGTACGGCGAGCTGGTCACGGAGCTGGTAGGCGCAGCCAACATCAAAGAATGGGCCCTCAAAAACATCATCTCAAGCCTTGCTGGGATGGCCAAGATCGCTCTTACTGGCGAAGGCAAATGCGTACGCGTGGATCTCGGATCGGGGTACGCTGGAATGAGACTCTCGTGGAAGACCTCGCCGGAGGATCGCCTGAGAGCTGAGCGTGAGTACCAGGAGGGGCCCGTGCAACTCCGCCTCAGCCACAGCGACAGGCGGGACGGGGCCACCAGTAACCAATCGACAACCAGCGTGGGATCCATGGCCGGCAACTGGGGCATGCCGCTATGACTCGGGTACCGGTGCGTCCGCAATACGATGCCGTGGTGGGGCTAGATCCGCGCCCGGGGTCGGAACCGGGGTTTGCCTTTGTCCTGGTCAAGCTGACCTACGAGATCGAGGGTGCGACTGCGGTGCTCAGCCAGCCGGAACCGTTACTCTTTGATTTTTGGTCCGATGAGACATTGAAACCGCGCTTTCCCCCGGGTTCTGACTATTGGCTGGACAAGCGGTGCTCCGATGTCGTCGTTCGAGGCTCGGCATTTGCTTGGGGCGGGCGACCTACGCCTTCGATGTTCGTGTCGGCGCAAATTGGCCGTGCGGTCAAACGCATCGCAGTTTTCGGCAAACGGCTGGTTGAGTGGAGCCAGGGCAGGCCACGCTTGAGCCGGCCTGAGCCCTTCACCGAGATGCCGCTTCTCTATCAAAACGCCTATGGCGGCCTCGACAATCGGGTTCCTATTCCGGCCCAGCTTGAAGAAGATTACATGCGCACTGTCGCGCTCGGGATGCAGTTCGACCATCCTGGCCTGTATCCGCGCAATCCCGCGGGCAAGGGCTATCTGGTATTGTCTGATCCCGTCGACGGGGTCGAGTTGCCCAACCTGGAAGATCCCGCGGACATGCTCACCGCCGAACGACTGATCACCCGCAAGCCGGAACTCTGGTATCGACAGCCCTTGCCCTGGTGCTTCGAGCCGACCGTCGGCCTGACCTTTCCGAGATACCTGTTCATGGGCCTCGACCCTTGGTTTCCCGCGCCTGAGGATTTGACCCTGCCCGAGGTGAAGCGGAATTTCGTTCCCGCCCACTTGCGCGGCAGGCTTGCGAAGGACCACGATCTGGCGGCCGGGTACTTGCAAGAGGCATCGCTCGGCATGGTCTTCGCCCCCCCCATTGCTGGGCAACTTGTCACCCTGACCGGCATGCATCCGGAAGAGCCCACCATCACCTTCACCGTCCCGTCCGCACCGTCGATCGAAATCGAAATCGAAGGCGAGCGAGCCGGTCTGCCACCTCTTCTGACCAATTTGGTCATCCTTCCCGCCGAAAAGAAATTCACCGCTGTCTACTGTGCCAAGACCAAGGGACTGCGGCGGGTCTTCATTCCCGGAATCCACAAAAACATACCAATCGCCGCTCGCATCAACCGCGACGCTCCCATCCGCTACGAGTCGCCGCCCACAATCCACGATCGTCTGCTTGCCGCCGGCGCTGCCTCATGACGTCGGCACCACGGAGGCTATTGTCATGTTCTCAGAAGACCCCAACCGCAACCCAAATTCCGGAATCGCAACCGAGAAGACCATCGCCTCAGCCGAAAAGAAGGATTCTGTTTTCGACAATCTGCTCGCGGCCGCGCCCAAACCGGTGTGGCCGGAAGGTCACGTGATCGCGATATGCACCGAGGAACGCCACCCCACCCTGACTGGCCGGATCCGCGTTCGGTGCGAGGATGCGCGCGGATGCGTTCATGAAAGCTGGGTCGCCAGCCTATGCGGTCTTTCCGTGCGGGTTTCGGACCATGTACTCATGTTGAGACTGCCCAATCAGCTCGACCCCATCGCCATTGGCGTGGTCGATGGTTTCAGCCGCCGCCCCGAGGCGCCCAAACAGATCGCACAGATCCTGGAGTTGAAGCGCGACGAAACCTTGCAGGTCAACGCCGAAAACGGCCAGCCCCTGTTGCACATCACCCGGCACGAGCAGGGCCCGGTAATTCGGCTGCTGCAAGCCGACACCCAGGTCGAGCTTCCGGGCAAACTCCGCATCGCCGCAGGTGCGATTGAGCTATCGGCCCGCGCCGGGGCGGTGCGCATCGACGCATCCGACGACGTCGAGATCGTCGGGGAAGCCATTCACCTCAATTGACCAGCATCTCGCGGAACGCGGCCCGCGACTCGTCTTCCGCGGAACGCCCACGAACCCGCTCACGCCCGCGCGAGCCGCGACCCGGCCTAGCCCAGACCGCGAATCTCTCGACAAGCCGTAGCTAGCTGGTTCGCCAGTGGTAGTCTTCAATGGTGTCGTCTGCGAATCGGGCCCTAGCCGCCGACGCCGCCACCGCGGATGGTGGCGATGCCCTGCTTTCGCACAGCCTGTTGCTGGGCGAGCGGCTGTACTTCTTTTCGCGACTTCGTTTTCTGGCGGCCGCCGGCATCCTGACCGGCGTGCTTTTCGCCATCCAGGTCGTGGGCATCGAGGGGCTCGACCTCGCTGTCTTGGCCGGCACCGCGGTCTTTCTCGCCCTGTGCAATTTGGCGGTGTTCTTTGCGGTTCGCCCCTATCGCCGGCCTGAGCGCGCCGCCACCGCGACTCGTCTCCTGATCTGGACTGCCAGCGCGACTATCCTGCTCGACTATCTGGTGCTCACCTTCACCATCTGGCAGGTGGGCGGCAGCCAGTCGCCCTTTCTCGCCTTCTACATTCTGCACGCCATCTTTGCCTCGGTGATGCTGTCGCGCCGGGCGGCGTTTGCGCACGCGGCGGCCGGATACCTCATGCTGGCCGCCCTGGTGCTAGGGGAATGGTTCGGCTGGCTGCCTCGACATCGTCCCCTGGGCGCGGTGTTCGGTGGACCTGAGAACGATTTCCGCGTGGTCTGGACCCTGCTCTTCCTCTACGGCTTGCTGATGGCCGCCACCACCTACCTGGCCACTGGGCTCACCGCTCGCCTGCGCGAAAGCGAGCGTCGTCTGCGCGACGCGGTTTTGCGAACCGAGCGCCTGGCTGACCTGCGACGGTCATTCTTGCATGTGGTGGTGCACGATCTGCGCAGCCCCCTCGGGGCAGTGACCACCTTGCTCGACAACTTGTCGAGCGAGCTAGGCGGCCCGCTCACCCCACAGCAGCGCCAGTGGGCCGAGCGCGCGGATCACCGTCTGCGCGGGGCGCTCGAACTTCTCCGCGGACTGCAGGTCCTGGCGGATCTCGAAACCGAGTCTCTCGCAAACCTGATGGTGTCCGTCGATCTTCGGGCCATCGTGCAGGAGGTGGTGGAGGAGTACGCCGATCTGGCGCAACAGGCCGGTCAGTCCCTCACCGCCGAGTTGCCGGAAGGCTTGCCCGCAGTGCGCGGTATCGCGCGCCTTCTGCGCGAGGCACTGGTCAACTACGTCACCAATGCCATCAAGCACGCAGGACAGGGCCGCACCATCGTGGTTCGGGTGCGCGCCCAGGACGCCAGCGTGCGCATGGAAGTCCAGGATGATGGCCCCGGAATCCCGCCCGAGAAACAGGCGCAGTTGTTCCAAGAATTTGTGCGTGTGTCCAAAGGCAAGGGCGCCGAGGCTGGCACCGGTCTGGGCCTTTCCATCGTCCGCCGCATAGCCGAGGCCCACGGTGGTCAGGTGGGGGTGCGAAGCGCCCCCGGCCAAGGGAGCAGCTTCTTCTTGACCCTTCCCATCTTCAAAGCCACCGGCCAGGGCGAAACCTAGCTGCCCCAGTCGGCGATCCCAAAGCCACATGATATGGTTCCTGCCGCACGAGCCAACATGAAACTAGCGATCATAGTCGTCTCCTACCAGGCCGAGCCCTACCTCGACGGCCTGTTCTCGACGCTCCAGCAGCACACCGATTTCGACGACATCGAGATCGTCGTGGTCGACAACGCTTCATCGGACGCGACCTTGGCCAGGCTCGACCGCATCGCCCAAGCCTGGCCGAACCTGCACGTGCTGCCGCAGACGAGAAACACCGGCTTTGCCGAAGGGAACAACATCGGCCTGCGCTGGGCGCGCGAACGCGGCGCTGCTTTTGCACTGCTCCTCAACCAGGACATCGAAGTCACGGCGGGCTGGCTCAAGCCGCTCTTGTCGGTAATGGACACCCGACCGGAGGTCGCCGCGGCGCAACCGCTGGTCATGCTTCACAGTGAACCCCAGCTCATCAACAGTGCGGGCAACCAGCTGCACTTCTGCGGGTTCGCCTATTGTGGCGCCTATCGCCAGGGGATCGACAGCATCAGGCCTGAGCAAGGAATCCGCTCGGTGGCCTATGCCTCGGGAGCGGCACTCTTGCTGCGCATGGATGCGCTGTCGCGCGCGGGCGACTTCGACGAGAAGCTCTTTCTCTACCACGAAGACTGCGACCTGCAGATCCGCCTGCGCCAGCTTGGCTATGACTGCGTGCTGGTTCCCGAAGCCCGCGTCTTGCACAAGTACACCGAGCAGTTCTCGGGGCGCAAGTATGCGCTGCTCGAACGTAACCGCTGGCTGGTCATTCTCAAGGACTGGCCCCTGGCACGACTTGCGGCGGCGGCTCCGGCCCTGGCTGGGGCGGAGTTGGCGGTACTGCTGTTCGCGGCCCGTCGGGGTTGGCTGCGCGCGAAGCTGGCCAGCTACGGCGAGATCCTCCGGCTCTTGCCGGCGGTCGTGGGTGAACGCCGCCAAGTACAGAAGAGTCGTTCGCCCGGGGCGACCGACGGCGCTTTTCTGACCGGGAGCATCCGTTTTCCCGGGCTTGATCACCCGGCCATCACCCGGGTGGCCAATCCGGTTCTGTCTGCCTACTGGTCGTTTGCGCGCAAAGTCCTGCGCGAGCCGTGATCGCAATGGATCGCGTGGATGTGACGATCGTCGGGGCAGGGGTGGTGGGTTTGGCCGTGGCGCGGGTACTGGCCCGGTCGGGCCGAGAAGTCGTGGTGATCGAAAAAGAGCCGGGCATCGGCCGCCACACCAGTTCACGCAACTCGGAGGTGATCCACGCCGGGATCTATTACAGGCCCGGGTCGCGCAAGGCGCGGCTCTGCGTAGCAGGACGGCACGCGCTCTACCGATATTGCGAAGACAACGAAATCTCGCATAGACGCTTGGGCAAGCTCCTGGTGGCCACGCGGGACGAGGAGATTCCGATTCTGGAGAAGCTGTGCGCTCAGGCCGAGCAGAACGGTGTGGACGACCTGAGCTGGCTCGACGCCGCCGAGCTGCACGCGCTGGAGCCCACGCTCGCAGGCGTGCGCGCCCTACATTCGCCATCCACGGGGATCCTGAGCAGCGACGAGTTGATGCGTGCTTTGCGCCGGGACGCCGAAACTGCGGGCGCGCAGTTTGCCCTGGGCACGACGGTGCTGGGCGGCCGCGTGGTCGAGCACGGCATCGTCCTTTCCACGGGCGGCAATGGCGCCGCAACCCTGCTCGCAGCCACGGTGGTCAATGCTGCCGGCCCCTGGGCGCCTTCAGTCGCGCGCTCCATCCAAGGCGTGCCGGCCGCGACCATTCCCGCCGCCTACTTCGCCAAGGGCCACTACGCCTCCCTGCGCGGCCGCGCACCGTTTTCCCGCTTGGTCTATCCGGTTCCCGTGCCCGGAGGCCTGGGCGTGCACTACACCCTGGATCTAGGCGGTCAGGCTCGCTTCGGGCCTGATGTGACCTGGGTGGACGGGGTGGACTACAGCTTCGACGAAAGCCGCGTCGCCGCGTTCTACAACACCATTCGCCGCTACTATCCGGCGCTGGCTGACGGCGATCTGAGCCCCGGCTACACCGGCGTGCGCCCCAAGATCGTCCCGGCCGGCGCCCCTGACGCCGATTTCGTCATCCAAGGTCCGGCGGTCCACGGCGTCCCTGGTTTGGTCAACCTCTTCGGCATCGAATCGCCAGGGCTGACTGCCAGTTTGGCGTTGGCCGACGAGGTGCGCCTTCTGTTGGATTTGTAGCGTAGCCTCGGGGCCGCAACGAACAACGCGAGTTTCTGCAACCGCGTCATCTTGACTCTGCGCCCTCTCCTCTCCCCTCGGTGTTCTCAGCGGCGGGTAGAGCACGAGACGAATGCGCTCGTCCGCTTGATTGCCGCCAGGAACCTACTGACCGAGCTTCGCTCTGATCGTCTTCAGCATGGCGTCGAAGTTGACCGGCTTCTGGAAGACCGCGTCCAGTCCCAGATCGCGCGTGCTGGCCGATATGGTCAACGAATCGCCGAGCGAACTGAGCAGGAGCACCGGGGCGCGGTTGCCCGCCAGCTTCAGTTCCTTGACCAGGCCGGTGCCCGAGTCGATCTCTTCCATCATGAGGTCGGCGATGATGAGGTCAGGCTGGGTTTCCTTGAACCTCTTCAGCCCCTCCTCGGCGGAGAGCGCCGTGGCGGTCAGATAGCCGGCCTTCTCCAGCCGCAGGCGTAGCGCCTCAAGGATGTCGTTGTCATCGTCGACACAAAGGATCAGGTACTTTCCATTTTTCATCGCTCAGGCCTCTGGCTGGGGATCGCAGGCACAGCCGCGACCAGAATCGACACCGAACTGCCTCGTGTATTCGTCAAAATGCTGTTCGC
>PMJO01000060.1 GCA_003158455.1 Myxococcales bacterium | reverse complement strand
CGAAGATCGGGGTCCACCTCAGATCCATGATGGCTTTCGCCGGGGTGCTCGGTCGAGAGGGCACGCTGCGAAGCGCGAAGACGTGATCGAAGGCCAACGGATCGTTGAGACCTTGTAGGCGGGACAGGGATTGTCTTCCACCGAACCGTTCGGGCGTTTCGGGTCTTGGTGAAGGGCGGCCGGTCGGGGCATCGCTAGGGTGCCATGCCGAAACTTGTCTTCCAGACGGTAGATCCTTTCATGTCCTCGACTTTTTCCGGCTTGTCCCGGGTAGTTTCTTCAACCCCTTCACCGCTGCCTCGAAATCCGCGTCCACCGGCCAAGGCTGGGAATCCACGAGCGCACGATAGCGCTCGTACTCTGCCTCGGCTTTGGCCTTGGCGGTTTCGGCGGAGATCTTGCCCGCGTGATCCAGCAGACTGCGCCCCGAGGCTTTCAGGAACTCATCCAACTTCGCGATCCAGTCGCGCATCGTCATCGCCTTGCGCTCCAGCGCCTGAAGCTCGGCGTATTCGAGATAGAGGTTCACGATGCGGTTCAGTACCTGCAGCTCCTGTTCCTTGAGATAGTTCTTGGCGATGGAGACGTCATCCTTGTGTACGATCCCGCCAGGGCGCGTGGTCAGCAGGCCCATGAAGGGCTGCCCAGCATTGGCTCGCTCGTGGATGACCTCGGCAGCGGTGTGGCCGTGTGCGGCCCAGTGCATCTTGTTCTGCACGGTGGCGAAGAACTGGTGGGTAACCTCGGCATCGGGCGTGTAGTCCACACTGGTCGCGTAGATGTCCAGCACCTTCTGATAGAAGCGCCGCTCGGACGAGCGGACGTCCCGAATGCGCTCCAGCAGCTCGTCGAAGTAGTCCTTCTGGCCCTTGCCAGGCGGATTCTTCAGCCGCTCGTCGTCCATGGTGAAGCCCTTCACCAGGTACTCACCCAAACGTGCCGTCGCCCACTGGCGGAACTGCGTACCTCGGTGGCTGCGCACGCGGTAGCCCACGGCGAGAATCGCCTCCAGGCGGTAGTGGCGCAGCCTCCTCGTGACCGCGCGCTTGCCCTCGTCGCGAACTTGTAAGTAATCCTTACAGGTTGCCTCTTCCGCCAGCTCTCCCTCGGCGAAGATGGACTTCAGATGCAACGTCACGTTTTGTGGTGTGGTCTGGAACAACTCCGCGATCTGTGCCTGGGTCAGCCAGATAGTCTCGTCCTCCAAGCGGCACTGGATGCGCGTGCGCCCGTCTTCTGTCTGGTAGAGAAGAATCTCGCCGCCAGTCTTGTGGGACATCAAGGCGCTCATACGAGTCCTCCCGTGAACGCCTTTTCGACAGGGGCCGAGGCGACGGGTGGCGAAGGGAATAACGGAGACACTGTCTCGGAAATGTTCGACACCCTCGATCGATGCGTTGGCGACGATTTCCCAGACGGTGTCTGGGAGATCAAGGAACCCGGGAAGACGCTGATTTCGCCAGACGGCGTCTGGCAAATCTCGGGAACTGGAGATTCGAGCGACAGCGTCGCTCGAATCTGCCTCGCCATCCTGTAGTCCTGAACCGCCGATCCGCACGCAAGCAGTTGGGCATCAATCTGCTCGCGGGCGCGTTGTTCAGGGTTCAGGTCGGGCATGAAGCGCTTCCGCACATCATAACCCATCGCCGCATTTTCGTGCTCGCCGTCGTCGGCGACTGTGGAGGAGATAAGTGGTCGGTAGGCGGGACACCTACCGAACTAGACGAAAAACCCTATAAACTCAGGATGTTTGCGAAAATATGGGCAGAAAGTTGCCCCCAAAGTTACCCCCAGAAACGTGCCGTGCCAAGGGTTCAATCCCGGCCCGAGGTTGCTTCAGACCAGCTCGACCTTGGCCAGCGGCACGGATGGATCTTGGTTGGGCAGGCCCAGCGGCTCAACCTCGATGGGAGTTCTGAGGGGCAGCAAGATACGATAGAACCTCGCATCCAGTTCCACCTGCGCTTTCGGCGAGAAGAGCAGCTTGAGCGCAAGCCTCCGCGACACGGGAGGCTTCCCGGCTCGGAGGATCGTCGCCTGTATCGTCTTCCGGCCGGCCTCGCGCACGGCCATAGCCCGGCGGACGCCGTTGAGGATGTAGAACCTCTCCGGTCTCTTCTTGCGAGGTCCTATTGCCATCCCACGATTGCGACGGCGACGTCGTCCTGCAAAGCCCCGCTCCTGAGCCTGGCTCCGTTGACGAGAGCCTCGGCCGCCGCTTCGAGCGGCCTAATCTCCGTCGCCTTGGCGATCCGGGCGCGGTCCAGGTACTTCCACAGCCCGTCTGTTGCTGCGAGGAGTGTGCCCCCGGCGACACTGCCCTCGAACCCGACGGGAACGGCCGCGCCTTCGCCCAGCAGGGGCTTGCGGACCTGCCCGGCCGTGAGGCTCCTCGGCGCGGCGCCGTTCGCGAACAGCCATGCCTCGCAGTCGCCCACGCTCGCCCCGGCGATCCTGCCGTCGTTCTTGATCTCGATGATCACGGCCGCTGCTAGGCCGCAGGATTTCGAGCTTGCCATCTCGCGATCGATGTGGGCAAGCCATTCGGGCCAGGCGGCAGCCTTGCCCTGGCGGCACCAATCGGCAACGGCCTTGCAGACGGCTTCCGCAGCAGCGGCTCCTCCCGAGACGCCGCCAGCGCCGTCAGCGACAACAAAGATAGAGCGATCGGGCAGGGGGATGACTTCGATCATGTCTTCGCCAAGGCCGCGCCTGGCTTCCTCCACCCTCGTCGAGTAGGCCGGCGCGATCTCGCTCGCGTTGACATGTCTCTCCTGCGCCAGCATGGCCCAAGTATACCAGCCTCCTTCGTGCTCGGTCAGGTGCCCTTTTGTTTGATGATCTCCCGGGCGTACTGATCGATCAGAGCGCTGCAACTCGTGCGCTCCTTCGCAGCCAAGATCTTGAGTTCGTAGATGGTCTTTTCCGGGAGATAGACCGTGAACTTCTTGTGCTTGTCTTCGCTGGGGGTCTTCTTCGCCATCCGGCGACGATAACCCGTTTTCCTACGTCTTGCCAAACTACGTCATGGCGGATATGCATGCCAGATCTGACTTGACGTCATGACGTACAAGATACACAATCAGAAACGAGGTGTCAAAATGCAAATTCCCGCCTCCCTCGTTCCGCTGAAAGACATTTCTTTTCTCCACACCGAATCCTCAGATCGCTCCTGGCTCGGCATCTCCTTCCTGTCTTGGGCCGACGCCGAACACGCCATCAACCGCATGGCCCAGGTCTTCAATCCATAGGAAGCAGGCAATCCCATGATCTACATCATCCACAACGGCCGGCCCCACTCGGCGCTTTGTTTTGTCGCGGCTTCCGACGACTTTGGCGCATGGTTCGACGAGACCTATCGGCCATGGGCCAGGGGCGCGGAAGAGTACCCGGTGACAATCGTGGGGGTCGTTCCCAAGGTGGAGTGGCGTGAAGATCCCTTGAACTTGGGCTTCAGCGTGCGCCAGTCGCGTGGATTCTCGACGATGTCCGGGAATGAGTTCTTGAGGAGCGACGCCATCGTTCAAGAGCGGGACGGCGAGCCCCGTCCGCGCTATCGGTCGGAGCAGTTTCGGATCACGACAAAACGAATCCGCGTCCGCGCCAAGTCCAAGACAGCGAAGGCGGTCGAGGCCATCGCCAAGATCACTGGAGCTGGTGCCGCCTGCATCCCCAGATGGATCGGCGGACGGGTTCTCTTCGAGCGCTCGAAAATGCTGCCGGGCCTCATGGGCTCGGCGGATTGCGACGAGAACCAGGTTTCCCTCTTGCTGCACAATCTGACCATAGGCGAAGCCGCGTCTGCGCTCCAGACGCTGGTATTCATGCGGAAGGGCGGGAAGCGATGAGCATGTCGCTTTCGCCGATGCTGCGGGAGGAGCTGGCCCTGCGGGGAAAGACCGTCCACGAGAGGGCGAAGCTGATGGCTGCCTCGGGCGTGTGCGATCGGCTCGGCATCTCCCCAGCGCACGTGCTCGCTCTGCTCGAACGCTATCCGGTCCTGTATCGCGAGGCGTGGGTCAAGCCGACGAACCGGACGAGCCGCTTCGCCCAGGACGGCTTCGACATCGGCGATGGGTGGTTCAGCATCGTCGACCGCCTCTCCGCGAAGCTGTCCGCTGACCCGAACCTCCACGTCTGGCAGTTCAAAGAGAAGATGGGCCGGTTGACGGTGTACTTTTGCGACAGCGACGAAACAGCAGACCCCGTGCTCGACGCCACGACAGACGCCGCGCTCGACGAGGCGGCCGACGAGTCCATGCGAACGTGCGAGGTGTGCGGCCAGCCTGGTATCCGCGATAAGCGGCGACACTGGGTGTCCGTCCGTTGCAAGCCCTGTCTCCAGACTGAAGACGAAACGAGGAAACCGTGAAACCGACAGTGAAGAAATCCCGCAAGCCATGGGGCGGTGATCTGGGCTTCCCCCGCAAACCAGCAACCACTTGGGTCAATGACATCCTCGTGGCCTGCCTGAGCTTCCCTCAGTGCCTGGAGGGTATGGGCTTCGCCGCCTTCAGGGCGAGCCGGCCGCGCCAGGCGGTGGCTCTGCGCCACATCTATCAAATCGGGGAGGCTGCGTCCCGCCAACCAGCCAACGTCAGGAGGCAGTATCGCACCGTCGATTGGAAGGCCCTCATCCGACTGAAAGAGAGGACGGTGGAAATGACCCCGAGGGAGATCTGGAATTTCGTCCGCAAGGACGCTCCTACCCTGCTGGAGAAACTGGCGGACGACGAGGGCTTGCTGGTGGCCCAGAGGCGGCTCCGCGACCGGGACCGGCTCTCAATCAAGGACATCAACCGTCTCCTGCGGGAGGGTCGACGCAGGAGCAGACGCAAAGCCGAGCGCGAGGCGGCGGAAGCCCGGGAGGACGCCGAAGATCAGCGTGTCGTCGAGAGGCATCTCGCCGACCTCCGCGCCGGCCGTGTCCGCACGATCTCGTGGGACGAAATGGCGCTGAAACTCGGGGGAGAGCCATTCAAGGACCGGCTGAAGAAGCCAAGGCCGTATCCGGTGTACGACTTCGGCTTTTGGCAGGTGCGGACTCCCCCGGCGAGGTGGTGCTGCCACACACTGGCGCTTCCAGGCATCCTCGGCATCGGCGGGACGGCCGCCGGGGCCAAGGACAGCCTATTTGCGCGGCTGGCGCTGCTGGAGAAATGCACGAAGGTTCCGGGCGAGCGCAAGCTGTGCAGGCGGCTGCTGGGGACCTGGAAGGCCACGGCCGCGATGCGGATGCAGGATTTCGTGTTCTGGGAGGAGGAGGGGATCTGGTCGGCCGTGGCCCCGCCCATCCCAGGCGTCTACGGGATCGGCCCGACGGTCACGGCGGCCAAGGATGACCTGGTCGAGGCCCTCAAGGTCATGGCCAACTACCTGAAGGAGGCAGGCGAAGGCAAGAAGGCCGCCGACTGCGGCCGATTGGTGGAAGCATGGAAGACCAAGACGAGACGACGGAAGCCAAGCTCGCGGCCGAGCTAGATCTGAGGTTCCTGGCCAAGGTCGCCCTGGCCGGCCTGGCGCTCCACCTTGTCGGGTATGCAGCGGGCTGCGCGATGGCGGGAGATGTCGCTGCTATCGTGTTCCTCGCCGGCTGGCTCTTTGGCGTGCGCAACCTCCCCGAGTCCGAGAGCACACGATGAGCAGGCCCCACTCACCCTCATTCGGCGCCAAGCAGCGCTCGCGCATCGCACGCCGTGCGGCGACGGCGCGGTGGTCGCGGCAGGGGCGAGGCATCCTGACCCTGGCCGAGATTCGGGATGCGGTCGCGAAGGCCCTGGGTGAGCGTGAGGCGAAGACCTCGGGCAAGCGCAAGCCGAAGGCGTACCTCTTCGACTCTTATGCTCGGGGCGATGCCACCGCCGCCGACGACATCTACATCCTGGTGATCGAGGAAACGCCGTCGCAAGACTGGCCGACCGAAACGGGAAAGATAAGAGAGGCTTTGTACGACCTGCTCGGACACGAGAAAGGAATCCACCTGTACCTGGCCGACAAAACCACATTCGAGGAATGGAAGGGAGCCTACGGCACCCCTTATTACGCGGCAGCCAGG
Organism: Myxococcales bacterium; assembly: GCA_003158455.1. GTDB lineage: Bacteria > Myxococcota_A > Polyangia > Fen-1088 > Fen-1088 > Fen-1137. The sequence goes on along the minus strand of PMJO01000060.1, from coordinate 4,544 downwards.
GAGGGGGTGCGGCTTGTCTAGGCTCGTCGGCCTGCTGGCCGACATTCACGGCGACATCTTCGCCCTCGACGCCGCCCTGGCCCGTCTACATCAGATGGGGTGCGACCCGATCCTCTGCACCGGAGATTTGATTGAGATGGAGCCGTTCGGCGAGGAGGTGATCCAACGGCTCAAGAGCGAGAAGGGTGTGATCTGTATTCGGGGAAACCACGAACGCTGGGCGCTTGAGCGCAGACGCAGGAAGAAGGACGTCCGCAGTTTCTTCGAGCCCTGTAGCATCGGCGACTACATCGGCGGCGGCATCGATCTGTCGCGCGAAGCCCTGGCCTGGCTCGCCACGCTGCACACGCATTGGGAGGGTGAGCTGGAGGGCATCCGCGTGGCGATGTGGCACGCCCGTCCGGGCAGCGACATGGAGGGCGTCGAGAAGGAGCGGACCGGGTACGAGCTGCGGCGGCACCTGCTGGAGCAGGCCCATGCCCAGATTCTGATTGTCGGCCACAGCCACCTGGAGTTCGAGCTGGTGGTCAACACCCTGCCTGGCAAGATTCTGAATCCCGGGGCCTGCTGTGGGAAGGCTTACGTCTTCAAGCAGGCTGGTCCGCTCATCGTGCCCGACACGTTCCGTCCGGCCACGTTCGGCGTGCTGGAACTGCCCTCGATGCGGTTCAAGGTCTTCCGGGCGCTCGACGGCGAGCGCGTGTTCGGCACGTCACCGGACCGGCCCTGCATGCGATGATCCCTGGCCTGCTCGCTGAGTGACGGGAGATGCCCAGGGCCGTGACCGGCACGCTGAGACAGCGATCACGGCGCGGGGCGCGGCGTTCGCTTGCGTCCGTGCGGCAGTTCTCGTACCAGGGCGTTCAGGTGCCTGAGCATCCTGGGATCAAGGCGCTGCACGCTCGCAAGAAGCCTTCGTACATCTGGCGCGAAGCGCGGGTCTCTGGGCGTCGGCTGTCCAGGAACATGGCCCACAACAGCATCAAGCGAGACGGCCAGGGCGTCCGCCAGTCCGATTGCGGTGCGCAGCGACGGCGGCTCCCGTCCACTCTCGATGCGCGAGATAGTCTCGAATGCCAGGCCAGCGTGCTCGGCCAACTCTGCCTGGGTCAGGCCAGCAGCGACACGGTGCTGCCGGACAGCACGTGCCACGTCTTTCGGGTTGAAGGGCATTCGCTAGTTCACTCACCGGCAGCCTACGGGTCGGGCTCGGCGGAGAGTAGGAGCCTCTGGTCAAGCTGGTGCCATTGACCAATAGGTCAAGTTGGACCTACCATCTACATGGCGCACTCCAGGTAAGTGGGTCTCCCACATAATGGTGCACGGAGTGCGGAAGGAGAAGTCCTCTGAGCGATTTCGGCAGTAAGGATGCGAAGCCGGTGCCGCCGGTGCCACGGGCACTTGAGCGGATGAGCATGCAACCTTTTCGAGGGCTTGCGTCGCAGGAGAGACTCGTCCGTGTCGGCTGAACCACGCATGGACGCCCTCGTGGGCACGGTGCTGGAGGGCGCCTACCGCATCACGCGCTTGATCGGCGAGGGCGGCATGGGCGCGGTGTACGAGGCTGTGCAGCTCCGGCTCAACAAGCGGGTGGCCATCAAGTTGATGGCTCGCGACCTGGCCGCCAACCGCGAAGCCCTGGCGAGGTTCCATCGCGAAGCCGAGATCACGTCACACCTCGGGCATCCGCACCTCGTGACCGTCTTCGATTTCGGCCAGGCAGAATCCGGCGAGCCATATCTGGTGATGGAGTACCTGGAAGGGGAAGATCTCGACCACCGCCTGCGCCGCGTGGGTCGCCTGCCGATCGAAATCACTGTCCACGTGGTGAGGCAGGTTGCCTCGGCGCTGAATGCCGCCCACGACCAGGGTGTCGTGCACCGTGACCTCAAACCCGGAAACGTGTTCTTGGTGCAAGTCCCGGGCGAGCCCGATTTCGTAAAAGTGCTCGACTTCGGGATCTCGAAGATGAAGGCGGCGCGGACGCAACTGACGAGCGCATCGGCGGTGATGGGCACGCCGAACTACATGTCACCGGAGCAGGCCACCGGCATGATCGATGACATCGATCATCGCGCAGACCAGTGGGCGCTGGCCTGCATCGCCTGGGAAATGCTGTCTGGGCGATGTCCGTTCATCGCTGACGAGCCGGCTGCGCTCCTGTACCAGATCATCAACCTAGACCCGCATCCACTGGCGCCACGGGTGCCCGGCCTGCCACCGGCTGTAGAGACGGCGCTGCGGCGAGGGCTGCGCAAGAAGCCAGCGGAACGGTTCTCGTCGATGCGGGAATTCTCACGCGATCTTGAAGCCGCCGCGTTTGGACGGCCTGCCGATGCAACACCGGCTCCGGTGCTGGTGTCATCAATCGCCCCGCTGACAAATGCGACACTCGGGTACAGCGCGACGCAGGTCCCGTTGGCACCTGTGCGGCAGCCCGGCGTCCCGGCGTCACGGGACGCACGCAAGCCTGGCGCCGTTGCATCGCAAGCCAGCGGCTCGGTCCAAGCCCTCGTCGCTCGCGTGAAAAGGGGAGTGCGGTCAGCGATGGGGCAGTTCGGTCGGATCAAGCCAATCTACGCCACCATCGCGGCGGCCGGGGTGCTCCTGCTGCTCGGGGCGTTCTTGTTGCTCCGTTCGAGTCCCGCACCCAAACCAGCAGTCACCAGCACGGCCTCGCCGGTGGTTGCACCGCTGACGCCGCCGCCAGCACTCCCGGTGGCTGTGCCGGAACCACCGGAAGCCAAGACAGCCCAACCTGCGCACAGGTCCGCCCGACCAAGGCACCAGAAGTGGGTGGACCCTTTCGCTGACGGAGAGTCCAACAAACCCAATCCCTTCACCGGCGGCGAATCCAACAAACCCACGCAAACCACCACGCCTCGGCGCAAGGCCAAGAAGAAACTGTTCGAGGAACTGTGACCATGCACGCAACCTGCCTCATCCTGCTCACGATTCTCGCGCAAGTCTCGCCGCCGATCGGAGATCCACAGGCCAAGGCTCAGGCGCAGGCACTGCTCGGCCAGGGCACCAAGCTCTACCAGCAAGGCGACGTCGCTGGTGCGCTGGAAAGGTTCAACGCGGCCTACGCTGCCTATCCGTCGCCGAAACTGATGTTCAACATAGCCCAAGCCAATCGCGATCTCGGCCGCCCGGTCGAGGCTCTTGAGGCCTTTGAGAAGTTCGTGGCAGGCTCCGCTGATACGTCGCCGGAGACGGGCGCTGATGTACGCAAGTCCGTGGCTGAGTTGCAGAAGAAGCTGGGACGCATTCAGATCGACTGCGATACGGCAGACGCGGAGGTGAGCGTCGACGGGAAGAGCGTGGGTCTGATACCGCTCCCTGATCCGATCTGGGCCACCCCTGGCCGCCACCAGGTGACAGCCAAGCATGTGAGCGCGGCGCCTGCGGTCGAGGATGCGGACGTGAGGGCGGGGTCGGTGAGCACCGTGACGATGCGGCTGCTCCCGGCGGCGGTTCCCGTGGCCACCCCGACGCCCAAGGCTGCTCCGGGCGTCGAACTGCAAACTGAATCGAGGCCAGGCGGCGCAAGCGAGGGGTGGTGGCGGGGCAAGAAATGGACCTGGGTGGCAGCCGGCTCGACGGTGCTGCTGGCTGCGGGTGCGATCACCGCCGGGCTGCTGATGGACTCCAAGTTAGACAGCTTGCGGAGTTCGTGCGGCGCCGGCAATCCGGCCCGACCCGGTTGCAGCCAGAGCGACATCGACTCGGTCAACTCGCGCCAGACTGCGGCCAACGTGCTCTGGGGGCTGACCGCAGCGGCGGCCGTGACGACGGGAGCGCTCTTCTATTTTGAGGGCCGACCCGTGACAGTGGCGCCAGTGGCAGGCGGCACGCCGGGTGTCCTGGCCAGGATGGAGTTCTGATCATGAAGACAGCATCTTGGCATTGGAAGCCATTCCTCGTGACGTGCTGTCTCGCATCTGTCTTCGCCACAGGCGACTGCACGTACGATGCCAGCCAACTCCGGGCGCTCCCTGAAGCGGGTGGTGTTGCCGGAAGCGATGGCCCAACTGCAACGGGGGACGCAGAGGAAAGTGACGCGGCGGCTGCCACAGGCGCAGATGGACCCGCTGCTGCCGAAACTGCCGATGCAAGAAGTGTTGAGAACGGAGCGAGTGACATAGTCGACTCGGTTCTCGACGCGCCCCAGTTTGTTCAGCCGGACTCCTCGGAAGACACGGGCAAAGATGGAGCCGCTCTTGTCGCTGGTGCGGATGCGGGGAATCTGGACAGCGGAGCTGTCGGTGGTACGGATGGCGGAAATGGCGGCGCGAGTGGAACCGGCGGTGCTGGTGGAAATGTCGGCACGAGTGGAATCGGCGGCATGAGTGGCACTGGCGGCATGACAGACGCCGGTGTAGATGCGCCTCTCGGAGGAAGTGGCGGTATCGATGCGCCGCTCGGGGCGAGTGGCGGCATAGGCGGGACGGGCGGCGTGACCGGTTCGGGCGGCACAACCGGCGGCAATCCGTGCGCTGGCCAGCCGGACTTCACTCCTTGCACCGCGGTGACCACGCCAG
>PMJO01000343.1 GCA_003158455.1 Myxococcales bacterium | reverse complement strand
CACGCGCACCCACAGATCACCGCAGTGGGTGAGCACGTTTCACTTGTGCACCAGGGTGAGCAGCTTCTTCTTGCTGTTGCGCCGGCGGGTGTACTCGTAGGCGTACTTCACGCAACGCTCGACCACTGGACGCGAGTACTGCATCACTTGCGTCGCCACTTCCAGCGGGGTTCCCTTTTGTGTGACGCCGCCGATGCCGGTGTAGATGCCGCCGGTGTTTTCGCGCACGACCACGAAGTCGATGTCCGAGGGTCCCTTGTCTTTGAGCGGGGTTTCCACGTTGGGATACAACTTCACCGGCCGCAGGTTGATGTACTGATCAAGGGCGAAGCGCGTCTTGAGCAAGATGCCAACTTCCAAGATGCCGGGCTTGACGTCCGGGTGGCCGATGGCGCCTAAGAAGATGGAGTCGAACTTCTTGAATTCCTCCAGCGCACTGTCGGGCAGGATCTCGCCGGTACGCTTGTAGCGCTCGCCGCCGAAATCGAAGCTCTGGTAGTTCAGCTTTATGCCGTGCTTGGCGCAAGCCGCATTGACCACCTTGACGCCCTCGGCTAGTACCTCGGGCCCGGTGCCGTCGCCCGGAATCAGCGCGATGTTGTACGATTTCATTTTCCAGCCTTTCGCAAGTCCCGCTGATAGCACGCCGGAGCAGGGGCGAACAAGGAAAGGCTGCGCGGCCCTGCGCGTTACGCGCGGACACCCGGCAAGCTTCCGCGGACTCGACAGGTGGCCAGCGGTTTTGCTAGTGTCTCCGAGGAGAACGAAATGGGAAATAGGCTGTATGTTGGCAATTTGTCGTACACCGTGACCGAGGCCGAGCTGCGCGAGGTCTTCGCTGAAGGGGGAAAGAATGTGGTCGAGGTGAAGATCGTGCTCGACCGGGACACCGGACGACCGCGCGGGTTCGCCTTTGTCGAGATGGGCAGCGAGCAAGAAGCGACCCAGGCGATCACAACCCTGACCGGGCGCGAGATCCAAGGCCGGCCCATCAGCGTGAGCGAAGCTCGTGAACGCGGAGCACGCGGCGGCGGTGGTGGCGGCGGCGGTGGTGGCGGCGGCTTCGGCGGCGGCCGCGGCCATGACCGCGATGATCGCGGACGTCGCGGCGGCTGGTAGGCCAGCGTTTTTCGGGGTTTTCTGGCGCGGCAATATAGCTCCGGCCGCGCGGTGGAGATAAGCTCTTCTGGTGAAGAAGGGTCCGGCTTTCAATTTCGACGTCTCGCGTGAAGGGATCGCAGCGCGACTAGACGAGATGGAGCGGAAGTTGGAGCGCATGCGCGGGCTCTACGAGTCCTTCTTCATGGGTATCGAACGCTCGCCGCCCGATGTTTTGCGCCGGGACCTGAACCGCCAGATTCTCGAAATACAGCAGGTGCCGATCAGCAACGCTTCGTTGCGTTTTCGCTATCAGGCTCTGACCCAGCGCTGGGTGCTGCTCATCACCTACTGGAACCGCACCATGCGCGAGATCGAGGCCGGCACGTTCAGCCGCGATATGGCCAAGGCGAAACGCCACCTGACCAGCAAAGGCACCTCGGCCATCACCTTGGAAGAGGCGCTGGCCATGGGTATCCCGGTCTCCCGGGCCAGAGCCTTCGTAGCCCATCAGCAGGCAGTGCAGGACAGGCGCGTCAGTTCGGCGCAGGCCAAGGCGACAGCGGCGGTTGCGGGCGAGGCCGGTGGGGCTGCGGCGCCGGCTGCCCCCGCAGAACCGAAGACCGCACCACCCGCCGCGCCCGCGACAAGCGCGTCGTCAGGTGGGCCGCCTCCCATTCCTCTGCCGGGGCTTTCCGACGCTGAGATGCAGGAGGCCTACCGCCGCTACCTTGAAGCCCACCAGAACGCGGGCACGGCAGGCCAGCCGCCGCCGATGGACAAACTGCGGCGGAACCTGGCCAAGCAGCTTCCCCAGATCCTCTCTGCCAACAACTGCTCGCGGGTGCGGCTGGATATCGCGGTCGAGGACGGCAAGGTGCGCCTGCGTGCCTGGCCAGTCAAGGAGTCGTAGTCAGCACTCTGGGCACTGGCAGGTAAGGGTCGTGCTATCCGGCGAGCCACATGACAAGGCTCCGCTGCAAATCCCCATGCAGGCGCAGGTCGGGTTCGCGCCGCACTGGGGAGGCGTGGAGACGCAATGGTAGGAGATAGGCCTGGTATCGACGGTCACACAAGACAACCCCGCGGCTTTGCACACGTCACACGAAGCGACGTCTGCGCATTCCTCTACCGGCACGCAGCCCCCAGAATAGCAACTTCCAACGATCAGATTGGCCTGACCAGCGGGACACGCGGCAATGGGGATGGCGCAAGTGACCCCAGCTGGGTTGCAAGTGCGGCTGAATGTGCAACGACCGTTGAGGCACGCGACGTCGGTGGCTTTGATGCCACGAGTTTCGCACACGCTCGCAAAGCACTCCCCACTATTGCAGGAAGGCGCGGGGCTGCCTTTGGGCATGGACAAGCAGTTGCAACAGTCGCTAATGAGCTGGCAATCGTTTTCCGTTGTGCACTCCGGGTATCCGCCGGACGACCCGCCGGCTCCACCCGTACTCGTGCCTCCGGTGCCTCCAGTCGTGGTGCCGCCGGTGACTGGGCTGCCTCCGGTTGCAGTGCCGCCCGAGCCGGCTCCCGCAGTCCCGCCGGTCCCCGTGGCGCCCCCAGCTCCCGCGCTCCCTCCAGTTCCGCCGCATGGGCCGTCGAAGTTCTTGGACACGCCGGCCGCTTGGCGCATGCAATCGTTGCCATAGGTCTTCCCGTCGCAGCCACACACGGGCCGAGAGATCTCGGAACAAATCTGCGGCTGCGCCGCGCAGGTTCCCGAAAAGTCGCAGCAGCATTCCCCTGGCGAGGTTTGGCAGAATTCGCCGGCCGCGCAAGGAAGTTCCGCAAGTCCGCCGCAGATCTTTCCGGTGCCGCCGGTGCCGCCAGTGCCGCCGGTTCCCGTGGCACCGCCGGTTCGTGTGGCGCCGCCGGTTCGCGTGGCGCCGCCGGTTCGCGTGGCGCCGCCGGCTCCTGTCGCGCCGCCGGTTTGCGTGGCTCCTCCGGCTCCGATCGTGCCGCCGGTTCCCGTGGCACCGCCAGATCCCGTCGTACCGCCGGTCCGTGTGGCGCCGCCAGATCCCGTCGTACCGCCGGCGCCGCCAGATCCCGTCGCGCCGCCGGCGCCGCCAGATCCCGTCGCGCCGCCGGCTCCCGTCGCGCCGCCGGCACCTCCAAGTCCGATCGTGCCACCTCCTCCCACGGTGCCGCCGGTTGTCGTGGATCCACCGGTTGCCGTGATCCCGCCGGTTCCGGCGGCGCCCCCAGCAGCGCTGCCTCCGCTCCCAGGTGCCGCAGTGGCACCTCCAGAGCCCGCAACCGCGTCAAGGGCAGGTGCATGCGCGTCCACTTTCCCCTGCCCGAGCCCGGTTTGATTGCTGCTGCAGCCAGTGGACAATCCCCCTGCAACCACGCCACTCACGAGAATTCCGAAAATCGCTGGGTTCCTCGCCAGTGTCGTCATCATGGGCCTCCTTGCTATTCTATTTATGATACCACACCGTTGCGGTTCGCAGCGTGCCAGGGCTAGACTAGTGGGACGAGCAACTCCAGGTGGATGGGCCCGCAGCCGTGCCAGCGTCGACAGCGGCGTGGGCCGAAGCCGTCGACGTACCCGCATCGGCAACGCTGATATACCCGCAATGCGAACTCATGAGCGAGCTTATGCTTGAGGAAAAGGGGAGCTTCTCGCCGGCACAGAAGCCGCCTTTGCACTGCACCTGAACCGCAGGCTGGATGCAAGACAGGCACATTCCTCCTCTGCTGGCGGCACTCGGGATCGACGCCACCATCGCCGGGTACTCGGTCAGGCCCACCAGGTATGCCCTCGCCATGCAGGTATCCATCGCCACGCAGCAGTCCTCATCGACTTGGCACGCTGCCGGAAGGGTCGGAGTCATGATGACGCCCGCATCTGCGGCGACGGCACACTCGCTTGTGAGGACGCAGCCCTCGTAGCAGTTGCTGGTGTAGGAAATCACATAGTTGCCCGTCCCGCAGGCGGGCTGAGAAATCGTGCACCCAAACGTAGCCGGGGGCTTGCAGTTGGCGCGGCCACCGTCGGCACAGCGACTGAAGTGTTGACAACAGCCGAGAGTAGAACAATCGCACGATGCCGTATCCATGAATACCGAGTGGCAATCGCTGCG
>PMJO01000240.1 GCA_003158455.1 Myxococcales bacterium | reverse complement strand
CGCGCGCCCTCGTTGCTCGCCGCGTACCATCGCGGGAGGGCATGGGAACCCTTTGAGGGTTCCCATGTCGAGTCGACATGACTGAAACCCGCAGCGAGCGAGACCTGCTGGGAGAGCTGGAGGTTCCTGCGGGAGCACTGTGGGGAGTGCACACGTTGCGAGCGTTGGAGAATTTTCCGCTGGCCGGGCGACCCGTGCACCGGGCGCTGGTGCACGCATTCGGCGCAGTGAAAGGGGCTTGCGCGATCACCAACCAGCGGCTGGATACTTGGAAGGTGGATCCGGCCAAGGGCGACGCTATTGTGCGCGCGTGTGCCGAGATGGCCGCGGGGCAACTCGATCAACACGTGGTGGTGGATGCCTTGCAGGGTGGTGCGGGCACCAGTACCAACATGAACGTCAACGAGGTGCTGGCCAACCGTGCCCTGCAGATCCTGGGCGAGCGGTTGGGTCACTATGCGCGTGTGTCGCCGCTCGACGACATCAATCGGCACCAGTCGACCAATGACACTTTCCCGACCGCCACGCGGGTGGCGGGCCTGTGGTTGCTGGCGACGTTGGAGAAGGAAGTCGTGGCCTTGCAGGAGGCCTTCCAGCAGAAGGAGAAGGAGTTCGCCCACGTCGTGAAGGTTGGTCGTACCGAGATGCAGGACGCTGTCCTCATCACCCTGGGCCGCGAGATGGGCGCCTACGCCGAGGCGCTGGCGCGCGACCGCTGGCGCATCTACAAGTGCACGGAACGTCTGCGCGTGGTCAATCTCGGGGGTACGGCCATCGGCACCGGTCTGGGGGCGCCGCGTGCCTTCATTTTTCAGGTAGTGGACGCGCTCTCGCAGTTGACCGGGCTCGGGGTGGCGCGCGCGGAGAACTTAGTCGAAGCGACGCAGAACGCGGACGTATTTGCCGAGGTCTCCGGGATGCTCAAGGCATGCGCGGTGAATCTGCTCAAGATCTCGTCTGATTTGCGCCTGCTGGCGTCCGGCCCCGAGGCAGGCCTGGGTGAGATTGAACTGCCCGCACGGCAAGCCGGCTCATCGATCATGCCGGGCAAGGTGAATCCGGTGATCGTTGAGGCTGCCAGCCAGGCGGCTTTGCTAGTCATGGCCCATGACGTTGCCATCGCGCAGGCGTGCGCGGCCGGCAGCCTGGAACTGAACCCGTTCCTGCCACTCATCGCCCACTGTCTGCTCGAGAGCCTGGATTTGCTTGCGCGTGCCGCCGGGATCCTGTGCCGCTTCTGCGTGGAAGGAATTACCGCCGACGAAGAGCGCTGTCGCGCGCATGTGCAGGCGTCGACCGCCGTGGTCACGGCCCTGGTGGCCCGGGTGGGGTACGAGGCGGCGTGCGCCATCGCGGGCAAGGCGAGCGCGCGCCGCTCGACCATTCGCGAGGTGGTCCTGGCCGACGGCGTTTTGAGTGAGCGAGAGTTCGACGAGTTGACCTCGCCGGAGGCAGTGTGCCGATTGGGCTCGCCCGATGGGGGAGGGGGGTGACGAGCGCCATGCCTGCGGCGAAGCTGTCCACGCCCAAGGGTATGCGGTTGCACGTCGGGATCTTTGGCCGGCGCAACGTGGGCAAGTCCAGCCTGCTCAACGCGATGGTGCGCCAGCATGTGTCGCTGGTGTCGGAGGTGGCAGGCACCACGACCGACCCGGTGGAAAAGCCCATGGAGCTGCTGCCCTTGGGCCCGGTACTGTTCATCGACACGGCCGGCATTGACGATGAAGGCGCTTTGGGCGATTTGCGGGTGAAGCGTACGACCGAGGTCTTCGATCGCACCGACCTGGGCCTGATTGTGGCTGCGGGCGAATGGGGCCATTTCGAGGACGGCCTTGCACGCGAGATGCAGGCGCGCAATGTCCAGTTGCTCGTGGCCTTCAACAAAACGGATGTCACGCCCGCCTCCCCTGCCCAGTTGGCGGCCTTGCGTGAACGCGGGCTGTGTATCGTCGAGACCAGTGCGGTAACGGGCGCCGGACTCTTGGACCTGCGCCAGGCGCTGCTTAGACAAGCTCCGGCTGACTATCTCGACAGTCGCGCTATCGTGGCCGATCTGGTCGGCCCGGGCGAGCTGGCCGTTCTGGTGGTTCCCATCGACAAGGAAGCTCCCAAGGGACGCCTGATCCTGCCGCAGGTGCAGGTGCTGCGCGATCTGCTGGACCACGACGCGTTTGCCCTGGTGGTGAAGGAGCGCGAGTTGCGCGCCGCCCTCGCCGGTCTGCGCACCCCGCCCCGGTTGGTCATCACCGACTCGCAGGCTTTCTTGAAGGTCGCGGCCGACACCCCAGCCCAGGTGCCGCTGACCAGCTTTTCGATCCTGTTTGCGCGCCTCAAGGGCGATCTCGTCGCCCAGGTTGAGGGAGCCCTAGCCATCGACAAACTCCGCCCCGGCGATCGCGTGCTGGTCGCGGAAGCCTGCGCGCATCACCCCATCGGGGAGGACATTGGCCGGGTGAAGATTCCCCGCTGGCTCACCCAGTACGTGGGCGGCCGTCTCGATTTCCACACCGTGCAGGGACACGACTTCCCCGAGGATCTGTCGCCTTATCGGCTCATCGTCCATTGCGGCGCTTGCACCATTGGCCGGCGTGAAGTCTTGGGCCGTATCCTGCGGGCGCGCGCGGCGGGCGTGCCCTTCACCAACTACGGGCTGTGCATCGCCTACAGCCTGGGAATCTTTGCCCGTGCCCTGGCTCCCTTTCCGGCGGCGCAGGGCGTGCTTCTTCGCCATGAGCAGACACGACGAAATACTGGCCAAACCTAGGCCCGACCCCGACGACCTGGCCGTCTTGCTCGGCGCCGATGCGCCGGCGGAACAGGCGAGCCTGCTCGCGGCGGCCTACGCGGTCAAGGTCCGCCAGGTGGGCCCGGTGGTCTATTTTCGCGGCCTCTTCGAGTTGTCGAATCGCTGCACCAAAGACTGCCTGTACTGTGGCATCCGACGCAGCAACCTGAACCTGGAACGCTACACCATCCCAGTCGACGAGATCCTGGCCGGCGCGCGCTGGGCCTATGAGCAAGGATACGGTTCCGTGGTCCTGCAATCCGGCGAGCGCAACGATCCGGCTTTCGTGGACCTGATCACGGAGTTGGTGACTAAGATCCGTGCCCTCTCGCGCGACCAACTGGTCATTACCCTCTCGCTGGGCGAGCAGTCCGAGGATACATACCGCACCTGGTTCCGGGCCGGCGCCGAACGCTATCTGCTGCGCATCGAAACCAGCGACCCCGATCTCTACCGTCGGCTTCATCCGGCGGATCACAGTTGGGAGCGTCGGCGTGATTGCCTGCGCCTACTCCACCATATTGGATATCAGCTCGGCTCCGGCGTGATGATCGGCTTGCCCGGCCAGAGGGTTGAGCAACTTGCCAACGATATTCTGTTCTTCGAGCAGGAACAGGTCGTCATGATCGGGATGGGGCCGTTCATTCCGCACGCCGATACGCCCTTGCGCGATTCGATTCGCAACTTCGCCTGGAAGCGACACGCGCAGTTGGCGCTCGCCTTGCGCATGATCGCGGTCACGCGCTTGTACTTGCAGGACGTGAACATCGCAGCTGCCACCGCGCTGCAGACGCTGGCGCCCGATGGCCGCGAACAAGGGATTGCGGCCGGGGCAAACGTCATCATGCCCAATTTGACCGAGCCGAAATACCGAAGCAGCTACCGGCTCTATGACGGGAAGCCATGCCTGGACGAATCGGCCACGCAGTGCCGAGGTTGTCTTGAAGCACGCATCGCCAGTATGGGAGAAACCATCGGCTTTGGCCAGCGTGGGGATTCGCAGCGTTTCCTCCGTCGCAGTTTCGCGGACGCAGCTGGAGGTGTGATTTGCCAGAGAAGCTAGCTAGTTCACTCAGAGGGCGCAGGGGCAGAAGAGTCGGAAGAGAAGGAGAGGGGTTTGGTCATGAGTAGTCCGAAGCCCTGTTCCCATCCGCTCTCTGTGGTTATCTGTGCGCTCTGTGCGAAATAGCTAACTGATTTCAGTCGGTTACGCACTTGTCTCAAAACAAGAATCTGTACGTTGATTTACGAAAAGCTTTCTTGACGAAAGAAGGCCCTCAGTGATACGCTTTCCGTGAAAGATTTCACAGCGTGATGAAAGTAACAACAAGGATCTGGTGAGATGACAACAGTCACACAGGACATTCAGCCCATCCTGAAGAAATACCCGAACGCTCGCCGCGACTCCCTGATCACGATTTTGCAGGAGGTCCAGGACGCGCAGGGGTACGTCTCGAAGGAGTCGGTCATCGCCATCGGCCAGTACTTGCGGCTGCCCGCCAGCAAGGTGTTCGGTGTCGCGACCTTCTACAATCAGTTTCGCTTTCACCCCACCGGCAGGTTTCACGTGCAAGTGTGTCGAGGCACCGCCTGCCACGTGAAGGGATCGCTCTCCCTGCTCGATACCGTGAAGAAGGATCTGAAGATCCTGCCTGGGCAAACCTCGCGGGATCGGATGTTCAGCCTTGAGGTCGTGGCGTGTCTGGGGGCTTGCGGCCTGTCCCCGGTGATGTGTGTGAACGGTGAGTTCTTTGCCCGGATGACGCCGACCCGGGCGCGCAAACTCCTGGACGGCTGTCGCAAAGAGGCGGTGCAGTCATGACCACTATGCCAAAGTCACTTTTCGCTCCGCTCGAGGTTTCGACGGCTCCCGATCCGATTGTCCTGGAGTACTTGAAAGCGGGCAGCACGGCCAAGGACGGCGAGCAGGAAGCCTATCTGGCCAAACTCCGGCGCGACGTCGTCAGCAAGCCGGTCATCTACCTTGGCACGGGAACCTGTGGGATGGGCGCCGGCGCGGCCAAGGTTGGCAATGCGCTTCGCCAGTACCTGGAAGCCAACCACAAGGACGTCGAGATCGTCGAGGTTGGCTGCATAGGCATGTGCGCCTTCGAGCCCATGCTGGACGTGCAGATGCCGGGCAAGCGCCGCCTGTCGTTCATGCAAGTTTCACCCGAGAACGTGGCGAGCATCCTCGACGGCGTTTTTGCTGGAAAAGTTCCCACCGCAAATCTGGTTGGCCAGTTGGGCGCGGGACCGGCCGAACCGTGGGCCGGCGTGCCCTGGCTGAACGAACATCCATTCTTCAAGCCGCAGCTGCGCTGGGTGCTGGAGTTTTCCGGCATCATCGATCCCAGCAGCATCGAGGAGTACATCGCGCGCGGCGGATACAAGAGCTTTCTGCAAACCATTCGCAGCAAGACCCGCGAGGAGGTGTGCGACACGGTCGAGAAGAGCGGGCTGCGTGGCCGGGGCGGCGGCGGCTTTCCCGCCGGCCGCAAGTGGAAGATGGCGCTGGGCCAGGCGAGCGACCAGAAGTACCTGATCTGCAACGCCGACGAGGGTGACCCGGGCGCCTTCATGGACCGCGCGCTAATCGAGAGCGATCCGCACAAGTTGCTGGAAGGCATGATGATCGGCGCCTACGCCATCGGCGCCAAGGACGCCTACGTCTACATTCGCGCGGAATACCCGCTGGCGGTGCAGCGCCTGCGCGAGGCCATAGCGCGCGCCACGGCCTACGGCCTCATCGGCGACCACATCATGGGCAGCGGGTTCAATCTACAGTTCCACATCAAGATGGGCGCGGGCGCGTTCGTGTGTGGTGAAGAAACCGCGCTCATGCATAGCATAGAAGGCCGGCGCGGCATGCCGCGGCCACGGCCTCCCTATCCGGCGCAAAGCGGCCTGTTCGCCAAGCCCACGGTCATCAACAACGTCGAGACCTTGGCCAACATTCCGGTGGTCATGCGCAAGGGCGCCGAGGGTTACGCCGCGATCGGCACCGCCACCAGCAAGGGCACCAAGATCTTCGCGGTCAGCGGAAAGGTACAGCGCGCGGGTCTGGTCGAAGTCGCGATGGGGACATCGCTGCGCACCGTGATCTTCGATGTGGGCAACGGGCCGCCCGCGGGCAAGAAGTTCAAGGCGGTGCAGATCGGCGGCCCGTCGGGCGGCTGCATACCGCCGCAGTTGCTCGACACGCCCATCGACTACGAAACCTTGAAGAGTGCGGGAGCCATCATGGGCTCCGGCGGCTTGGTAGTACTCGACGAAACCATCTGCATGGTGGATTTCGCCAAGTTCTTCATGGAATTCATCCAGTCCGAAAGCTGCGGCAAGTGCATCCCCTGCCGTGAGGGCACGCGTCGCATGCTGGAGATCCTCGATGCCATCACGCGGCCGCGGCGCAAAGAGGAGAACATAGATGCGCTGGTTCGCTTCCAGGGCATCATGCGGCTGACCGAGCTGGCGGAGACCATCAAGGCCACCAGCCTGTGCGGCCTGGGGCAAACCGCGCCCAACCCGGTGCTCTCGACCTTGCGCTGGTTCCGTGAGGAATACGAAGCGCATGTCTTCGAGCGGAGCTGTCCGGCCGGTGCATGCAAGGACCTGGTCGGCGCGCCCTGCCAGAACACCTGCCCGGTGGGCACCGAGGCCTGGCGCTACGTCGCGCACATTGCGCGCGGCGAGTATGCGGAAGCCTATCGCGTGATCCGCAGCGCCAACCCGTTCCCGTCCGCTTGCGCGCGGGTGTGCGATCACCCCTGTGAATCGATGTGCCGCGCGGGCGCTACCGGCGGCGAGCCGATCGCGGTGCGCACCCTGAAGCGATTCATCGTTGATCGGGTTGCCCCCGACACCTACAAGGCCCCGGTCAAGCTTGCGGGGCCGAACGCGCCCAAGATCGCGATCATCGGGGCAGGCCCGTCGGGGCTGACTGCGGCCCACTACCTGGGCGCCCTGGGCAACCGGGTCACGGTATTCGAGCGCGAATCCAAGCCCGGCGGCATGTTGGTCGCGGCCATCCCCGAGTACCGCCTGCCGCGCGAGACCTTGCAAAAAGAGATCGACTCCCTGCTCAACCCCAACGTCGAGCTCAAGCTGAATCAGACCCTGGGCAAGGATTTCACCATCGATTCGCTGCTGGACAAGGACGGCTACAAAGCGGTGTACGTGGCCACCGGCGCGCACGAGAGCAAGAAGCTGGGCGTGCCCGGCGACAATGCCGAGGGCGTTCTCCCCAGCATAAAGTTCCTCAAGGCATACAACCTGGAAGGCAAGCAGCTGGCCAAGGGCCGGGTGGGAATCGTCGGCGGCGGCAATGCAGCCATCGACGCCGCCCGCGTCGCTTTCCGGCAGAAGGGGGTGAGCGGGGTGACCGTGTTCTACCGCCGCACCCGGGCTGAAATGCCGGCCTACGACGAGGAGATCGAGGCCGCCTTGGCCGAAGGGATCGTGCTCAAGCCGTTGGTGACTCCGCTTGAGGTCGTGGTCAAGGGCGGCAAGCTCTCCGGCATGAAGTTGATCGACAACGAGCTGGGACCGCTCGACGATTCGGGCCGCCAACAGCCGGTGCCGATTCCGGGTTCGGAACACGTGGTGGATCTGGATACCCTCATCGTGGCGATCAGCGAGCAGCCCGAGGCAGGGGGGCTCGCAGATCTCAAGACCACGCGTTGGGGAACCGTGACGGTCAATCCCGAATCATTCACCACCAGCCGGCCGGGCGTGTTTGCCGGAGGCGACGTGACCTCGGGCCCGAACACGGTGATCAGGGCGATCGCCGCGGGCAAAAATGCGGCGGTCATGCTGCAGAATTTCGTCAGCGGCAAGCTGCTCAAACAGTTGCCCAAGGTGAAGTTGCCGTCGTTCTACGTCGAGCCGGTGCAAGTAGCCGGGGAAGCGGAAGAAGGCGACGTGATGGTGGCGCGGGTGCAGCAACCCCACCTGCCGGTTGCGCAGCGCCGCGGGAATTTCGCCGAGGTCGAGCTCGGCATTTCGGAAGAGGCGGCCCAATGTGAGGCTGGGCGCTGCCTGCGCTGCGACCTCGATTTCACCCGGCCTTTGCACTGAACCTGAGTCATCGCGAGGAATACCACGATGTTTACGATTGAAGTTGATAGCAAGACGGTCGAGACCAACGGGAGCGAGACCATTCTCTCGGTGTGTAAGCGCGAAGGCGTCCACGTGCCGACCCTGTGCCACATGGAAGGGTTTCCGCCCAGCGGCGCCTGCCGTCTGTGCATGGTGGAGCTGGAAGGGTCATCCGGCCTGGTGCCATCTTGTTCCTTCCCGGTTACCAAGGGCATGAAGATCAAGACTCGCTCGCCCAAGGTGCTGGCGGCCCGGCGGACGATTGTGGAATTGCTGCTGTCCAATCACCCCGATGATTGTCTCTACTGCAGCCGCAATCAGCGCTGCGATCTGCAGACCCTGGCCGCCGAGTTCGGCGTGCGCGAGCGGCACTACATCGGCAAGAAGAACAACCGCGACATGGACGTGTCGTCGCCCTCCATTGTGCGCGACCCGGACAAGTGCGTGTTGTGTGGTCGCTGCGTGCGCGTGTGCGAGGAGATCCAGGGCGTCTCCGCCATCGACTTCATCCACCGTGGTCCCAAGGCGGTGGTGGGGACGGCGTTCGAAACCGGCCTCAATGTTTCGTCGTGTATAAACTGCGGCCAGTGCATCCTGGTGTGCCCGACGGCCGCTTTGACCGAGCACAGCTACCTGGCTGAGGTGGTGGCGGCTCTGTCGGATCCCAACAAGTTCGTTGTGGTTCAGCACGCGCCGGCGGTGTCAGTCACCATCGCGGAGGAGTTTGGCATCAAGCCGGGCAAGGATGCCGACGGCCAGATGGTCGCGGCCCTGCGCAAGCTGGGTTTCAAGCGGGTGTTCGATACCTCCTTCACCGCCGACCTGACCATCATGGAAGAGGGGTCGGAACTGGTGAAGCGCATCCAGAGCGGCGGTACCCTGCCCATGCTGACGAGTTGCTCGCCCGGGTGGATCAAGTACGTCGAGCAGTTCTACCCGGACTTCATCCCCAACCTGTCCACCTGCAAGAGCCCCCAGCAGATGATGGGCGCGGTGATCAAGACCTTCTTTGCCCAACGCGAAGGTCTCGACCCCTCGAAGATCGTCAGCGTGTCCATCATGCCGTGCACGGCCAAGAAGTTCGAGTGCGCGCGCGAAGAGATGGGCCGCGACTATGTCCAAGATGTGGACTACGTGCTGACCACGCGTGAACTGGGCCAGCTCATTCGCATGTTCGGCGTCGACATGATGGAGGTCGAGCCTGATCGCGCGGACACGCCGTTTGGCATGCGCTCGACCGCTGGCAAGATTTTCGGTGCCACCGGTGGCGTCATGGAGGCGGCCATCCGCAGCGCCTATTTCCTGCTGACCGGCAAGGAATTGAAAGAACTGAGAGTGCAGGAAGTGCGCGGCCTGGAGGGCATCAAGGAGGCCAAGATCAAGATTGGCGACCTCGAGGTGGGCGTGGCGGTGGCCAGCAGCCTGAAGAACGCGGCGCAGTTGTTGGAATCGGTGCGGGCGGGCCGCAAGGACATCCATTTCATCGAGGTCATGACCTGCCCCGGCGGGTGCATCGCCGGTGGGGGCCAGCCGCTGCACGGCGACCAGAATGCCATCAAGGCGCGCATGCAGGCGCTCTACCAGATCGACCGCGACGAAACCCTGCGGGTCAGCCACAAGAACGAGGACGTGGCACGGCTATACCAGGAGTTCCTGGGGGCACCGCTGGGCGAGATGAGCCACAAACTCCTGCACACGCACTATCACAAGCGAGAGGTATTGGTCTGAATCGAGGCCACCCGCACACGGGAAGGAAACAACCATGGCGAACGCAAAGAAGATACTCGTGGTGGACGACGATCCAGACATCGTGGACCAGATGGCCCTGATTCTGAAGCAGGATGGTCACGAGGTGCACACGGCGGGAACGCAGGACGAGGCGGAGGAGATCCTGCTGTCCCTCAAGCCCGACCTGGCCATTATCGACCTCATGATGGAGGAGAAGGATTCGGGGTTCGTGCTTTGCCATCGCATCAAGAAGCTGTACCCCGACACTCCAGTAATTATGGTCACCGCGGTCAAGGCGGCGACCGGCTTGTCGTTCGCGGCAGATTCGGCAGTGCAGCAGTCGTGGCTGAAGGCGGACCATCTGCTGGACAAGCCCATCCGCGCCGAGAGCCTGCGCAGTGACGTCAGCCGGCTGCTGAACCGCGCGCCGGCATAGCGGGCTCTGCCGGCGCTTGCATCGCCGCTGCGCTCCCATGGCCGGGTGCGCGCGCTGCGTGTCGAGAACGATGACTCGTTCAGCTTGAACCGGGTGGAGAGTCTGCCCGTCAAACGGATGATGCTTCCTGGCTTCCGTTCGTTCGCATCTTCCGCCATGATGGAACCCGGCACGCCATGAAAGTCGAGCAAATAACCATCTTTCTCGAAAACCAGTCAGGCCGACTGGCCGACGTGGCCAGCATCCTTGCGGCTGCGGGTGTGAACATTCGCGCCCTGTCGCTGGCCGACTCCGCCGATTTCGGCATCTTGCGGCTCATCGTCAACGACACGGACAAAGCCAGCCAGGTGCTGAAGACCGAGGGCTTCACCGTGGCCAAGACCGAGGTGGTGGGCGTCGAGGTTCCCGACCGGCCGGGCGGCCTGGCCGAGATTCTCAATGCCATGAAGGCCAACCAGGTCAACGTCGAGTACATGTACGCCTTCGTGCACAAGTCCGCGGTCAACGCCACCATCATCTTCCGCTTCGACGATCCCGAGAGGGCCATCGCTTGCTTGCAGCACGCCGGTATCAAGATCCTGCAAGGCGAAGACCTCTACTCGATATGACCATCAACCGATGAGCAGGGAGCCAACCCCATGAAGACACCAGGAATCATCGCAACTCTCATCTTCACGAGCCTGCTCGGCGCGGGCGTCACGCAGGCCAAGGGGCTCACCATCAAGGTCGGCGCCATCTTCAGCGTGACCGGCCCGGCGGCAAACCTGGGGGGGCCCGAGGCCCGGTCCTTGGAGATGCTCGTGCAGGAGGCCAACAAGAAGGGCGGGATCGGCGGCAGCCAAATCGAGTTAGTGCTCAAGGATTCGGCCAGCAGCCCCGAGAAGGCGATTTCGTTGGCCAAGCAGCTGATCGAGGAAGACAAGGTCTTCGCCATCATCGGTCCTTCCACCAGCGGCGAAACCCTGAAGATCAAGGGCATCGCCGAGGAGGGCAAGACGATTCTGCTGTCATGTGCGGCGGCCGAGGCCATCGTGAATCCGGTGGCCAGCTATGTGTTCAAGGTGGCGCCCAACGACAGTCACGCCGCCCGCCGTATCTTCGAGCAGATGAAGAAGATGGGGATCTCGAGGATCGGTCTGCTTTCCAGCAACACGGGGTTTGGCAAAGCCGGCAAGGAACAGGTCGAAAAGGCGGCTCCAGGCTTTGGCATCGCGATCGTAGCCAACGAGGTGTACGAGAAGGAAGCCACGGATCTCACCGCCGTCGTGACCAAGCTGAAGGCGACCAAGTTGCAGGCGTTCATCAACTGGTCCATCGAACCGGCGCAGGCCATCGTGATCAAGAACGCGCGCCAGGTTGGTCTTTCTGTCCCCATCTTCCAGAGCCACGGTTTTGGCAACATCCAGTACGCCAAGGCCGCCGGACCCGCCGGCGAGGGCGTGATTTTTCCTGCCAGCCGGCTGCTGGTGGCTGACAGCCTGCCGCCCGGCGACAAACAGAAACCGGTGCTGCTCAAGTACAAGCAGAGCTACGAGGACCGCTATCATGAGGATGCCAGCACCTTTGGCGGCCACGCCCACGATGCCCTCTTGTTGCTGAGCAAGGCGGTGGAGAAGGCCGGAGGGCTCGACAAGGAGAAGGTGCGTGCGGCGCTGGAAAGCCTGCAGGGCGTGGTGGGCACGGCCGGTGTCTTCAATTTCTCTGCACGCGACCACGGCGGCCTGGGCATGGATGCTTTTGAAATGCAGACGGTGAAGAACGGCAAGTTCGTCGTGTACAGCGACGCGGCCGCCAAGAAGTAGCGACGGCCAGCCCGGGCTGGCCCGTCAGACGCGCATGAGTCTCGCTCTTCTCTTTCAGTACCTGGTGGCCGGAATCACCTACGGCACGATCTACGC
>PMJO01000256.1 GCA_003158455.1 Myxococcales bacterium | reverse complement strand
TCGGACTCCTCGCCAAGAGCGCGATCGTCACCCTGCCCGCGGCATTGCTCGTGGTTTTCTGGTGGATGCGGGGAAGAATAGGATGGAAGCGTGATGTGGTGCCTTTACTGCCTTTCTTTGCCATCGGTATCGCCTCGGGAGTGCTCACAACGTGGGTCGAACGCAGATTCATGCGTGCCGTGGGGACTGAATTTAATCTTGCTTTTGTCGACCGCTGCCTGATCGCAGGGAGGGCGGTCTGGTTCTACCTCTACAAGCTCCTCTGGCCTGCCAACCTGNNTGCTCTGGAAATTGCGCAACCGCTCACGGGCGCCCCTAACAGTACTGCTCTATTTCTCCGGAACGCTCTTCCCGGTACTCGGCTTCTTCAATATCTATTTCACCCGGTACTCCTTTGTCGCCGACCACTTTCAGTATCTTGCCGCCATGGGTCCGATAGCGGCTGCTGCGGCCGTCCTCGTACATGGAACCGGTACGTTGAAGGATAGGTTGCGGCGGCCGGTCCAGCCGCTACTGTATGGAGTGCTGCTGTCAGCTCTCTTCCTCCTGAGCTGGCGGCAAAGCGGTATGTATTCCGATGCAGAGACCCTGTATCGTGCGACCATCACGAGAAACGAGAATTGTTGGATGGCTCATAACAACCTTGGCATTCTGCTTGCGAACATGGGGCAAGCCGATGCGGCCATTGCCCATTTTCGTAAGGCATTGGAAACAAGCCCGCATGCAGTTCGCGTCCTGAAGAACCTTGGCATGGCGCTTGTGCAAAGCGGACAAGTGATCGATGCGACTTCAGTGTTTCAGAATGCGCTTGCGTTGGCAAGGTCCGCGGGCGATGAGGCGCAGACAAAGACGATCGAGCAGATTCTTGGGAAACTCTATGAAACTGCCAATGCGGCAGGGGCAAATGCGACAGGGCAAGCACCATGATGAATGAACGAGATGGATCATGACAACCCGAGGTGATCACGTGATGAAAGACACCTGCCTGCAGAAGGCGTTCGTGGCCTTCGGCCTGCTCGTGCTTGCCAACGCTTGCACCAAGCAGCCCGCCGACAATGGCTCTGCGACCGGCGGCGCCTCGGGCAGCGGTGGCGCGTCAGGCTCCGGCGGAACGACAGCAAGCGGTGGAAACGGCGCCAGTGGCGGTACAGCGTCGAGCGGCGGCACCGTGGGTGGAGGAGGTTCGACGGCTTCGGGTGGTGCGACGTCAGCCGGAGGCGGTAAGGCAAACGGTGGAAGCAGCTCTTCGGGCGGCACGAAGGCCACAGGTGGCGCTGCGAGCGGTGGCGCTTCGGGAGGATCGACCAGCACCGGCGGGGCCAAGGCCGAGGGCGGCAGCATTGCCAGCGGGGGCGCAATCGGTTCAGGTGGCACGATTGGCTCAGGCGGCACGCCCCGCACCGACGGTGGCGTAACCCCGATCGACGGAAGTACCGTGACTGGCGGATCTGCGGCCACCGGCGGCACCCTCGCCAGCGGCGGCGCCTCCGGCACAGGCGGTTCGACCCACGCCGGCACGTGGCAGATCATGCCGCTCGGTGATTCCATCACTGGCACGACCTGCTACCCGAAGCTCCTCTCCAAAGAGCTCATCGACAAGGGCCACCCCAACTTCTCCTTCGTGGGTACCGTGCTCAACAATCAAAGCTGCGGCTCCGGCGTCGCCAACGTTCAGACCGAGGGTCACGGCGGCTACCTCGTTACCTACCTGATCTCCGACGACAACAAGTCGCAAGGCAAGGGCTCGCTCACTGAGTTGACCACGTGGGCCGCCGAGAAGCCCGACGTCGTGCTCATGGAGTATGGAACCAACGACGTCTGGAGCAGCATCTCGCCGGCCAATATCACCAGCGCCTATAGTTTCGTCGTCGACCAGTTCCGCAGCCGGAATCCCAGCGTCATCTTCTTCGTTGCCCAGATAACGCCGATGAATCCAAGCGGTTGTACGGACTGCGAGGGCCGGGTCGAAGCCCTCAACGCGCAGATCCCCACCTGGGCCACCGGCAAGAGCACGACCACTTCCCCGATCTACGTCGTGAACGTCTGGTCTGCACTGCAGCCGGCCTCCAGCTACACGCCAAGCTCGACCAACACTTCGGATGGCGTCCACCCCAACCCGGCCGGCTCGCAATTGATGGCGGACGTCTGGTATCCCGGCATGGTCGCCCACGGGATTCCCTAGGCGACCATCGCATTTGCGCGGCGCACTCCGCCTGCGATTGGGCAGACAGTGCGCCGGGTATGGCTAGCTAGCCCCTGTGCCGTGACCGGCGTGGCGGGACGGCGCGGGTGCTCGACGGCATCACGGTGCAACCCGGAGGGTAGCCCATCCGTGGGAAGGAACGTTGAACTGGTACAGTGTCTGGGAGAGCGCGCTGCCCACCCCGACGGTCGTCTTCGTCGACGAGGCGCCTTTGTTATAGACCTGCACGATGATGCTGCCGTCAGGGTTCTTGAAGGCGAGGGCGTTGAGGGTGTTGTAGGCGGTGTCGCCAACGCCCTTGAAGGCGTCGCTGCTGCCGGTGGTCGCAATGCGGGTGGCTCCCGGGGCGATGTAATAGGAGAAATGCCGGAAGGCGTAGTAGGCTGCGGTCGCGGTGAGCGTCTTCGCCGAACGGTCCACCACCAAGAGCGCGTTCTGGGGCCAGTTGTCTAGGCTCTTGCCGACGGTGTCGAGCACCATGTTCCAAGCGCTGTACGAGTTGACCCCTGAGACGATCCAATCCCGGATGAGCTCCCAGCTTTCCTCACCGTAGAGATGATCATTCTGCGGTTTGCTCGAACTGTACCGACTCTGGTCCCAATAGGGGGTCGCAAAGTTGTAGTTGCCACACTTGTGCTCCGTCATCATGACGGTCGCCTTGGCCGCCAAGGTGGATACCGCGGCTTGCAGGTTCCACTGCACGCCAAAGCCCTTGACGTACTGCATAGCCGCCGAATCATTTGCGGTCGTCTTCGCGATATTGGTGTCGTCCGGATCTTTTGACATGGTCCCACACCAGATCTGGGCGGTGAGGTTTCGTTGGGCGAAGGTTGGCCCCAGGTAGGTCTTAATGAAGGTGATGAATTCCGATTGTGTCCAGTGGACCTTGGCGTAGCCGGGCTCGTTCTGCGGGTGAATCGCCTCGATCGTGAGGCCCTGCTTGGCGTACTCTTCCACGTACCTGGCCATGTAGAGGGCGTGGGCCCCGAGCGTCTGCGCGTCGCTCTTCATGTTCGAGCCGCTGTCCATCATCCAGGAGGGAACGACCCATGGGCTCGCCCAGAGATGGAGGCCCGGCTTGACCTTGAGTGCGGCCTGGATGTAGGGGATCAGCTTTTGCTGGTCGCGGGCAATGGAGAAACTGTTCATCGAGTAGTCATTCGCTGTACCGCTGGGGAGATCGTCGAGCGTGTACCAGCTCATGGCGTAGTCGCTGGCTCCCATCGGGAGCCTTCCATAGATGAAATTGGCGCCGTCGTTCGCGTCGAAGAGGAGTTTCATCGCGTTCGCCTTATCAGCGTCGCTGACTACCGAGAGGGCATCCCATCCCATCTCGTTGAAGCATCCACCGAAGCCGTCCCAGCGCTGGTACGTGGTGTTCTTGTCGACGTTCACGTCGGCGGTTCCGCTGGTCACGGTGGTCACCGTTCCGGTTTGCCAGTAGGCGTTTTGCGCAGAGGTCATCAGGCTGGGGCCGGTGCTGGTGCTGCCGGCCGTACCGCCCGCAGCCGATCCGCCGGTGCCCTGGGCGCCTCCAGTTTGGTTGCCAGCAGAACTCGTAGCCCCTCCGGTTGTGCCACCCATGCCCGAACCACCGGCGCCCGAGCCGCCAGACGAAGTCGTGCCCGTCGCGCCCCCTGTGCGCAGGCCACCGGTGCCCGAGCTGCCCCCGCCTGTGGTTCCACCGGTGCGAGAGCCGCCGCTGCCGCCGCCCGAGCTACCGCCGCCACTTCCACCCGCACCTCCGGCACCAACCGTGGGTCGTCCTTGTATGCATCCGTCCGCTCCCGAGCTTCTGTCGACGCAGTCGCACACTGCGAAATACGAATTGGCAGCGGCGGGGAACTCCTTCCAGCAAGCATCCCAACACTGATCGCGCGATGAACTGGCTAGAAGTGGACATTGGCCGAAGCAGCATGCCAGCGCCACGCAGTCCGCACTTGCGCCACAGGCGGTCCCATAGTCCGCGCAAGCTGGTGTCTCAGCGGCCACTTCGGCGAGATTGGAGAAAACATTACAGCCGACGCCACCGGCACCACTAGCACCAGTGCCCGTGGTGCCACCGCTACCGCCGACCGCGCTGCCGCCCGTGCCCGTCATGTTCCCGCCCGAGCCAGTGCTACCGCCCCCGGATCCGCCCCCTAGCCAGGTGTTGATGCACTCGTTGAAGCTGGCGCAGTCTGCTATGCTCAGACATGCGTTGAGTGTCTTCTCGGCGTCGGATCGCGTGGCGCTGGGCTTGGACTGCAGTGACCCATTGAACATGTTCTGGCACTGGGCCACGCTTGTCCCCGAAAGGAGCTGGCAGGTGTCGGCCTTCTTGCAGATATCCCCAGCAATGCTGCTGCCGCTGCCACTGACGCTTGAGCACCCAGCGACTCCGACCGCGAGCAGTCCGACAGCCACTACGTTCCATAGAGTCTTTGGCATCGTCGATTCCTCCTAGTGGGTGCCCGCGGTCTACTGGGGAGACAGAGCACGGACATAGGCAAGGGCCGTATATGGGTTCACTTTCGGGTGCAAGCGCGTGCCCCGAGTCCTTTGTACCATTAGCGACCCCGATAGCCAACACCAGCGTTATCCTCAGGGAGCACGTATTACGGCATCGCGTCGCTATTTCTGGCGCCGGCCATGTCCCGGCGGACAATGCGCTCGTGATCAACCCCGACATTGCGGCAGCTCCGCGGACGCGCTGCGTTTACGAGACTCCGGGAATTGTTAGCGTCAGCCGGCCGCGTCGCTGAACGTGATTTCACCAGTCATTAGTCATTCGCGCGGAGGAAGACAATGAGGGCGAGAAAACGTTGCGCTGGCCTAGTCATCCCGCTCAGGGGCTGCTAGCCTTGCCGCCGTCGGCGACCAAACAGGAAGAGCAGAGAGGATGTGCCGGCGAGGAGCCAGGGTGCAACGTGTTTGGCGGTGGCTTGCTTGCCAATCGAGCACCCTCCGTCGTCTTTGGCGGGCGGTGTCCCGCCGTCGGTATTGGTCGCGGTGGCCGTGTTGGTGTTTGTCGCCGTGGCAGTGCCCACCACGCACTGGCCGTTCTGACAAGTGCCTACGCCTTGGTCAGCATTGACGTCGTTGTAGAAGCAGGCACTTCCGGCTTGTTTGCCCTGACAAGCGGCCTCCCACGGCGCGACCACATCAGCGCGCGCAGAAGCGCAAAGCAACATCGCCGCAAGAAGAATGGGGGCTGAAACAAGAAAGCATCTCATGAATTGTCTCCGCAAATGGTGGATCTGTCGGACGCCAGGGCAAGTATGTGAGCGGCGAGGATTCAGCCGGGATCGAAGGGCAAGGCATGGGCCGCGCCAGAAGTGCATAAGCAAAATACGTGCCCTCCGTCCCTTCGAGGAATCCCGCGCCTTTGCGACAGCTCGTCTGAGTCTTTCGCTGCTCTGGCGCGACATGATCGCGACATTTCCGCCCGGAGAGTGGCAGTCCGCGGAAGGGTTCGGTGACTAGGCTGCCCTATGGTTTGTATTCGTCAGCGCCGCAGTCGCAAGCTGTGCCTATCGGCCGCGGATCGCCGTCGATGTCGTCAGGCGGACAGGTAGCGCCGCCGGCGTTCACGCAGGGCGATGTGGCGGTCAAGTGGTAGTTGGTGCCGAAAATCGGTGCGGCAGTGGATGTGGTCGCGTCGGTCACGCAGTTCGAGGAGAAATTGGCGGTGCCGTTCCCGTTTGTGAGGACGCCGGTCAGCGTGTAGCTGGCGCCACAAACTACGCCAACAACGCCGTTGTTTACCACGGTGTTGAACCAGAACCGTTTCACGCCACTGCCTGTGTAGGCGCCGAGAGTGACTCCTGAGTAGGCGCTCCCTCCGTTGCTCGCAATGACCGTGTTCGCGATGTCAAAGGCGGAGTTCGTGGTGATGATGCCGTTGGCCGTGTTGTTGAGGACGTAGCAGCGGTCCATGTGCAGAATCGCGCCGCCCGAGACGCTGACGCCGGCATCGTTCCCGTTGGAAATCGTAAGGTCGCGCAGGGTTACCTCGCCTGCGGTGATCGCAATGACCGGGGGCGAGCCGCCAGGCGGGGGGCGCAAGGTTGCCGAGGCCTTTCCGGCTATCAGCACGGGCGGGGTCGACAAGGCAATGGTCAATGGGCCCAGCGGGGCGACCGTGCCGCGTGCCACGACGACCGATTTGGCCGCCGAAAGAGCAGCGGCTGCGTCGTCAGCGTAGCAGAAGGGTGTCGTCGCGCTGCCGTCACCCCTGTTCGCCGTCGAGCACCCGGCGCTATTCTGCAGATAGATCACGCTGCTGTCGCCGGGGCAGGAACCGTCCAGACCGCATACGCCTGCCGGCGAGATGCCGGTACAGTCCAGGTCCTTGGCGCAGGCCCGGCATTGGTTGGTGTCGCAGATCGGCTTTGTCCCGACCTTACAGTCGGTGTTGCCGATGCATTCCACGCACTGGCCGACATAGCCGCCGCTGGTAGCGCACAGCGGTTTGCCACCGGTACAAGAGCCCGCGGGCGCCGTCTGGCAGCCCGCGCAGGCATTGTTCACGCAGAATGCTTTCGCCGGATCGGCCGTGCAGTTGGTGTTGTCGTTGCATTCCACGCATCTGTTCGTCGTGGGGTTGCACACGCGAATTTCTGCGTCACCAGCACAATTCGCGTTGCCCGTGCATTCCACGCACGTGCCCGTGTCTGGCCTGCACACTGGCAGGGCGGGGTTCTTGGTCGCGCAGCCGTCGCTGGGCGCGATCTGCGTGTTGCAGCCTACACACGTGTGCAGACTTCCACAGATGGGCCTAGTAGGATCCTTGCAGTCCGTGTGCACAAGGCACTCCACACATTGGTTGGTCGCCAGGTAGCAGAACCCCGCAATCACGCCGCCATCGGCCCCGCCATCCGCTCCGCCATCGCTTCCGCCATCGGCCCCGCCATCTGCGCCGCCCGTGCAGTGGTCGTTGGTCAAGCAGGCCACGCACTTTCCACTGGTCTGGTCGCACACCGGTGCGCCGCTGTTCTTAGTGCGGCACTCGCTTTCGGCAGACTTGCACCCGACGCACAGATTGCCCACGCACACAGGTTTTGTCGGCTCCGCCGTGCATTCGCTGCTTTTCACACAGGCCACGCACCGGCCGGTCGTCATATCGCAAACGCCGGCTCCGACGCCGCCGTCACTCTGGGCAGCACACTCGCTGTCGGCCGTGCACCCCGTGCACTGATTGCCCAGACAAACGGGTTTTGTCGGCTCCGCCGTGCATTCGCTGCTCTTCACACAGGCCACGCACCTCCCGCTCGTGGTGTCGCAGACGCCGGCTGCAGTGCCGCCATCGCTATGGCCGGCGCACTCGGTGTTGGCGGTGCACTTGGCGCATTGGAACGCGAGGCACATAGGTAGGCTGGCGGGACAATCGATGTCGCTGCCGCAAGTCCCCGGGCCGTCGATCGGTCGCGCGTCGGCTGGGGTGTCGGCCGGAGCGTCGATCGGTGGGGCATCGAGCGGAATGTCCGCGCTCGCATCCACCGGCACGTCTGCTTCCGCGTCCGTCTGGACATCGGCCGCTGCGTCCACAGTCAACGTCGGCGCCTCGGCCCGGGCCACCTCACGGCCAGCCTCAGAAAGTGAATTTGCAACGTCAGCTGCCGGACTGTCAATGGCGTCCACGCCAGCATCGTAGGGCACGCAGCGGAAGTCGGGGCTGCAGGTATAGCCTCGCTTGCAATCAGGTTGGAGCTCGCTGCACTTGCTCCAGTCGCGCTCGAACTTGTCGCATGCGAAGAGCAGGCAGAGGGGAAGGAAGCAGTGAATTCTGAGCCTCATGGTTTGCCTCACCAGGTGAAGGAGTAGAAAAGGATGCCACCGGCGATCGCGGCGCCGATGCCCCCGGCCAAGAAACCGGCGCCTGGGCCTCCGGTGGTGTAGCGTAGGGTGCAGTGGGTTGTTTCGCCGGCTGCGCAGCTCTGCTGGCCGTTCAGATGCAAGAGATATCCACCGTACGCTGCCGCAGCTGCACCCAGCACCACGAGAGCGACGCCGCCCACCTGGCCGAGGCGCGTACCAACAGAGCGGGCTGGGGCAGGGGTCGGAGTAGGCGCAGTCACTTCCGGGGCTGGTGGCGGCGGTGGGGGGGCGGGCGGGGCAGGCGGCGGGGCGAGCGCGGCTTCCTCGGCCTCGAAGACGCGCGAGCAGAGCGCAGCGACGCGGTCGCGCAGGGCCGCGTGCAGGTCGGGCAAGGTGCAGATGTCGCAGCTCTTGCCGTCCGAACTGAGC
Source organism: Myxococcales bacterium (assembly GCA_003158455.1). Lineage (GTDB taxonomy): Bacteria > Myxococcota_A > Polyangia > Fen-1088 > Fen-1088 > Fen-1137. The sequence goes on along the minus strand of PMJO01000256.1, from coordinate 7,793 downwards.
GTCTTGCCGGTGCGGGCATCCCACATCTGTAGCTGCAGGGTGAACGCGCCTTTCTTGAACACCCATTCCACGCGCAGCACGTGGGTGGCGCCGGTGGCCTGGTGGATTGCGATCGTGCACTCGGGCTGGCTGCAGTCTCCCCCTGCCGCAACCTTGGCCTCGAAAAATGGCACGATCTCGGCACCCAGCGAGCGCACGACATCCTCTACATCAGCCCGCAAGCCAGCCACCTCGCCGCGCGGGACTTTGCTGGCATTCGCCTCAACCACGGCCACGCGGTGGGCCGCGGCCGCCACCGCGCGAGGAACTAGAACCGATACCAGGATGACCCCAAGCAGGCCGATGCGAAGAGAACGCATGTGCGCAAGATTGCGAGATTCGGCAATGACGTCAAGGGGTTAGTGATAACCAGCAAGGTGGTCAGTTGGGCAGGGAATTCGGGTCGGAATGGTCGAGGATTCGCAGATGCATCTCGGCGCGCACGCTCGCGAAGTACCTCTTCTGTGACGCTTGCCGTGCTTCCGGCGTTTCCTGGCATTGGCAAAAAGGCCCCGCTTTGTCTCGTTCCTGCAAGAATTCGAGCAGCAGGCCTTGCCTCATCACGAACCGCTGCCGGACAAATTCCGGGGTCTTGTGCATGCCCTGCTTGCGCGCCTTGGCTTCCAGAACCAGCATGTCGAGGAAGGAGTCCAGCATGTTCTTTCGGGCGCCCGGCCTCGAATAGGCGGTCATGCGCTGCTGGGGGATGAGTGCATCCTTCAAGAACCACCGGAAATCGGATTCTAGGATCTTCTTTCCCGCGACCACGGCCAGGACTTCATTGGCGGGAACCGCGGATGCGTCGAGCAAGACGGCGTCGGGTTTGGCCGCCTCGGTGAGTCTGAGACCAACCTCCTCGGCCATCGGCTCGATCAACAGCTTGCGCGCCTCGGCGGCGCGAGCCAGGTTGAGTCGCTCGCTCAGCAGGCTCTCCACCTTCGCGAATGGCTCGGGCGTTTCCTCAAGGACTCGGCTTTCCACCTGCAGGACGTGATAGCCGAAGGCGCTCTTGACGACCTCGCCGGGCTTTCCCAGGTCTTGCGTTCGCACCGCCCGTTCGACCTCGGGTGGGAAAAGGCCGAACTGTCCGTCGCGGATGAGGCCACCCCTTTGGTTCGTGGCGACGTCGTCCGAATACCTCCGGGCAACCGTGTCCCAGCTGACGCCCGCGCGCAATCTGTGCTGCGCTTCGCTTGCCTTGGCCCGGGCCTGCGCATCGCTCAGTCCTTTGTCCGGAAAGGCCGGGTTGCCCTGCACGTACACCAGCAGATGGTGGGCGGAAAAGCTCGGATGCACGGTGTATTCGCCCTTGTGCTCCTGGTAGAAGCGCTTCACTTCGTCGGGAGACACCTGCGTGGCCTGAACCAGGCGGCTGCGGTAGCGTTCTGTCAGCAAGTGGGCCAGGATTTTCAGGTCGAGCAACTCGACCGCCTTCTTGAACCGCTCTTCCTGGTCGATGCCCAGCTTGCGTGCCTTGGCCGCGATGGCGAGAGAGTCGAGATACTCGTCGAGCGCGGCCTGGCGGCGCGACGGATCGCTGCGCATGGGGGCGATCTCATCCGCAAGATAGGCGCTTGCGAGATAGCGCTGGAAATCGTGCTCGCTGATGATCTCGTCCCCCAGGCTGGCGATCGGCTTCTCCGCCTTTCGCGGGCAGCCCGTGGCGAGTCCTGCCAGCAGCAGGGCGGCAATCACTGGGCGCATCGGCACGAACATCGCACGAGTAGGCACGGGCTTGCGCGCAGGCAGCGGCAAACCGGTGCCGGGCCGGCCCGGCGATGCCGGAGCGGCGCGGTCGCGCAAGCTGCTACTTGTACCACTGGGTATAGATGTCGGCCTTGCCCGACACGCCCGTGCCCAGCGTGAGGGTGTAGCCATACTTGGTCGTGCCACCGTCGTAAATGTAGTCGGTATTGGTAATCACGGCGACGACGATATTGTTCTTCACGTTGCTGACCGGAATGGAGCACTCGCCACTCGACACCGGATTGCCGTAGTGGATCTGGCCGCTGCTGTCCTGGTACACGAGCTGGCAGGTCATGTTCTGGCCGGTTGGGGTGAAGGTAACCGTCGCACAGGAAGCGCCCGAGGTCACCGTGAGCGGGATTTGGTTCGCGCCCGACCAGCCCGGCAAGGTTCGGGTTTCGGGAGTCAGGGTGCTTCCGCTTTGCGTGGTCGAAACGTAGCAGGTGGCCGACCAGGCCGCGGGACTCTTCCACGACGGTTGCCACTCGGCTGCGATGGAGACCTTCCAGTTGTCGTTCAGCAGCTTCTTGTAGGCGTTCTTCCATGTCCCGAAATCACCGAAGGCCTGACGGGCGCGGTATTCCTGGATGAGGCGGCGGGTCTGGGTGACGCCCAGACCGCTCGTCACCTCGGCCAGATCCTGCAGCACGCGACCGCTCTTGGAAGCGTTTCGCCAGATCCAGGCGATGCTTTTTTCGCCCAGCATAACCTCGAGGGCGTGCGGGAAGGTTTCGCCGTACTGGTTGCCGCCCAGCAAGTTGCGCCAGGTGCAGATCTGCTTGCCGCTGGAATCGGTCATGTTCACGCGCTCGGCGCAGGGACCGCCAAAGCTATCGTCTTGCAGCCAGCCCGAATAGCACTCGATCGGCATGAAAGGCGCAACCGCCGCGCCGGCGCTCAAGTAACCCATTGAGGTCGGCGCGTCGCCATTGCGCTTGGCTTCCATGGTGGCCTGCAGCCAGGTGTTGCCGCCTTCTTGGAACCAGCAGGCGTTCTTGCAGCCAGGCATGCTGGCCAGGATGCAGTGAATGCCCTCGTGGATCATGTCGCCTTGCTGGCTCACCTTGTCGGCGTAGGTGCAGGCCGGATCGAAGCTGTAGACGGGATAGTACGAGGCCAGCACCATCGGATAGCCGCCCACTTCGCTCTGCCAACCGCCTTGATCGGTGTTCGACGCGCTGTCGGTGCAGAGCCCAGAACCATAGAGATAGATCGCACTGTAGAACCCAGCGCGCGCCCGCGAGTCGCGCGGCCAGCGCATGGTGTCCGAGATGTACGCGAAGTCCGTGTTGAACCGATCGACCATGGGAATCCATGCTGCGGAGGTCACCACCGAGTTCTTGGTGGAGCCGTAATAGAAGGCCCACCAATCCTTGGAGTACGAGCCCGCGATGTTGCTGCAGTCCTTGGAAAGCTTGGTTGGGGCTGCCAGTGTGCCGTATTCATCGACATAGTCGTAGGCAATGGTCGGGCTGTAGGTCGGCCAGGTGTACTCGACCTGGCAGGATGGGCCCGTGGTTCCGCCAGCGCCCGAACCGCCGGTGCCCGAGCTGCCGCCGGTGCCGCCACTCCCCGCATCGCCGCTGCCGGACCCACCGGTTCCGCTCTTGCTGCCGGCGTCGATGCCAGCAACCCCGCCGCTGCCGGCCCCGCCGGTTCTGCCGGTGCCGCCCGAGCCGCCCGCGCCACTGCCAGCCGAACCGACCGCGCCGCCCGAGCCGGCACTGCCGCCCACGCCGGTCTTGCCGCCGCTGCTGCCGCCTGCGCTGGAACCGACCGATCCACCGGTTTCCCCGCTGCCGGCCGCCCCACCCGAGCTTCCGCCGCTTGCGCTGCCACTCGACGAGGAGATTTCTCCGGAGCCGCCCGAGTTCGCCATCGTTCCGCCGGAGCCGCTCGTGCCGGCCGAGCCCGCGCTCCCGCCCGACCCTGACTTGCCGCCGGTACCGCGATCGCATCCACCGAGAAGCAGGAGGCCGAAACCGAGAACAAGAGAATACCGGCACAACATTGTCAGACTTCTCATGGCAGGGGCTCCACTGCGGGTTGCAGAGCGGAGAGGAACTGTCGCCGAGTGTTCATCCACGGTCGCACTGGGATGATGGAAACGCAAGTCAGCACAGGCCATGGCATGTAGTCTGCCAGGGAATGCAGGCCTTTGGCATCAATCCGCGGCAGGCCCGGCATCCTGGAAGTGGGCATCGTGCTCAAGACGCACTTCGCTCTTGGCCAAAGCATTCTAGAAGACCTGACGGAATCCGAATGACATCCGTCCCGGCCAGCCGGCGGGCATGCCGGGCGCCGGCCGCAAGGGGAAAGCCCAGTCAGCGCGCAGGGCGTAGGTGTTGAGCTGCGGGATGAGCAGGCGCAGGCCGAAGCCCACATCGTCGTAGAAAGTCAGGCTGCCGGCGTCGTCGGACGCGTCGCCGGCGTCGAAGAAGAGCAGGCCACCCAAACGCAGGAACGCCAGTTTGAGCGCCATGGTGCGCGCCTCGACGTGGCCGATGAACTGGGCGCCGCGGCCGACAAATTCGCCGACCGGATAGCCGCGCAGGCCGGTGTCGCCGCCCACGACGAAATAGCGCTTGCGCGTGTTTTCGTAGAGAAAACCTAGGTTGCCCGCGGCCACCACGCGGAAGACCCGCGCCAGCACCGGGGTGGCCAGGGTGGCGCGACCCTGGATGAGTTGGTCCGTCACCTCGTTGCCCGGGACGCGCGCTTCCCAGGAGCCACCCACACTCTGGAAACCGCCCCACCAGTCTGCGGCAATGTCGAACGAAGCTTGCAGCAGACTGAAGTCCTTGTCGGCGCCCCACCAGGTACTGCTCCGACCGGCCTTGAGTGACAGCGTGGGTCCCAGTCGGATGTCCTCGCGAAAATCGAAGGTGTTGAGATCGCGGTAGGTCCGATAGCGGGGAGTGAACAGCTCGTAGCGCAGGAACGGGTCCGCGGTGCGCTCCGAGAGCGGGAAGATGTCCTTGGCAAATTTGGTGCGTTCCGGTGCCCCGCAGGGGTAGGGGAAATCCGCCAGGAATGACGGCCGGGTGAGATTCAGCTCGTAGCCCAGGCTGATGCGCTGGATAAGGGTGGGCCGCGGAAATGAACGCGTCACCGCCGCGGCTAGTGCCATCATGCGCAACCGGTACTCCCAGAGCGCAGCGCCGATCGAGGTCGGCGCGAGCTGGGTTCCGTTGAACTGGCGGTAGACGCCGTCGAAATGACTGAAGTCCGCGGTGGCGCCCCAGCGGCGTGCCAACGCCCAGAGCGGATACTCCAGATGAAAAAACGACGAGGTGCCTTCGCGCGGCCCCGCCGCAATCTCGTCAGGCTGGCGCTTCCAGATCCAGTAGAAAGCCCCTTCCAGTTTGAGGCGCGTGCCCAAGATGTTGGGATCGATGTAGTTGGGCCCCAGGTACATCTTGCCTTGGTCCATGACGAACACGGCGGCCAGGTTCTTGCGCCAACCGAAGAGGTTGTTCTCCGAGAGCGAGGCCGTGTAATAGAGAAGGGAGTTCTGCTGGGCTTGGTAGTCCTGGTTGAAGCGCAGGCTCCAGACATCGCGGGTGACGATGAGCAGATCGACCATCCCGGGCGTCGCGGACTTGACCGGCAGAACCGCCACGACGTTGGAAAGGGTGGGATCCTGCAGGTTGCGGGTGGTTTCCTCGGCCAGATCCTGGTCGTAGCGGTCGCCCGCGTGAAGCAGCGACTCACGCCGGATATGGTGCTCGCGCGTGGTGCGGTGGAAGATGTTGGCCCAAACCAGAGGGACTCGTTCGCGCGCCAGAAACACGTCCAGGTTCACCACCTGAACCGCGCCGATGATCTTCCCCTGGGGCGCGGGCTCGATGCTCAGAGCACGCAAGGCGAGCGCGTCGTCCACCGCTTCCCGTTCCAGCTTGCCCAGGTCGGCATAACCAGCCGCCGCGGCCGAAGCCGGCAGGAAGAGAAGCAGGCAGAACCAGGCGCCACGCATGCGCGACGATTCTACGCGCGAAACCACTCCTTGCGGCTGGCCCCGATCTTGCGCGTCGCGCTCCGGCGAGCGAAATCGACGCTTGCCTGCCTGCTCGTGAGGAACGCGTGACAAACCGACTACTTCAGGCGAGCATTTTGCCCGCAGCCGGAAAGGAATCCGGTGCATCCACAACCAGCCAAGTGCTGGGAAAAGAATGGGAGGGATCACGCGATGAGAAAACCTCAAGGACGACGGCGCCACAGACGCGGGATTTGCCCTCGGGCTGCGTAAGACCACGAGGCGCTTGTTCCGCCCACGGACGCTTCAGCCACTCAACGATACGCCCTCAAACCGAATCGTGGTGCGTCTGCCATCCCCATATCGACGTACGGCATGTAGAGGGTTCCATCGCTCGCAACGGCGGATTGCGGGAACCAACCGACTGCGATGGCCGTCTCATCATCCGGAGCACTGGCTGACCAGAGTGGGGTGCCGTCGGGGGAGATAGCCCAAACCGATCCTGGGTTGCCAGCAGGGTGGAATCGAAAGTAGACGGTCCCATCGGGCGCCACGACGGGGGAGTGGGAGAAGAGCGTTTCAAGCTCATAGTTTGTACTTGAGCAAGAGTATGCTCCTGGTGTGTCTGGCCTAAGACACCAGTTGACGACACCGCTGGGCGAAATCGAATACAAGCGGTCGTAGTCAGTAGCGACGTAGATCGTTCCGTCGCCAGCAACCGCTGGGGCTCCGCCGATTCGCTCAGTCGTAAACGTGGCGTCAGGTATGACGGTTGCGGACCAGAGCACGCTACCATCCGCCGGGCGAATCGCGTTGAGCATGTTACTCTCGGAGAGGTAGATCGTTCCATCCAGGCGGATTGCAGGTTGCTTGGCGTCACTCTGAGCGCCAGGAGGTTCGAACGTCCATTTGATTGCGCCATCGGCTGCGGCCATTGCGACGAGATGAAAAAGGTCGGACACGTAGATCGTCCCATCGGTCCGGAGAACCGGATCCGTAACGATACTCTGGGTATCGGCAGCGCTAGCAACTTTTGACCACAGCACTGCTCCCTGGGAGGAGAGAGCAGAAACCCATCCAGAGAAATCGCCGAGGTAAACGGTATCATCCTGGCCAACGACTGGCGATGACAAGTCGCCAAGAACCAAGCTGCCACTTGGCTCCGGGTCGTAGTGCCATAGTTGTCTACACTGAGATGACACCTTGAGTAGTCGCTCACGTCCGAAGTTGATACTTCCTCCCGTCCACTCTGTTGCATGCACGTAGACCGAGCCATCGGCGGCCAAGGCTGGCTTCGAATTACCCGGCGCAAACGTTCCGAGATCGCACTCCCAGAGTTTCGCTCCTGATGGATTCAAAGTGTACAACATGCCTCCCGAATCTTCAGGAGGCCATCCAACGGTGAGGTAGATTGTGCCATTCGGGGCTACGAGTACCGATCCGGGTCGCTTGTCGGTTGGAAAATCCCAAAGTACGTGCGGCTCGCTTGGGCTTTTCACATCCTTTGCCGGGCCATGGCAACCGGCTGCCGCGCTTCCAAGCGCGAACGCGAGGGCAATTACCTCCACGGCGGTTCGGCATCGCGCACCCAATGGCCTAGCAATGCCAGGGCATCCGGCAGGGCTGCTCTGCGGTGCCACTGATGAGGGCCAATGTGGAGCACGCTGGTCCAACCCGACCTCGGCAGAACCTACGCTATTGCTGACGCGGCCCAGTTTTGACATATTTTTGGTTCCCGTGAAGATAGCCCTCAGACCTAGCAGGAATCCTAGCCGAAGTTGCGCAGTAGGCATGTGAGAAAACCGCTTTTGGCGGTTTTCTCACATGCTAAGTGCCGGATAGGACTGGGCGAGGTCGCTGAAAAGGCCGTGTAGTCCAGACCAACCTACTTCCATCGCGACGGTGGACGCGCCAAGTTGGAGGCGTGTTTCTCACGGCCCATCCACGGCGGAAGGACGGTAAGTCCCACCAGTACTACTAGCTGGTGGAGTCGGTGCGGACGTCGCGCGGCCCGCAGCACCGGGTGCTCGCC
>PMJO01000280.1:63054-63352 GCA_003158455.1 Myxococcales bacterium | reverse complement strand
CCTCGATCACGCTGTCGTCGGGCGTGTACACATAGTCGTCGATGGTGGTGGAAATCTGCTTGCAGCCACCAAAACAGGTAGTCGGGATTCAGAAACGGCTTCGGCTTGACCTTGAAACAGTTGTTGTGAAGGATGCCAGGTTGCAGCTTTCCAGCAGGTGCTTGCGCAGGCTGACCGATGCGTTGTCGGTGTTGGACAGGAAGGTGTTCTTGATGACCACGGCGCCGCGGCCAGGGGCCTTGAGCATGCGGATGAAGTGTTGCAGGAACAGGAACGCGGTCTCGCCGGTGCGGATGGG
>PMJO01000280.1:62878-63000 GCA_003158455.1 Myxococcales bacterium | reverse complement strand
GCGAGCGACTTCTTCTCCTTGCCGCAGAAGGTCCGCTCTTGCAGGGTCTTCAGATCGCGCGTGGTGAGGCCCTTCTTCGCTTTGAGAAAGTCGAAGGACTCGCACAAAAAGCCGGCCGAGCC
>PMJO01000280.1:0-62819 GCA_003158455.1 Myxococcales bacterium | reverse complement strand
GATGATCTCGCGCAGGTTGTAGCCACTGCGGATCTTGTTGTCGATCTCGACGAAGATTTCGCCAATCTTGTATTCGATGGTGTCCGGCCCGCTGGCCTTTTCCTTGAACGCGCGCAGGTAGGGGAAGAGCTTCCTGTCGACGAAGTCGCGCAGGTCATCGCCGGTCTGCGCGCGGTTGTGGTCGAGGGTGCCGTCTTTGCCCTTGGGCGCGGCCCAGGATTCCCAGCGATACGGCTTGTCGAGCAGGAAGGCGTACTTCTTGCCTGAGAGCGCCGCCTCGTCCGCACGGTCCTGCTCCAGACCATCGAGGTACTTCAGGAAGAGCAGCCACGAGGTCTGCTCGGTGTAGNNAGCTCGGTGGTGCAGCCGGCCTCCTTGCGAAGAACGTCGTCGATATTCCGGAAGGCTTGTTCGAACATGAGGGCTCGACGGCCATTGTATGCCAAGGGGCGGACGATGGCGTGGGGTGTGACAGGGAACTTTCGCGGTGCGCCGGGGGCAGTGGATGCGACCGCATGAGACCAACCTAGGACGATCACGGTGGTACGAGTGTCGAAGGTTGGGATCGCCGGTAAAGAAGAGATACGATGGGCGCAGATGCTCGAAAAGGTTCTCCATCACCTGCTTGACCGTGAACACCGGGCGGCTCAGCTGGCCTCGATGCGCTTGCACGTAGTCGGCGGTGAGAATTGAGAGCGCCTTGGAGCGGCCCATCAGCGTGCCGTCCAATAGTCGCCTCGCCAGAGGCAGGCTCACCACGAACATCGATGCGAGGAAAGCCACAAGCCTTGCTGGCCGCAGGCGTTTCCGTTCCGCCACAAGAAGTAGGATCACCACCAGTGGCATCTGCACACGGACTGGCGGATAGGTATAGGCGGCAAGCGCCATGGTGATGCCACCCAAGATGGCCCAAGCCACCCGGGGCGAACGCAGGAACAGGTATACGCCCCAGACGAGCAACGCTGGCGCCATGGGGGCGTCGGTGCTGAGCCTTGCAAGCTGAAACGACCAGGGAGACAGGGCGGCCGCCACCAAGGTCAGTCGTGCCGCTCTGCCGTCGGCCACGTGACGAGCCAGCAGCCAAAGCCCCACAATCGCCAGAATCGACAGCGTGGCGGTCATCCCTCTTATGCTCACAATCGATATGCCAAACAGACGGGTCCACGCGTAGAGGCCATAGAGATACGCCGGCGTGTACGATCCTCCGCCTAGCCCACTGGCAAACATGGGCCAGGGCTTGCCATCGGCGGACTGCCCAGTTTGCGCCAGGCACTCGACGTGCAACGCCGCCAAAGCCTCGTCGGTGGAGAGCCCCGGCGGGACCTTGTCGAGGCCGACGAACCTCAGCGCACACCAGACAATCGCAAGCACGATCAGCCCCAGCTCCGCCACCAGTTCGGCGCGGTTGGCCACGAGGAGGGCGGCGTGGCGGAGGTCGGCCCCAGTAAGGTTGGCCTCGCTGAGGTTAGGCACAAGGCCTGAACGCTTGTGCCGCCACTCGTTCCACGCCTCGATGCCCTCCTTCAGCTTCGCGCGGTGATCAGGGTTCGCCACGCGGCGAGCTTAGCGAGTTAGGCCACGAGTGGGAAGTCACCCGAAACGCGTGCCCCGCTGTCCTGCATCCACACCACCGGTGCACCAAGCCGCCGAGCTTTCAAGGGCAAGCGGCCCAGCGCCCCATGCCTGCCCCGCGCTTCGGCCGGGCCGGCCTGCACCAAATCTGCACCAACCGGCTGGGCCTTGACGTCCAGCGGACGGTACCCTCGTCTGCTGGGGCGAAAAACTCCCCGGCGAGGCAACGCCGCCGGCAGGTACCTTCGCATCTGTCAGTGCAGGCTACAGCACTGCCTGCGGGCTGAGCACGGACGGCACCCTTGCCTGCTGGGGCTACAACGCTTATGGCGAGGCGACGCCGCCGGGAGGCACCTTCACATCCGTCAGTGCGGGCAGTCAATCTGCCTGCGGAGTCAGGACCGACGGCACCGTCGCCTGCTGGGGCGACAACGCTTATGGCGAGGCGACGCCGCCGGCGCCGTGAAGAGGCCGACTGGCTGGTCCCTGGTCACAAGCTCCAATGTCGCGTGCAACTGGAGGCTCCCATGTCGAATCGCTTGTGTTTTGTCTTCGTGAAGTTGGCCGTAGTGTCCGCGTTCGTCGTCACTATGGTTGTAGCCGGGTGTGGCGGTGGGAACGGTCCCACGGACGCGGGGGACTCCGTGCCCGGCGGAGGAGCAGACGGAGGGCCCGCCCCGGCCGGAGGCGCCGGGGATGGCGGCGGTTTCCAGATCTGGGTTTCCGTCGCGTCGTCAGCGGACGGCACGAAGCTCGTCGCCGTGAGCAACGGCAACATCAACTACAACAACATCAACAACCTCGGGTACATCTATACGTCGACAGATTCCGGGGTGACCTGGAAGCAAACTGGCCCCCAGACGAACTGGACTTCCGTGGCGTCGTCAGCGGACGGCACGAAGCTCGTCGCTTGGGAAGTCGAACGAATTTACACCTCGGTGAACTCAGGGGTGACCTGGAAACCGGCTGCCCTCCCATTCGTCCTGACGGTTTCGGGGTCTGTGGCGTCGTCAGCGGACGGCACGAAGCTCATCGCTGTGTCCGGTAGTGGCTCCGGAACACCCGGGATCATCAGGGCGTGCGCGGGCGCACGATGCGGGCCAGACTTCCGTCTCTGCATAGGTAAGGAGGCCGCCATGACCCTGCTCGATTCTTTGAAGAAACAGACCGTGATCGTCGCCGACACCGGCGACATCGAGGCGATCGCCATGCACAAGCCGCAGGACGCGACGACCAATCCATCGCTTCTGCTCAAAGTGGCGCCGCTGCCGCAGTACCGTGCCCTGATCGACGAAGCGGTCAAGTACGCCGTGACGTTGGCAGCCGACGAGTCGCGCCGCAGGTCGGCCTTCATGGAAAAACTGGCGGTCAATTTCGGCTGCGAGATCCTGAAGATCATCCCGGGCCGCGTCTCTACCGAGGTCGACGCATCCTTCTCGTTCGACACCGAGGGAACCATCGCCAAGGCACGCAACTTCATCGAGCTCTATCGCAGGGCGGGCGTCGCCAAAGAGCGCATCCTCATCAAGGTCGGCACGACCTGGGAGGGGATCCGCGCCGCCGAGCAACTCGAAAGAGAAGGCATCCACTGCAACATGACCCTGCTCTTTTCGTTCGCCCAAGCCGTGGCGGCGGCAGAAGCAAAGGCCACGCTCATCTCGCCGTTTGTGGGACGGATCTACGACTACTACCTCAAGGAACGTGGCGTGAAGGACATCCCGCCCGAGCAGGATCCCGGCGTCGCATCGGTGGTGCGCATCTACAACCACTACAAGAAGTTCGACTACGCCACCCAGGTCATGGGGGCCAGCTTCCGCAAGACCGAGCAGGTGATGCTGCTCGCGGGCTGCGATCTGCTGACCATCAGCCCCGACATCCTCGCCGACCTGGAAAAACGCGAAGGCGAGCTGCCGCGCCGGCTGTCGGTCGAGGCGGCCAAGGCCAGCGACGCCACGCCCCTTCATCTCGACGAGAAAGCCTACCGCTTCATGCACAACCAAGATGCCATGGCGGTCGACAAGCTGTCCGACGGAATCCGCCACTTTTACGCCGACGCCCGCAAATTGGAGAAGTGGGCCGCGGATTTTCTCGACAAGGTGGCCTAGCTCGCTGCATGCGAATCACGTCCACACTTCTGCTATCTGCGCTGGCGGGCCTCACCGCAACTCTCGCGATCGGCCGGGTCGGCCACGCGGCGACCATCAACTGGAAGGGCCACACCTGGGACGTGACCGCGGGCGGTATGGCCGGCGTCTGCCAGGGCAACGCGGCCAATATCGCGATCGATACCGACGGCTACTTGCACATGAAGATCACCAACAACGGCGGTACGTGGACCGCCGCGGAGATCTTCACGACCGACAAGATCGGGTTCGGCACCTACCAGTGGCAGATCGACGGGCCGGTCGACAAGCTCGACAAGAATGTCGTGGTCGGGCTTTACCCATACGGGCCGCAGGCGGGCATCGGGGTCGACGGCCAGAACGAGATCGACATAGAATACGCGCGCTGGGGCAACGCGAGCTACCCGAACGGCAACTACACCGTCTATCCGCCGACCGGGACGGGCAGCAGCGAGACCACTTTCGACTTCACCCTGACGGGCACGTACACCACGTCGCGGTTTACCTGGAGCAGCACCAAGATCGACTTCGTCACGATTGGCGGATTCGAGCCGTTGGGCAGCACAGCGGGGCTGATCAAGGCGTGGACGTTTGCGCCCGCGACCCCGGCGACCATGCTCCCGCAGCAGGCGCTGCCTCTCGGCATGAACCTGTGGTGTTACCAAGGCGCGCCGGCAAACGGGCAGAACGTCGAGATCATCGTCAGAGACTTCACCTTCGTGCCGCTGGGAGCGGCGATCGATGCGGGCGCGGGTGACAGCGGAGCGGCGGGCGATGCCGGCGGGACAGGCGGCTCGGGAGGATCGGGCGGCAAGGGCGGTGCAGGGGGGACCGACGCGGCAGCGGGCAACGGAGGGACCGCGGGAGCGCCAGGATCCGGTGGCTCGAGCGGGAACGGCGGGAGGTCGGTATCTGGTGGCGCGGTGGGCACCGGCGGCGCGGTTGGCGTAGGTGGATCTGCAGTCACCGGCGGCGCAGCCGGGGCAAACATGGCCGGAGGCTCGGCGGGCAACGCCGGCAATCCGATCGGCGGTGTGGTTGGAACCGCTGGATCGGCTGGCACCGGCGGCACAATGGGCAGCGGCGGCACGGCCGGAGCGCCGGCAGTGGTACCCGCCGCGCAAACATCCGGCGGGTGCAGTTGCTCCACGGCAGCAGCACGCGGCGCGATCGACGGGCAGACATTGATCGTTTTGGCCGGCCTGTTTTTCGGCGCCCATCGGCGCGGCAAGCGGCGTCGGGCCGCACAAGGGCCGCCGTCAAGTTCCGCTCAGGCAGAAAGACGGTGCGCCAACGCCATCCATCCGTAGAGCGCCATAGCGGCGCACAGGGATGAGCGATTAGCCGCGGGCGCGCCCGCGGCCACCGTCCGCGCTGACCAATCGAACTACTTGCCGTACCCGGCAGCGACTATGTTCGCCTGAACCGCGTTCTCCGTCGCATCCGTTGGATAACCGGTGACAACGGCTCCCTCGTAGAAGATTCCCGAGCTGGCGTTAGAGCCACAACCCGAGCACGGTTTGCAGCAATCACCGCCGCAGCCGAGGATGAGCGCGCCTTGTTTCTTCATTGGGCTCCATCCCCCGGGAAGGGCGCCTTTGTAGTACGTGCTCAAGCTGCCGGTTGTCGCGTCGCCGCCCCTGAGCGCGTATTCCGTCGTTCCGTTGTTCCTCAGTACGGCGGTGACAAACGCGGCCGTCTGGGCTGGATCGTTCGAATTCTTCTTGGTGTCGCCTTCGGCGAAGAGTCCATACTCGAGATCGGCCATCACCCACGGACCGGACCCGGCTCCCGAGCCCCAGGCCGTGGTCGTGCTGAAATTGATGGCATCCATTGCGCCGGATCCATCGGCACTTCGGTCGGTTTCGCTGTTGCCATAGTCGAAGCAACAGCCCGAGTTGGCGTGCTTGCTGCTGGTCACCATGTACATCCCCTCGGGTTGGGAACCGGTTGCCATGCCCGACTTGGAACTGTCGTGCCAATAGCAGTTTCCGGCATTGATATAGAGCGAGTAGACCTTGTGGCTGTTGACAGTCGTCGTGTCGGAAGCCTTCGCGGCGCTGCTCGACGTTGGAGCGGGGACCTGAGTCGAGCCCTGGTACCACAGGTCGTTTCCCTTACCCGACTGGTCGTAGACGACGGTGATGACACATGTCGAACCGGAGCAGAACGTGTCCTGCGGCGCTGTGTCGGCGATGCCACCAGCCGCAAGAGTCAAGATGTCCTTCGTGGTGTTGTCCGAGCGCCTGACCTGATAGAGTTTGTCATTGTACGTGCCGTAGAGAGCACGCACCATACTGTGCGCGGCGACGCACGGCGTGTTGGCAGCTCCATAGATATCGCATGGCCCCGTACTGCCGCTGCCGCCAGCGGTCCCGCCTTGGGCGCTCGTGCCTGAACCACCCTGCCCAGCTACACCGCCAGCGCCACCTCCGCCAGTGGCTCCGCCCGCGCCGCGTGTGCCACCCGAGCCAGCTGCTCCGCCTGCGCTGCGGGCGCCGCCCAAGCCAGCGGTCCCGCCCGCGACCACGCCGCCTCCGCCAGTAGCTCCGCCTGCGCCGCTCTTGCCACCAGAACCGGTCTGCCCGCCGCTACCTGTCGTGCCGCCCGAACCCGAGCTGTTGCCCTTCTGGAACACGATCGTGCCTGTCATGGTCGGGTTGGTGCCGAGCGGGCTCATGGTCAACTTGTTTCCCGAGACGCAGTACGAGAACTGCGTGTCGCCCGAGTCGCCCGAGATCGTGACCACGTTGCCCGAGGTCTTGTAGTTGCCGCTGGTCGACGGTGACTGGGATACGAACCCCATCGTGCCCGTCTGTTGGACGGTGCCCGAGCAGTTGCACCCGCCGCCCGTAGCGGATGGGCATTTGAAATCGGAGAAGCCTAGGACGCTTTGGAGGAGGTTAGCCGCTCCATCGCAGGTGACGGGGGTCGACGAAATCACCAGGCACGAGGCCCCCAACGTGATCTGCTCGTCGCCCGACGTGACCGTGTTGTCCGTATAGGTCCCGTTGGTGTTGGCGGTCCACGTTCCGTCCACCTGGAGGGACCCTGTGATCGGCCCGGAGGGACAATCCTTACCAACAATCATCGACAGGTCCAGCGCACCCGTCACGTTCAGGCAGGACGAGTTCGCGTTCCAGGTTCCGACCAGGTCGCCGCCACAGGACGTCATGCCGGGGCACGCGCCCGTATCAGCCGGTTGGCTATTGCCGCCACTGCCGACGCTCCCGCCGCTGCCCGGAACTCCGCCATTTCCGTTCGAGCCTCCGCTGGGGCTCCCGCCATTGCCTGTCGTTCCGCCGCTGCCGGAGCCGCCCCGTGTGCCGCCCGCTCCCCCGCCGCCGGAGCTGCTTTTACAGCCATTGGTCGCCATCGTCGAGGCGAGCACCACCGCGCTTACGAGTCCGAGAAGTGCGTTTCGCATGAAACCTCCACAGCGTATTGTCGAGCTGGGTGCCATTATTGTCACGGAATCTGACGCGCAGTTGTCTTGGCCTCGATTTCGCGCACTGTTCTCTTCCCTGCCGCACCTCGTCCTAGCCGTCAGCTACGTCCCTATGCGGCCCGGCCGGTGTAGACTGCGTTTGAGTTTCCGCTAGGGAGGTTCGACGCCATGATGAGCAATTCCGTCCGATTCTTTGTGGCCATGTCTGCCGTGGTTTTCGTGGGCTGCAGCTCCAACAATCGCGGCGGCACGGCGGGAACGGGAGGACATTCGGGAGGTTCTCAAGGAAATGGAGGCGCAACCGTCAGCTCCGGCAGCAGCGGTGGAAGTGGCGGGAGCGTTGGCACCGGGGGCACCAGCGGCAGCGCCGGGAGGGTCGGAAGCGGTGGCACGCCGGGCAGCGGTGGCAAGACCGACCGCGGAGGTAGCACCGGTAGCGGCGGCAACCCGGCGAGCGGCGGCAGCGCGACGGGCGGCGCCACCGGCAGTGGCGGCGCAGGAGGTGCCGGGGGCCGAGGCGGCACTAGCGCAGTCAGGGACGCCGGAGCATCCCAGGACGCCACCACGGCCATCGATACGTCTGCATGCCCATCCTGCCCACCGATGCGGTGCGCCTACGGCAGTCCGGTTGATGGCAACGGCTGCACCGTGTGCACGTGCAACCCGGCACCCGACGGAGGTGTCGACGTCCCCACTGACCCCGTCTGTGCCCTTCCCGAAGGTTGCGCGGACGCGGGCAGTGACACCGGGACACGTGGCGAGGCTGGGGGGAGCAGCGACGTGCGCAGAGTCGACGCAGCAGAAGGAGTCAAGTGCGGCACCGCAGTTTGCGGCTGGGGCGAGTTCTGTTGCAACTCCCTCACGAGCACCTGCGTGACCAGCGGTGGGGCATGCGCTCTTTGATGTACAAGTAGATTTACACTACTCGCGACGGCAACAATTACGTTCCCAACACCCGGCGATCTGCGGCCGAGCGTTGACTGACGAACGTCAACAACAACGCCCAGAAACATACGACCAAGTTGTACAGAGGAATCTGCAAGGGCGATGGCAGGCAATAGATAATCGAAACCGCGGGAATCCAGACCATCCAGGAAGAAAATGCGACAGTGGCAACCGCGGTCGTTAGGTAGCTGAGGTTGAGGTCGGGCCTGATTGCGCGAAACGAAAATCCACGTTCTTTCCACAGGAAGAACAGCGCCTGACCAGGAGCAGCGATAAACACACTGTAGACGAGTTGGTCGACTAGGACTTTGGGTAGTACGACGGCCAACGCAGCCCGGTCGCCAAACACGAATGCCTGCAGCCGGTAGAACAAATCGACCTCGACGCCTCGGTAGCCCCAGAACAGCAGGTAGAACAGGAATTGGGCCCGGCGCTGGCCGATTTTTATGTGCCCCGATGCGAGCAAGTATAGAAAGGGAATCGCCCCGCCGAACAGGGCCGTGGCGCAGGCGGAATAGGCGAACCCGTAGTGCTCTTTCCAACCTGCCACCGCTGCAAAGGCAGGGCGCGCTCCAGGTAACATGTAGTACGCGAGCGCTGACGCGAGTGCGATCGCTTGCAACGCGAGCCCCGGCAGGACGTT
This sequence comes from Myxococcales bacterium, assembly GCA_003158455.1. GTDB lineage: Bacteria > Myxococcota_A > Polyangia > Fen-1088 > Fen-1088 > Fen-1137. The sequence goes on along the minus strand of PMJO01000280.1, from coordinate 54,088 downwards.
GCGTTTGACGCCCGCGGTGCCAGCGGCGATGACGGTTTTCCAGTCAGTGCTCAAGATTGTGGACCATAGCCCGCACTTGGGCCGAACCCAAGTTCGTTGAGGCGCGACCGGCGACCACCCACGATGAACTGGGGGTTCCAACCTAGGGTGACGAGCAGTCGGCCGCGATGGCGCCCGCGGCGTACAGGATGCCGCCAAGCAGATGTCGCTGAACCATCGGATCCGCGAACGCGGCACCGGTGTGTCCGAGTCCAGTGTACAGCGAGCGCCCCGCGCCGACGCTCTTGCACCATACGATCGGGTGGTCGCCCATCGGGCTGGGGTTGTCCAGGTACGTCGCCTCGTCGAGGTTGATCAGCACGTGGGCCGTTGGCCGCGGGTTCTCGGTGAAGTCGTACCACTCGTCGTAGCGCGACCACGGATTCGGGAGTGCGTTCGAGGCCGGGTGCACCGTGTCCTCCACGCGGAGCGAGGACGTCGCGACAGGGCCGTGCGCGAGAAACGTCGCCCCCAGAAGGTCGTGGTAGAAGGCCCAGCCGTATTCGGCATCGGCGGCCGCGTGAATGCCAACGAAGCCGCCGCCGGCTCGAATATACGCTTCGAACGCGGTCTTGCCCGCGTCGTCGAGGATCGTGCTCGTCGGTGTCGCCTGGGTCGTGGTGCTGAGGAATACCGCGGCGGCATATTTCGACAGATTGTCCGCCGTGAAGTACGCCACGTCGGCCGGTTCGGGCTGGTTGCTGCAGTAGGAGCCACGCTGATTGAGCGCGGTTCCCTTCACGTCCACGCCGAATCCATTTGCGCTCCCGAGCGCTCGGATCGCGGCGATGCCCTCGGGGATCGAATCGTGCCGAAATCCGGTCGAGTACGTGTAGAGGAGAATCGCGAGCGGGGCGGCCCCCGCGTCGATCGTGGCCACGTACGCGGGCCCCGCGTCGATGTCCGGATCCGAGCACACCGACTCGCTCGGCGCGCACCGGGCGAGCACGATCAACAGCACGGCGAGATGCGCAGTCGACAGTTTGGGTTTCAAGACACCAGCATCATCGATCGCGACCTCATCGCTCGAATGGACCAAGATCCACGGGCGCGTGTCGGACCACGCCGTCGCGGTCGGTGGGGACCTCGGGTAGGAGGTTGCCGAAATCGAGCCACGGCGTGGTGGCGGTCGGAGCGAAGGCCGCGGGGTCGTGGCCGACCGACGTCGGAAATGCTGCGAACCAAGTTGGGTCAACGCTGGGGATTAGGCGCTCGGTGGCGGTCGGATTGTAGGCCGGCGCGGTGTCGTCAGAGCCGAAGTACCCTGAGACCCAAGCGTTGTGCTCGAAAATGTTGGCCCCTACCGTAGTGGCGTCGGTGGTGAGGAGTTCGCCCTTGGCGTTGGCCGTGACGGTACTGCCACTGATGCTGACCGCGACGATGACATTGTTCTTGAACTGGTTGTCGGTCGAGTTGTTGGTGACCCCGATGGCTTGTCTGTCCGACACCTGGGTGATGAAGAGATTGTGCGCGACCAGGTTGTTCGACGAGCCCAGCTTGGGATTGTCCGTCTCTTGCCAGAAGCTGGCGCCGTGGCGCGCGGGAAGCGCGAAGATGTTGTTCTTGATGGTGCTGTTTCTGACCGAGGTGAAGTTGGGCCCCTGCGCCAGGCTGTGGTGGAAGAAGTTGGCCTCGATCAGCATGAAGTCGGAGGCACCTCGTCCCCCGGTCACGCTGCTGCCCGCGACCGCATCGCACTCGGGATCGGCAAAGGCCACGCCGTCATCGTCGCAGGTGGACAGCGGATCCGCGTTGATCTGGAAGTCCGACGAGGCGGTGTTGTAGGTCTCGTTGTAGCGGGCGATGTTCCAGTCGCTGCCGTTGCTCAGGTAGATTCCGTGCCCGTCGCCGCTGCCCGAGTCGTGGCCAATGCAGCTTTCGATAACGAACCAATCGGACTCCCCGGTGAAGAAGGGATCTTTGTTTTGCCCGTGGCCGATGTTGTTAAGAACCGCGGTGCCCTTCTGGTGCTGGTTCGCGGGATACCCGGCGCCGACCGCGCGCACGCCATAATCTCCGCCGACCAGCTCGAACCCATCGACCGCGACATAGTCGGAAGCTTCCAGGTTGACGCAGGTTTTGCGTCCGGTGGTACAACAATTGATGATAGCGGCGGGCGAGCCGTCGGCGTTGCGCTCGCCGAAAAGCACGATGGGACTGTCGTAGCTGCCGCCGTGATCCGAGTCGAGCTCGTAGCAGCCGGAGTAGGTACCCGCGGTGAAGACAACCATCCTGCCAGGCACGACGGCCGCGAGGGCTGTCGCCACGCTTGCAGCATTCGAGGGCGAGCTACCATTGCCCGTGCCTTTCGGGCTGACGTAGACGGTGCTCGACGGTTGCCAGGCGCAATCCGTGTAGTACCGGTTGAGCTTCTCCGGGAATCCGAAGTATTGCCCGCCTCGCGTGACAGCGGGCGCCGTCCCATGGGCCGAGCAACCACCGTCGGTGCCAGCGAGACCGCCGTCGATGGAACCCCCGCCACCTCCGCCTGCGCCACCCCGGCCGCCGTCGATACCGCGCCCGCCACCGCTAGCGCCAGCCCGGCCGCTCTCGGTGCCGCTCGCGTCGCGGCCGCCCGCACCCGCCGTGCTTGCGTCGGCGCCTCCGGTGCTGCTGCCGCCTGAGCCAACCCCACCGAGCCCTCCGTCCCGGCCTCCGGTGGCGATGCCGCCTGCGCCACCGCCTGTACCCGTATGAACACCGCCCGTGGCAACGCCGCCCGTGGCAACGCCACCCGTGGCGATGCCACCCGTACCGAGCCCGCCACTGCCCGAGCCGCCTGCAGCCGTCTGGCCGCCGGTGTCGCCTGGACCGCCACCCTGACTTGGTCCAGCTTGACCTGCCGCCGCGTCGTGCGCACCCGGGGTCACGCTACTGCAGCCCCCCGACAGCAGCAAACCCATCATTAAGCCCGAGGTCCATGCCAGCTTCGTGCTCATGGCTCTCATAGTAACGCTCTTTCCGGTTTGTTGCGCGTTCCACCCGGCTGGACCGTAATGCGCTGGGCGCCGCTTCTACTTGGGCGCGGCGGGAACCGCGATGAGCGCTGATGCACGCTGATCTCGCGGGTCAACCCCGAGCGCGCGGCGGGCGAGAGCCTGCGCCCGCTCCGGGTCTCCCGTCACCCGCGCGGCCCGCGCGGCTGCGATGAGAACATCAGGCACCGAAGGCGCGTTCGTCAGGGCTTGATCATAGGCCTTCCGCGCATCACCCCACTTCTCCTGCCCGGCCAGGGCATCGCCCAACAACATGAACTGGGGCCAGGTACGGGGCTCGCCTCGCAGGGACTGCCGCGCCACGTTTTCCGCAGCTGCAGGTCGACCGAGGGCGAGCAGGGCTCTTCCCAGACCCAGCCACGAAGGTCGATGTCCAGGCGCCCGGGTCAAAGCAGCTTCATAGATCGGCACCGCGAGGTCTGGCCTTCCGTCCAGTGCCGTTCGTTGGGCGTGGAAATAGAGAACGTCGGCATTGTCAGGCTGAAGTTCCGCTTCGGTGGCGAACAGGCGCGCTTCGGATCGCCAAGCGGGCAGACGCAGTTGGCCAAACACCGTCCACGCCGCCAGCAGGGCCACCAGGGAAACCAACACGGTTCGGGGTCGTGTGCCCGCGAACCCGCGTGCCAGGCCCAACCCAGCGGGCGGCGCCAAGCACATGGTTGGGAGGTACCAGTACCGCAACGACGGCCAGCGCAGGCGCATCACCGGCAACAAGGCAATCATGGCTGCGCACACCAACCCCGCCGCCAGCCAAGCGCCCCGTCGCCGCAAACCGGCGACAGCCCATGCGACGCCCGCGATGGCTACGACAATCAAGAGCATCATCCCCCACCGCGCAGGGCCCGGCTCGGGAACCGCCATCACGGCTCGCGGATCAAATCCATGGAGGCATGCGATCTGCTCGCCGAGGCGTGCTAGCTGTGTTCCAAGGTCCAGTTTGGCCCCCTGTTGAGGCTGCAGGCCAAATCCACCGAGGGCTCGTACACGTAGCGCAACAACGGCTACCCACGCAACGAAGACGGCCACCACGGGCCGCAGGGCGAGCCACCCGGCACTGGCTCGCATGCCCAGACCCGCTGCCAGCGCGACGATCGGCGCAACCAAGAGAGCGGTCTCTTTGCAAAGGCACGCAGCCCCGGTCAGCAGACAAACCGCCAGCGCACGCGATGTCGAAATCGCCAAAGGGGACGCCATCAAGAAGATGGCCCCGGCAAGAAAGAACCCCGCCAGCAAGTCAGGCCGTCCGGAAACCCAGGCGACTGCTTCTATTTGCCCCGGAAACAGGGCAAAGCCCGCCGCAGCCAGGCTTGCCGCCATGAAACTTGCCCCGAGTCGCCGCCCAATGCTCCAGACAAGCCCGGTCGTCAAAACGTGAAGCGCCACATTGATGGCGTGACCCCACGCTGGATGCGGTGACAGAGCCCATTCCCATCGAAACGACACCAGTGCCAAGGGCCGGAACATCCAGCCTTGGACGCCCGGCGAGGTACCCGCAACATAGTCTGCCGTGAAGATTTCCCGGAACGGGGATTCTCCCCTTACCACCGGATTCCCAACCAGCAGGGCAAGATCGTCCCACACGTAGGCGAATCCGATGGTACGCGCGTAGGCTGCCACCACCAGACTCAGCAGCAGAGCCAACCAGGCCAGCGGTCGCCCGCACGGAGCAGCAGGCGAACAACCCGGCCGGCCCGTGACTGCACCTTCGTGCCTCAACCACTGCCTCCCGTCGCGATGCCTGATTTCCGTTCGAAGGCGACCTGCACGACTTGCTCGGCCTTGTAGCTGACGGTGCATTCTTGTGCCCGCAGGTCACGGAAACCCGTGGTCCGAAGCGTTCGACCACGTAGTTGAATTGGCCGTGGCAGCGTGGCCTTTCCTGTCGAGACACTCATCGCCGTGATTGTCCCACGGAATCGGGAAGGTCGGGAACTTGGAATTCGGCGCACTCAGCGGCGGCTATCTGATCTCAGGGTCGACCACGCAGGGCTAGGGGGTGTCGGACACCCCTAGTGCCGCCTGCGCACGGATCACGGTGACCAGCTAGCTACCTCTTTTTTCGCGACGGCGGCTCGACGCCTAGCTGCTTCAGGGCAGCGTCAATGTCCTTGATGATACAGGCGTTGCCACTACCGCCGAGCACTCGACCGAGAAGCCCGCCCCGTTCACCGTAGCGGGCCCTGCGCAACGGCTCGACTGCGCGAGGATCCTTGCTCGCGCCGAGCCACTGCACAGCCTCTCGCTTCTCCGCGCAGCTTCTTCCTTGCGCCAAGTCCAGCGCGTAGCTCTGCACCCGGTCGACTTTTTCGGCGCAACCCAGGGTATCGCAGGCCGTGCGCGCGTCCTGCCGGAAGTCCATGCGACGGTCGTCGCTGGCAATCTCGGCCAGTGCTCTGCAAGCCGGGACGCCAACCTGCCTGACCATGAGATCGAGCGCCGACCGGCCGAGCTTCTTGTCCGGCAGCAGCCCCTGCAGGTTGACCAGCAGCGCGGCATCTCCGCGCAGCCCCGCATCCATGCGCAGCGCCTCCTCGTAGGCTTGCACCCCAGCGCCCGGGTTCTTGTCGGCGAACTCCAAGTTTCCCAGTAGGTAGCGCACCCGCGCCACGTCGGGGTGCTCCGAGATCTGCTGCATGATGAGGACGCGGGCCTCGGCAAAGTGCGCCTTGGCCATGGCGGCCTCGATCTGCTTGATGGGCGACTTCATCTCCTGCGCGACAGGCGTGGGCCGCGGCGGCTGCAGGTGCGGGGCCGCGCCGTGACGGTGGCCGTAAAGCAGAACCGCCACGAATCCCGCGGCTATGAGAGCCGCCACCGGCTTTGCCCACGGCCGTGCCCGCGGGGGCAGGCGCACGAGTAGTGAGCGCCCCACCCTGGCCGTCTGGCGTCGCAGCCAACCCAGTGCGATCCACAGCTTGCCGAGCGCAACCCAAAGCATCCACCGTCTGGCCCACAACCCCGCGCCGGCCTTCCCGCCCAAACCCACCGGCGCCTCGGCCACGCCAGTCGCCTCGGCCTTTTCCAAAGCCTCGCGAAACTCGGCGGCGGTACGGTAGCGACGCTCGCGATCCTTCGCCAGCGCCCGCATGACCACGGCCTCCAGGCAGGCCGGTATGTTTGCGCTGGGCGCCACCGTGGCGAACGCCGGCGGTGGCGCCGTCACCTGCATGGCCATCAGCTTGACCAAGTCCTCGGCCTCGAACGGCTTCTTGCCGGTCAACATCTCGTACAGGATGATCCCGCACGAATAGAGATCGGATCGGCTGTCAACCTCCTGCCCGGTGGCCTGCTCGGGCGACATGTAGCTAGGCGTGCCGAAGATCATCACGCCTTTGGTCAATGTCGGTTCACCCTCACTGCTTTCCGTGATCTTGGCGATTCCGAAGTCCAGAATCTTGGCCGTTTCACCCAAACGCGCATCTGGACTCTGCACCAGCATTATGTTGGCCGGCTTCAGGTCGCGGTGAATGACCTTCTGCGCGTGCGCGTGCTCGAGCGCGCTCAGAATCTGACCCGCCAGGCGGCACGCGCGTGCCGCCGGCAGACGGCCCTCGCGCGCAAGCAGGTCGGTCAGCGACTCGCCCGCCACGAACTCCATGACCAGGAACAACTCTCCGGTGTGGTTGCGGCCAAAATCGGTGACCGAGATGATGTTCGGATGGTTGAGGCGCGACGCCGACTGGGCCTCGCGCTCGAAGCGCCGCGCCGCCTCCTCGACTTGTCCCATCTCGGCGTGCAGAAGCTTCAGTGCCACCACCTTCTTCATCAATATGTGCTCAGCCCGGAACACCGCGCCCATGCCGCCCTCGCCGATGCGCCCGAGTATGCGGTAGCGCTCCCCCACCACGGTGCCCACGCGTGGATCACGCGCAGCTTCCGCCATCTCAGTGGGGGCCATGCCTCGGTCGCTCATGTTCGCGGCAGCCAGCGTACCACAGGCTGGTTCGCCAGCGGTCGTGTGCCGCCGTGCACGTCGAAACCTCTCACGAGGATTGACGGAGCCGCCATGCTGGGGTCATGGTTGGCAGCCAACGGATCACATGGAACCAGAAGTCATCCAACGCTTTCTCGAAAGTGTAGGCCAGAAGGCCGACGTGGACCTCTACCTGAAGCTCTTCCGCGCCCAACGCAAGGAGAGCTTCGCCATCATCGTGGCCGACGCCCAGATCGTCCGCGCCGCCCTCGATCCCTTTCACTTCGATCTGCGCATCCTAGCCGGCCTGGGCCTCAGTCCCGTGGTCTTGGTCGGCCTGCTCGATGCGCGCGACGCTGATCGGCAGTCGCAGCGAATCTTGGAATGGCTGCTGGAAGACGAAGTACCCGCCCGGACCATTGGCTCGGGGCCCGATCTTCCGGCGGCAATCCGCGAGTCGGTACGCGAAACTTTGCAACAGAACACCATCCCCATCGTGTCGCTGGACGCGGCCAAGGAACTGGACATCGAAGACCGCTTTCGCCTACTGCACAGTCTGGCCACCGGTCTGGAGACCCGCAAGGTGGTGTTTCTTTCCACCAGCTCCGGTCTCGAGCGCGAGGGCGCTCCATCCATTTCGCTGGTCAACCTGTCCAACGACTACGAACGACTGATGACCACCGGCCACCTGTCGCGCCGCCACGCCTCGCTCCTCCGTCACGTCAAGACTCTTCTCGATCAGGTTCCCCAGCGTATGAGCGTAGCCGTGGTCAACCCTCTTCAGCTTTTGCGCGAACTGTTCACCGTCAACGGTGCCGGGACGATGATTCGCCGTGGCTCGCGCATCGAAACCCACGACGGCTTGACCCGCGTCGACCGCGAGCGGCTGCAAGGTCTTCTGCAATCGGCGTTCGGCCGAGCCCTGGTTGCGGGTGCCATGAACCCGGGCGGGCTGATCGAATGCGACGCCGAGCGCATCTACCTGGAGGAGGGCTACCTGGGTGCGGCGCTAGTAGGGAGAAAGCCAGTGGCGCCCTATTTGTCCAAGTTCGCCGTCGAACGGGAAGCCCAGGGTGAGGGCATCGGTGGCGAGATTTGGTCGCTACTCACGCGCGACTATCCGACCTTCTTCTGGCGCACGCAACCCTCCAATCCCATATGCTCGTGGTACGCCAAACAGTGCGACGGCCTGGCTCGCTTTCCCGAATGGCACGTCTTCTGGCGCGGATTGCCCCCGGAAAAGATCCAGCCTGCCATCGAGTATTGCCTGACCGCCCCGCGCGCATTTGAGGAGGGCTAGGAAAGCGATGCCTCAAACCGCGCGGCGCAGCCGCGGGGTGGGTGGGGTGGGCTGTCCGTCGCTAATCGGCCCTCCTTGCCCTCGGGCCGGCTTGTCGGCCGGATTCTAAGCGTCATCCCGATTCTTGCCTGAGCGTTGGCAGCTGAAACTTGTCTCAGCCGCTTTCATGATGTGCGCATCCCACGAGAAGGACACTGACAGCAGGTATGACCATCAAAGCCAAGGACATCGGCCAGCAGTTGGGCCGGATGCGCTTCAACCATGCAAGTGCCATGTCTCGAGCCAGGGCCATGTCGTTGCTCCATGTCACAATTGGCAGTTGAGAGCCGATATCGTGCATTCTTGAGCCACGCAAGGCTCCAGGTATTCGCTCCGGCGCCGTCAGATGCCGCTCCTCTTCTTTCCCCGAACCCGCCTCCGGTCGGAACGTGGTGCTCATAACTATCTGGTCGCCGAGATCCGAACCACGACAAGAAGTGCTGGTCCGCTGGTCCGTCGAACGGTTTGGCGTTCACCTGCGGGCGGCCGTCCGCGGCCGACCGACAGGTGCAACGCCTTGTTCGACGGCGGCGGCGCCGTCTTCACCGGCCTGCCGTGGGTACTTACCGCACGCCCCGGTCCACTTGTCCGCGACAGTCACGAAGGCCGCGTGACCGTTCTTCCGAATGAAGATCAAAGCCTGGCGATACTTCCCATACTTGTATCCGTTCTTCGCATGAAACGCGCCCAGGATGCGGCAGTCATCGAACTCAGGGCAATCGGCGCAGGTCGGCTGCCCACGCGTAACACAGCAGACCTTGACTTGGCATCGTGCCTTTCGGATGTCCCTTTCGCCGCTGCCGTATCCCGAGGTGCACCCTCCGCAGGGCGCACGATAGGCGCGGCAGGTGCGGCAATATGCTCCACAGCAACCGATTTCCTGGATGGACATTGTCGATGGTGCCTCTCTCGTCTTAAGTTCGTTCGCCGAACTTTGTATTCGGCAGCAGCTTCCATCCGCGCGGCGTTTTTCGCAAGCACTGGCGGGCGGCGCATGCGATGCGGCCGTGCTGGCTCTCCGCCCGGCATCTCAAGGAATTTCAACCAGTTGACGGTGGCGGATCCCCGGATTCGACGAATGGCGCGGTCTTGTGCCACTGCCTAATCCCCTAATGGCAGCACGCATCGCGGCTACGGCGGACGGTCCAGCGGACTCTGAACGCCAAGAGGGCCCCGATCGCCCAGGTCTCGGAACTGACTCACTGACTCTACCTAATCAGTATCGATCGTTCATGGTATGGAAAGCCATGGCTCTTGACGAGCTCATGGATGAGTTCCCGCCCGACGTGCGCGCGCGGGGAAGCGCGTACCACGACGCCGGCGCCGTGCAGATCCTGGCGCACTCCTCCGACGTCATCCTCGCGGCGGTCAAGGGCAGCCGAACCTACGGCGTGAAGTTCCAGCACACGAACAAGGGCGTCCTTCTTCTTTCGTGTACTTGCCCCTTCTTCTTTGACCGCGGTGCCTGCAAACACCTGTGGGCCACGGCCTTGACGGCGGCCTCTCGTGGCATTCTGGCGAACATACCGCCGCCCGCGCGGATCGAGCTCGAAGACGCCGAGGACGAGCCTGGTGGCACCGACAAGTCCGGAGGCGCACGGGAAGACGGGACTCTCTCGATGCTGCACCCGACTCGGGCGACGCCTCCGTTGTTTCCGTCGCCGCGCAACCAACGACCCACCGTGGGACGCCCGCCACCGCTTTGGGAGCGGCTGCTCGACCAGGCGAGATCGCAAGCGGGCCCCCAAGCAACGGTGCCCCACCGGGCGGCGCACGAGCTTCTGTACGTTGTCGATGTCGAAGCGACCAAGCGTGGCGAGCTCACCCTCCTCGTCATGGAGCGCCCACGGCGCAAGGACGGCACGTGGGGCAAGGAGAAACCCACGCGTGTGCCGGTTGCTGAGCTGCCGCTGCTCTCCGACGATCGCGACCGTGAGATTCTGCCACTGCTGCGGACCGCCGGCGAACTCGGCGGGAGCTACGCCTACTACGGGTACGCGGCGGCCGCCTTTCCCGGCGAGATTCGCGTTCCGGCGAGCATGGCCTCCATGCTGATGCCACGTCTATCGGCAACCGGGCGGCTGCGAATTCGCACCAGCCCGCACGAGATCACGCCGGCGAGCTACGACGGGGATCGCGCCTGGGAGCTTGCGCTCGTAGTCGAGCGCGATGCTGCCGTACCGTTCACGGAGCTCGCGGGCCAGCTTCGCCGGGGCGACGAGTCCGTGGACCTGGCCGCTCCCCTTGTGCTCACGCGGTCGGGCTGGATCGTGTTTCCCGATCGCGTCTCCCGGTTCGAACACTTCCACGCTTTTGGCCTGGTGGTGATGCTGAGGGAGCACCACCGCATCAAGGTGCCGCGCGACGAGGAAGAACGACTACTCGCCAAGCTGCTTGAGCTGCCCGGCTTGCCGCGGCTCGTGCTGCCCGCGCCGCTCGCACTGCGCGAGATCACGGTGCCGCCGCAACCGATCCTGAAGATCGGTCCGCCCGACCCTCGTTCCCCTTGGGACGGCTCGGGCAACCGGCCGGTAGCCGATCTGCTCTTCGACTACGATGGCGAGCTTGTGCCGGGCGACGACACACGGGCGATCGTGCCGAGGGTTGCCGAACGACTGATCATAAGGCGTGACCGCACGGCCGAGTGCGCCTCAGCCGCGAAGCTCCCCACCCTCGGCTTCCGGGCGCGCCGCTCTTCGCCGTGGCTTGGGAACAACGAGCCGATGCGCTTCGATATCGCGCCCAAGAAAGTGCCCGACGCGGTGCGGGCCCTGCTCGCCGACGGCTGGCGCGTGGAGGCCGACGGCAAGCTCTACCGCCGTCCGGGCCAGTTCCAGCTTGAGGTGACGAGCGGCATCGACTGGTTCGACCTTGCCGCCACGGTCGACTTCGAGGGCGTGCGCGCGGCGCTGCCCGAGCTGTTGCGCGCGCTCCGCCGGGGCGAAAACACCGTGGTGCTCGGCGACGGCAGCTTCGGGATACTGCCTGAGGAGTGGCTCGCCAAGTACGGGCTTCTGGGCGAAATCGGCAGCGTGGAGGGCGAAAAGCTGCGCTTTCGCCGCAGTCAGGCCGGAATCCTGGACGCCGCTTTGCTCGCGGCCGACGCCGACGCTGACAGCCGCGTGGATGAGATATTCGCACGGGCGCGCGCGGAGCTGGCGCGGTTCGAGGGCATCACGCCCGAGGACGAGCCGCAGGGCTTTCACGGTGAGTTGCGCCCCTACCAGAAGCTTGGGCTGGGATGGATGACCTTCTTGCGCGGCTTCGGCTTCGGTGGCTGCCTGGCCGACGACATGGGGCTCGGCAAGACAGTCCAGGTGCTGGCCATGCTCGCCGTCCGGCGCCGCGAGGTCAAGCGGCCCTCGCTGGTAGTGGTGCCGAAGTCGCTGGTCTGGAACTGGCGGCACGAGGCCGCATGCTTTGTGCCCGAGCTACGCGTGCTCACGCACGTGGGATCGGATCGCCCGGCGGAAGCTGCGGCCCTGTTGGACGCCGACCTGGTCGTCACCACCTACGGCACTTTGCGCAACGATGTCATGCTCCTGCGCGAGATCGACTTCGACTACGTCATTCTCGACGAGGCCCAGGCGATCAAGAACGCGGACTCGGAGTCGGCCAAGGCCGCCCGCCTCGTGCGCGGCAACCATCGCCTCGCGCTCTCGGGCACGCCCATCGAGAACCACGTCGGTGAGCTGTGGTCCCTGTTCGAATTCCTGAACCCCGGCATGCTCGGCGGAAGTCGCATCTTGCAAGGCGCGGCGGGCGGATCGCGGCCCCGGCCCGAGGTGGTCGCAGTGCTCGCCCGCGCGTTGCGACCGTTCATCCTGCGGCGTACGAAAGACGCGGTCGCGCCAGAGCTACCGCGCAAGCACGAGGAAACCATCCTGTGCGAGCTTGAGCCCGGGCAGCGGCGTCTCTATCGGGAACTGCGCGAACACTATCGCGCGAGCCTGCTCGGCCGAATCGAAAAGCAGGGGATTGGAAAAGTGAAGCTCCAGGTGTTGGAAGCGCTTCTGCGCCTGCGCCAGGCCGCATGCCACCCTGGCCTCATCGACCGCAAGCGAGCCAAGGAACCGTGCGCCAAGCTCGAAGTGCTCCTGCCCCGCCTGCTCGAATTGCGCGAGGAAGGTCACAAGGCACTGGTCTTCTCCCAGTTCACGAGCTTCCTCGCCATCTTGCGCGCCGCCCTCGACGCCGCCCAGGTGAGCTACGAGTACCTCGATGGCAAGACCGAAGATCGCGAGCAGCACGTGGCCCGCTTCCAGACCGATCCCGAATGCGGCCTGTTCCTCATCAGTCTCAAGGCCGGAGGCCTGGGCCTCAACCTCACGGCCGCCGACTACGTCTTCATCCTCGACCCCTGGTGGAACCCCGCGGTCGAGGCGCAGGCGGTTGATCGCGCCCACCGCATCGGGCAGTCAAAGCGCGTTTTCGTCTATCGCCTGCTGGCCCAGGAAACCGTCGAGGAGAAGGTCGCGGAGTTGCAGGAATCGAAGCGCGTGCTAGCGGAGTCGATTGTCACGGGCGACAACAGCCTCATCCGCGAGCTCGACCGTGAGACGCTGGAGGCGCTGCTGGCGTAGCCGGCCGTCTCGACCGATTGGGCAACCAGCTACGAATCTACGAGAGGCGGCGCTAGCGCCGCCTCCCGCGCGCCAGCGCCAAGCCCAGCAGTGCCAGCATCCACGCACCCAACTCAGATCCAGTTCCAGTACCCTCGGCACCAACCGTACAGCCGAACAGACCTCTGCTCCCCGGCTTGACCTGAGCCTTGGGCTCCCCATTCTTGCTCAGAACGCACTGTGCTGTTCCGTCAGATTGGACCATGCATAACTCCGGGCTCTGGCAGCTAATCAGTTGGCACGGATCTTGACTCTGTTTCAGAACACACTCTGCCCGCCCGTCAGGCTGGACGGAGCATACCTCGCCGCTCTGGCAGCTAACCACTTCGCAGGGACTTGTCTCGCACTTGCCGCTGACCTCGACGCACACCGTGCCGGCCACGCACGCGATGTGCGCGCAGATCCTATCCTTGCAGGCTGCCGTCGAGGGATCACAGTAGGAGCCCGCGGGACAAGTCACTGCCGCGCAAGGATCGGTCACACACAGGCCCGTCCGGCAACTCTGACCACTGGGGCACGTCACCGTCGTGCAACTCCGCACGCAAGTTCCGTCAGCACAATACTGGCCCGAAGCGCAGACCACTCCAAGGCAGGGATCGGACTGGCATTGTCGATCGTGACAGATCTTTCCAGTCGGACAGCCGCGTGAGTAGCAATCCTGACACAGACCGTTCTGGCAGGTAGCGCCCGGCAGGCAGGTGACCTGCGCGCAGGGATCGTAGCAAACGCCTTTGTCGCTGCACAGTTGACCGGCGGGACAAGGATTCGCGAGGCAAGCGTTCAGCAGGCAGAGTCCGTTCTGGCAATAGCGGTCGGCACTGCACGGTTCCTCGTTTTCTCGGCAGCGCGGTACGCACTGTCCCTCGAAGCAGACTGCGGACACTCCACAATCTGCGTTGTTGTCGATTTGGCCGTCACAGTCGTTGTCTTTGCCGTCGCAGACTTCGGGCTGGGGGCCCACTGCACCCTGGCATTCCTGTTGACCATTTACGCAGGCGTAAGTACCCTGAACACAGGGAGGAGTCGCAATTCCACAGGATTGTCCGACCCAGCTGATATGGTCATCCTTTACACCGCTGCAATCGTCGTCAATGCCGTTGCAAGTTTCGACCTTTGGATCGATATTGCCCACGCAGACGACTGAACCGGACTGACATGTCGTCGTTCCCAGCTTGCAGGGCGGCGTAGAAGAGATACCGCAGCCGATTCCGATGTTGGCAAGCGTGCCATTGTCAACTTGGCCGTCGCAATTATTATCGAGGCCATCACAAACTTCGGCGCTTGGCAGGTCGGCACCTTGGCAGAGCCAACCACCGCCACTGCAGACAAGTGTTCCGTGACCGCAGGGCGCAGTTAACGACCCGTTTCCAAAACAGGTTGCGCCGGCGGGAATGCCCCAGTGAAGATTTTCGAAACTACAGTCCGCACCCGGTAGTGACCAGCAGCCGTTGGCGGTAGCGGGTGGTGCGTCGAACAACGGGGTCTCATCGGTTTGACCGTTACAGTTGTTGTCCTTGCCGTCACAAATCTCGTCCGTTGGATTGACGCCACCTTGGCACACCAACGTTCCGCCTACGCAGGCCGTCGTGCCCAGCTTGCATTCGCCGGTGTTCTTTCCGCACTGAATACCGGTACCGGGAAGCGTGCCCTCATCTGTCTGTCCGTTGCAGTCGTTGTCGATGCCGTCGCACAGTTCCGTGCAGCCACCAGGCAATGTCGAACAATCAGCCTTAACAGCGTTGCATTTGGTCGCAGAGGGGCCGTTGCAATCAAAAGTGCCAGTCGTTCTGCATGCGCCGTCACCAGGCGCGGGTTTGCCGTCATCACTGGCGCACGGGCGGCCGTAGTTCGATACGTTCTCGTTCAGGACGCCATCGCAATCATTGTCGAGTGCGTCGCATATCTCGTCATCCGGGGAGCAGCCATTCGAGCCGGCGCATACACCAGCGGGGAAGCTGCACTTCCAAGCACCATTTTGGCANNAGTCGTTGTCTTTGCCGTCGCAGATCTCAACTGTTGGCCCCACGCCGCCGGTGCAGACCCATCCGGCCGCGCCGGTGCAGGCAAAATACCCCGGAAGGCATTCGCCCTGGATGGCGGCGCCGGCCGCCAGCCCAGGCGGATTGCAGTCACCCGCCGGCGGGACCACGCCATCGTCGACAATTCCGTCGCAGTCGTCGTCTTTGCCATTGCACACTTCGGGCGTGGGCCCCACATCGTCGCACACGACCTTCCCGTCCACGCAGGCGCTCACGCCCTGCCGGCATTCCCCCACCGCGCTGCCGCAGGTGATGCCAACCCCAGGCATACTCGCGCCCGGGTCGTCAATCACACCGTTGCAGTCATTGTCGATCCCATCGCAGATCTCCGGCATGGGGCCGAGCGAGCTGACCGTGCACGTCACATCCGTCCCTTGAGCATTGCAGATGTAGTGCCCCGCCCCCTGACAGGACTCGGTGTTGCATGGCTTGCCCAGGTTGGGGAAGTCCTCATCCACGCTGCCATCGCAGTCGTCATCCTTGCCGTTACATAGCTCAGCAGTGGGCGTCACCGCACCTACACAGCCCAATTCACCCTTGCCCGTAATGGGGTTGGTTTGGCACGCCTGGTGCCCAAAGGCGCAAACGCCGACGCACTTTCCCGTCGCGACGTCACAGCCCACGACTCCCGCGGGATAGCAGGGTGCACTCGAAATGGGGTCGTTTTCGTCTACCTGTCCGTCGCAATTGTTGTCCTTGCCGTCACACGGAATCTCCGTCTGGGGAGTTGTCGCACCCACGCAGTTCAGCCAGGCACCCGCCACACACGTCTGCATGCCAGTCGCGCAGAGTCCCTTGCAGGTCCAGGTTCCCGCCTTGGAGTCCAACGTACACCCCAACGAGCCCACCGGATAACATGCCTGCGAGAAACCGTCGATCACGCCGTCGCAATCGTTGTCTTTGTTGTCGCAGATTTCAGGCTGGGGTCCGACCGCCCCCTGGCACACGGTTTTCTTTCCGCCCGCGCCGTCGCTCACGCAGGCCGTGGTCCCCGGCCGGCACTCCCCCGCTCCACCGCCACAGCTCACTGATGGGACATCGTCGACAATCCCATTGCAGTTGTCGTCCAGCCCGTTGCACACCTCGGGCTGGTACGCACAGCCGCACGACAAGCCCTCGTCGATCTGCCCGTCGCAATTCTCGTCAGCACAGTCGGCCGCAGTAGGAGCCAGACAGCCCGCGGCCATGCCGCAAACTTCCTGCGCGGGCGCTCCAGGAACCAGCGGCGCCACCCCGCAGCCCGCAGCCACCGCACACACCACCCCGTCGCCAGTCGCGTTGCAAGCATAGACTCCCTGCCGCTTGCAACGACCCACCCCAACCGTGCAAGGCTGGCCTTTCTGCGGAAACGCGACTGTGTCATCATAGCAAGCAGCGTCACAGTTGCACCGGGGCACAGGAAGGGAGTTCACGATGATGTCACCTAGACTGGCAGCCAGGTCGGCCCGATTGTTCGCGAGATACGCGGACTTCTTGCTGCCCGAACCTGCCATCGCCATCCGGTTCAACGAGTCCACATTGCCGGTGCCGAACCCGACCACGTAGACCGCAATTCCGGCCTTGTAGGCAGCAGCAGCCGCCGTGACCGGGTCGTTCGCACCATCTAGGCTGCAGGTGTCTTCCCCGTCGGTCACCAGAACGATACCGTATGGTCGACACGCGGCACGAGGATCCCGTAGCGCGGAATTGCTCGAAAGCAATCCGGCGCCCGGCCCCACGTCTGTCCTGGTCCCATCGAGCAACCAGTCGCGCACGGAGTACACGCTGCCCGCGAGGGGCGTCATGGTTTCGGCCCGGATCTCGCGGTTCGAGGTTGAGGTGAATGGAGGCAGGTCCTCTTTGCCGTCGATCCAGCGGTAGATGTCGGGAAAATTGGAGCCGGCGGTGGGGAATCCGACGATGACCTGCGCCCCGGGACAAGTGCTGGAATAGGAGCAAGGAGTGCTGCAATCGAGCTGGCGCCACTCAAAAATGGTGTCGTTGGTATCGGCCGGATTTGCGCACGCCGTACAGCTAGGGTCGGCGACGTCAGGCTTGCACTCCAGGTAGGGGCCGCCCATGCGCCGGACACAGTACTTCTGGGTCGCGAAAGCCGCACAAGCGGTGCCCGGCACAATGGCCGTGCAATCACCATCCGTCTGACAGGGCTGCCCCAGCAGCACGCGCGCGTAGGTGGCAAGCGCGAACTCAGCCGAGCCAAAGGCCGAAATGGTGTCGATAATCGCCGCCTTGGCCTGATATAGCTTGCTGTCGTCGTATGGCCAGCTTCCGGTGGACTTTCCGTCGATGTCGCAGCCCGGCTGGCTCTGCGAGCCGTCACCATGGGTCCACGTCCCGGCGACGTTCGCACTCATGGAACTCGAGTTGTCCAAAATGAAAACAAAGCGGGGCTTGTCGACCTGGGCCGCCACCTCGGGCGCTGCCAGGCTCAAACTGACCACAAATGCTGCCGCTGATCCCATGCGCGTCATTGGTAACCTCTAGGATCCCACGTGGCGTGGGTAGCGACCATGAGAATTGTCGAGCGCGGCCCTGGCATATCGTCGCCCGTCGAGGCATCGAAAAATTGACCCAGTAGTGCTAGGGCTTCCATCACGGCTTCCCCAGTTTGCCGGTGTCGACCACCCGAACCCCGGCGGGCGGGCTCCAGCGAAATACCTCGTCGGCAACCTTGGCGTTGATCTTCAAGTCAGAAAACACGAAATGGTTCAGATTGCCTTGCTGATCGACAAGCACGCTTTCCCGAACCGAAAAGTCACCCGCGTCGACCACGAAGACGATGGACTTGTAGGTCGACTGGGGTTGCTTGGGCCGCAGCGATAAACCATAGTCGTCGGGCCGGCCGAAACGCGTGTCTTTGGACCATGCCACCTCGAACTCATCGGCGATTCGGCCCTTGCCCATCAGGAAGGCCAAGGCCGCCGGCAACTGCGATGTCTTGAGATCCTGCTTGAACGCCTGCTTTTCCTCCGGCTCATACAGCCAAAGGAACTGCCCGTTGGACAGAAACATGCGCGCCTCGGGCTTGTCGTAGTCCCAGCGCATGCGCCCCGGTTTCTTGAAGTGCACCTGGCCGGAGGAGACGCTCACCCGTCCAACCACTGAACGACTGTAGGTCTGGGTGAAGCGAGCCTGGAAATCCTTGGCCTGATCATAGCGGCTTTGTACCCGCGCGACCACCGTCGGCAGTTCAAGCCGCGCCGGCTTGGCCTGGGCGGAAGCGGGAGTCGAGGCGGCATCGCCGGCGGCAAGCAACAGGATGAGAGAGAGAGTCACCATGGCACGACTTCGACGCCGATGCCCCAGCGCGCCGCCAGCATAAGACAGAGTTGTCCGCCCCAATAGAGGGCGAGCGTCACGGGCTGCACCCAGATGGAAGAGCGCCGCAGGCGCGCCCAGGGCAGCAGGGCCTGCGAAAGGTACAGCAGGGTTGCCCCCACGGCCGCCACCGCGGCCAGCTCAAGCAGGGCTCGTCCCGCCAGGGTGGAGAACACCCCCGCCGCCATGACGATCAAACCCAGCGCGTGCGCCCCGACCGGCGCCCGCAGTCCCGACTCCATGCCGCGCCACTGGCGCCGCACCAGCCACGCCGAGCACGCGCCAAAAACCGCCAGACCCGGCACCGCCAGCCATCCGCCTGGCCCTGCGCCAAGGAAAGCGAGCCCGTAGCAAAGATGCGCGACCAGAAACAGCCCCAGCCCGACCACCAGCGCTTCGTTGCCATCGGCCAGCAGGGTGATGTCGGCGGCAAGAGACAGAACGATGCCGTTGAACACCAGATAGCCGAACAGGTCATTGGGCATGCCGCCCAGGACCGCGAACAACAACACCGTGGCGATGGGCTTGCCCACGCAAAAAACCATCTGCTTGCGCGCCAGCGCTCCAGCCAAAGCGCCCGCCACCGCCGCAGCGTAGAGGACCAGAGATAGCCCGAGGGGAGCCACGCCTTACTCTACAACGGTTCGCGGAAGTTTTGCGCCTTTCACGCGCTCCTGGCCAGCGGTCGGACTCTGTGGGCTCTCCTCTCCCCTCTGCGTTCTCAGCGGAGCACCGCTCGGGAGATGAAGGCGCACTCTTGCAGACGGTCGCGACGCTGCAATCTACTATTCAGCGGCCGCCAGGTATTCGCCGCGTGGCGCCAGAACCTCACGCGGCTTGATACCATTGGCCGGCCCCACGAGGCCGTCCCGCTCCATCTGCTCGACCATGCGCGCCGCGCGATTGTAGCCAATCTGCAAGCGACGCTGGATGAAGGACACGCTAGCCTGGCGGGTGTCGCACACGATGGCCACCGCCTGGTCGTAGAGCGCGTCCGCGAATTCCTCGCGCGGCGCTCCCCCATCCTCGCCGTCCTCTTCCCGCTCGGTGAGGATGTTCATGTCGTAGACCGGCTTGGCTTGCTTCTTCAAGACCTCCACCACGCGATGGATCTCGCTGTCAGACAGGAAGGCCCCCTGGATGCGCTTCAACTTCGTGCCGCGGTCGGAGAACAGCATATCGCCGTTGCCCAGCAGTGTCTCGGCGCCGGGCTGGTCCAAAATGGTGCGGGCGTCAATCTTGGACGCCACCTGCAAGGCTATGCGGCTGGGGAAGTTGGCCTTGATCAGACCGGTGATGACGTCAACCGAGGGCCGCTGGGTCGCCAGGATGAGGTGCAAACCAGCCGCGCGCGCCTTCTGCGCCAGCCGCGCCACCGCGGTTTCCACGTCCTTTGGCGCTGCCATCATGAGATCGGCAAACTCATCGATCACGATGACAATGTAGGGCAACTTGCGGGCCGGGGCTGCACCGCTCTCATTTGCCGCTTGCGCTGCGGCGGCCGCGGCCGAGATCTCCTCGTCCCGCGCCTCGCTGATGGTGCCGTCGCTGGCCGCCAGAGTGGGCGCGGGCTCGCTGTCGGCGTCTACCTCAACCTCGCGCTCGACGCCATCTTCCCCAGCGATGAACAGTTTCAGTCGCCTGCCACGCTTGTGGGACGATTCGCCCAGAGGCGCCGCCACCTCCGCTTGGCACCGCGCCGCTTCGACCTTTGCGTTGTAACTGGAAATGTCGCGCACGCCGCTCTTGGAAAGCAGCTCGTAGCGACGCTCCATCTCATCGACCGCCCAGCGCAGGGCCAGCGATGCCTTCTTCGAATCCACGACCACCGGCAAAAGCAGGTGAGGAATGCCTTCGTAGATCGATAGCTCGAGCTGCTTCGGGTCCACCATGATGAAGCGCACTTCTTCCGGCGTGGACGAGAAAAGGATGCTGGTGATCATTCCGTTCACCGCGACGGACTTGCCCGACCCGGTGGTGCCGGCGACCAGCAAGTGGGGCATCTTGGCCAGGTTCACGCTGACCGGCGCGCCTTTGGTGTCCTTGCCCATACAGATCTGCAGCTTGGAAGTGGCTTTGCGGAATGAATCATCCTCGAGGATCTCCTTGAGATAGACCATCTCGCGGTTCTTGTTCGGGATCTCCACGCCCACCACGGCCTTGCCCGGGATGGGGGCCACGATGCGCACCGACTGCGCCTCCAGCGCCATGGCGAGATCGTTTTCCAGTTGCACGATCTTGCCCGTGCGCGTGCCGGGAACCGGAGCGAATTCGAACGTGGTGATGACTGGCCCCATCTGGATCGCGGTCACGTTGCCGCGCACGCCATAGTTGACCATGGCCTGCTCCAAGCGCGCCGCCATGGACTTCAAAGTCTTCTCGTCAGGTGGTCCGCCCTCGGGTGGGCTGTACTCCAAAAGGTCGGTGCAAGGAAGCTGAAATGCGCCGTCAGACAAGCGCACGTAGCCCAAGCCATCTCCTTCGTCCGCGAGCGCCGGCTCGGCCGCATCCTCACCGTTGCGCACGCGAGCCACGGGTTGCACGATGACCGGCCCCGCCCCGATCTCCTCGGCGAAAGACTCGTCGTTCTTCTCGGTCACGCCTTCATCCAACGCCGCCGTCACGGCCGGGACGATGCTCGGCTCCGGCTTGGCTTCGACGAGCGGCTGCTTGGCCTCGACCGGGGCCGCGCACTCGACTGCCGCAACCTCGGCGACCAGGGCCGCCATTGCCCGCCGTTCCTCGTTCTCGTGCACCACGGGCGCCTCGTCTGCAAGCGCGTCGGCGCCTTCGCCCGGCTCGGCGAAGGCAGCCGTCATTCCAGAGTCCTCCCCAACGATCGCGTCGCTGTCGCCTTCGCGCAAGCTTTCGACCGGCGCCGGCAACGCCGTGGGGCAAAGCTCATCCTCGGCCAACATTGCCTCCCAGGCAGCCTGCTCCTCCACCACATGGTGATCCTCGGCTTGCTGGGTCTCCTCTTTCTCCGGAAACATTGCGAGCACCATGCGTCCGAGAGAGCGTGCACCGGTCACCGCCAGCCAGGCCGCCGCGCGCGCGACAACCCGAATCGCGCGACCCGCGGCGCGCGCGCCCCAAGCCAGCACCGCGAAGACCTCGGCAACCCGCACCTGGGTGAGCAAGATGAGGGAAATCGCAAGCAAGGTCGCGGCGGCCAATGCCGTGCCCACGCCGCCAACAAAGCCGGCCGCGCCCTCCGCCAGCCACTGCCCGAGCAGGCCTCCCGGGCCGCGCAAGCTGACCGGCTCACCAGCAAAAGGAAGGTGCAAGAGAACGGCCGCCGAGCAGAGCAATGCCAGGAACCCCAGCACACCCACGACATCCTCGACCAGTTGACGAGCGCGACACATGCGAACCGCGAGCAAGAGCCCCCCAACCACGACAAGATACGCACACAGCCCGGCCAAGGAATAGAGGCCAGTCGCGGCAGCAGCACCCCCGGGACCCATCAGATGACCGCGTCCAACCTGCATGGACACCAGTGACACCATGCAAAAGACACCTAGCCCCAACAGCCCAATCCCAATGATCTCGCGGCCTCGTCCTGGCGCTTCGCCTTTGTTCTTCGCTGTCGCCATTTTTGCCCCGTTTTGACGTAGTGATTTGCTGCTACCTAGACCTACACACACCGTATCCTGAGGGACTCAGCCGTCAAGTTTTCGCCCTACCACGTCCTCCGACGGCCAGACCGCATCAACTCAACCTGAACGTTCCCATAAACTGTGAGCTAGGATTCACAACCAACTCACCAATTGTCCGGTCTCGCCTGGAAACTCTTTCGCGTCGGGGGAGCCAACCAGACCCTCTGTCGCGCCATGGGCGAGGATCAAGCGGAGGCGAGCGTGGGCAGCCTTTTCGTCAGCAGCAACGATGGCACTGTAGGGAGCCCGGGCCGTGCCGACGATGCCGAGGATGATGTCGGTGAGATCGGGGGATGGCTTGAGCAGTAGCCTGCCCTGAATGGACGCTTGGTGATCTCGACGAGGGAATTCTCCGGAACGAAGCGCAGCGGTCGCGACATACCCTTCTATCGGTCAGGAGGCCGGCAAAGTTACTTGCTGTCCGCCTAGGACTCTGATGGCACCTACCCAGCGATATATTGAGAAATTGCGCCTAAAATGATTGTCCACTGGATCTCCTGAGCGAAGAGCAAATCTTTGCCTTGCCGCCTCGGACGGCTTCGGCGTAGAAGCAAGCGCGTAAAGAGGAAACCCTAGAAACCATGACCATGAATTGTCGTCCAATCCAGTGGCGTCGGACTTTGATTTTGTCTGCTGCCGTCGCGCTTGCGGCCTGCTCGAACTCGTCAACTACGAATGATGCACAGATCGCCGGCGGAAGCGGGGGCACGACTTCGGCCGGCTCAGGCGGGGCCAGCGCTCATCTTGATGCTCCCGTCGCGAGTACTGGGGGTTCTACAGACAGCGGCGCTGGCGGCTCGACCACCAGTGGTGGGGGATCGACAGGCACCAGCAACACGGGTGTCGATGCGGCGCAGGCAGACAGGCCAGCGACCGGCGGCACCGGGGACACAGGCAGCGGTGACGTGAAGTCAGCGAACGACACGAGCGGCGACACTGCAAGCGATTCCGCCGTCGAAAACACGGCGACCCTGTTCCTTCCCGACGACATTGACATGGTCGTCTACCGGTACAACATCGCTCCGGGAGTCGCGCCGGTGCTCGCCGATACGATAAGCGTTGCGCATGCCGTTGGCGCCGCGGTCCGTCCCGCGACCGGCGAGCTTTTCGTGGCGGACGACCCGGCTGTAACTACCCTATATCGCTTCTTGTCCCCCCTCGGCACCCCCGCCGCAAATGGGACGATCAGCCCCGCCTCGACAACGTACGCGGAAAGCCTGACGTTCGTCGACGACGAGCTCTGGGTCCCGAGCGCCACGCCGGGCTGCACGACCCAGGCGGAACCAATCGTGCGAATAGCGTTCGACGCACAAGGGAATGCATCCGTCGCGGGTACGGTCACGATCGGATCCGTGGGCGCGAATCGTGGTTCGTACTGGAATCCCGCCACCCGCGATTTGTTTGTCACCCAATGCGAGGATCTCAAGCAAGTCCAGCACTATCAAGTGGCCAATGATCATTCTGTAAAACTGCTCGCACCGATCACGGCGACGGACATGTACAATCCGAGTGGTGTCATCGTTGCACCGTGGGGCGAGATATTCGTCGCCAACGCTGGCACAGCGTCGGGGATTAACCGCGGAACGGCAATCCTTCGATTTATGCTGGACGCTCAAGGAAACGCCAGCGAAAACGGATCGATCACCGGCAACCAGCTCGACACCCCAACGTCGTTGTTATTTGCGCCGTGGGGAGAGCTTATCGTCATCAACAACTCCAATCAGACGATGTCGCGTTTCACGTTCGATGCTTCGCACACGGCGTCGCCTAGCGGCACGTACAAGTTCCAGGGCTCTCAAAGCAACCCCACCTTCTCCGGTACGGGCTGGGCCGCACTTGTCCCGGGCACGTCTACGGTCTTGCTGACGGATGGGGGGACGGGCGACACCTCAAGAGACTGACCTGGAAAGGTAATATCTTCGGTCAGTACGTCCCGAAGAACTCCTCGCCCCGGCGGGGATGATGGTGCTCGTCGGGACGATGGTGCCCGCCAGATACACTTTTTCGATCTGCAGGATCGGCGGCTGGGCAAAGTTTCCATCACGATCGACGCGACACCGGCATCAGCCCACCAGCGCGGAGCGCCGCTTTCTACGATGCCCCTTTCGCTGATAAGCTCGGCTCGGCACCCGGGCGGGGGAACGAAATCGTGAAGGTCGTCCCCTGCCCTGGCTTGCTGTCCACATCGATCTGACCGCCGTGGCGCTCGACGATGCCGTGGACGATCGACAACCCCAACCCCGAACCCTCGCCCACGTCCTTGGTCGTGAAGAAGGGGTCGAAAATCCGCGGCACGACATCGGCGGGAATTCCGGGGCCGTCGTCACTCACGATGAGCAGAACCCGGGCCTCGCGGGATTGCCCACTTATGCGAATGGTTCCACCTCGATCGCCGATGGCCTGCGCGGCATTGGTAAGCAGATTCATCAGGACCTGGTCTACCTGCCCGGGAAAACCGCGAATGCGCGCTTCGGGATCCACCTCTTTGACGACTTGCACGTGGCGCAGCCTGTGCTGCAGCAACCCTAGGGTGTCCTCCACACTGCGGGCGAGGAAGACGTCCCGCTCGACGGACTCATCTCCCCGCGCATAGCCGTGCAACGCCTGCACGATGCTCTTGGTCCGGGCGGCCCCGCGCTGGACCACCGCGAGAATCTCGGCTGCCTCGGCGGCAAGTTTCGCAACCGAACCTCCCGGCTCTATGGCCTCGATGCGCTTCACCGCATCCGCAAGCGGCCCGAGCGAGTTGATCACGGCGTTGACCGGGTTGTTGATCTCGTGCGCAATCCCTGCGACCAGCCGGCCCATGGAGGCCAGCTTCTCGCTCCTAATCAGGTTGTCCTGCGCTCGTCGCAACTTGTCGAGCGCGTCCCGCAGCTCGGCGTTGCGCTGTTCCAGGGCCTCGGTACGCCGACGTACCTCACGCTCCAAGTCGACGTTGATTGATTCCGTCGAGCGCAGCCGATCGCGGAGCGAGCGCCGCATCTCCTCGAAGATCACCGCCAGGCGGCCAAGCTCGTCGGCGTCACCCCAAGGCGGCACCGGACGGGCGAGTTGCCCCTTGGACATCTCACCCGATCGTTCCTCCAGCGCGCGCAGCGGGGCCACCACGTCGCGCACGGCAAGCAGCACGAGACCAGCGGCTAGGGCTATGCCGACACCGAAGGCAAAGCGCGCACTGCCACCGGGCGCGGCTCGCTCGAAGAGCCAGAAGAACCCGACACCGAGACCCCACACCCCGACGAAAGACGCGGCCAGCTTCAGGCGCAGACCCACCGGCGACGTGACCTGGGCCGGCGGAAGAGCATGGCGCGAGCCCAAATGGCGAACCAGCGGCCGCAGAATCTCTTGCAAGGCAAGCCTGTGATAAATCGCCACGACGCCCGCGACCAGCGCCAGCATCACGAGCATCCGGCCGAAGGCGAGGCCAGCTACGCCCGTCCAAGGCCAACCTGCCGTCAGTGCCGTAGCCCCGGCCACCGCGACTCCCAGGGCCTGCCAGGCAGAAAGCTGGTAGGGCAGCCTTTGCGCAGCCCGGAAGGCTGCGATCGCCTTGGGCTCGTCGCGCGCCGGCCCCTTGCTGCCACGCATACGCACCGTCGCGTCGAAGTACTGCTCGATGGGTGCTGCCTGGCGGACGAAGGAACGCCACCAGATGAACGTCGCCACTGCCAGGGTGGACCACAGCGGAAAAGCGGCCCGAGCCAACTCCGGCATGCCCAGCAACCCGTAGGCCATGAGCGCCAGCAGGGCGTGCGACAACCCCAACGTGGCCAGGGCGGCGCAGGCGAACCAACCCCGGTAGTTCCCCACGAAAGCCTGAATGGCCTGAAGCTGAGGTGTGAGAATCGGCCGGACGCTTCCGAGGATGCGGTCGAGAACCAAGAGGCGCACCGCCGCCACCCCCGCTGCCGAGGCGACACCGAGGGTAACCAGCGCGGCAGCCTCGGCAGGGTCACGCCCGCCCGTGCGGAAGAACGCGGCCGCCACGACCAGCGCCAGGCCGGTCCATAGCGCAAAGTGCGCCAACGCGCTCTCGCGGGGCGCGCGCGCCAGCGCCCGGCGAGTCAGCACCGTGTTCAACACCTTGGCTTTTTCGCCTCGCTGGAGCACGGCCAGTTGGTGGACTACCGATCGGAGAAGATCCACCAGGCGAAACAGCGAGGCGGTCCAGGCGGCCAGCAAGACTGGCACCAGAACCTTGGCCCACAGCCACCGGTCAGGCAAGATTCGCACGCACAGGGCCAGAGGCGGGACGCACACCGCGAACTCGATCGCGCCCAGCAACAGCTCGGCCAGCGCGACCTTGCGCGCGAGGTGAAACTCACCGCCTGCCCGGGGGGCCTGTGCCATGCAGCCATTGTAAACGATACTGACAACATCTGGACAAAGCGACTTTCGCCGAGCACCCTTGAGTGTCGCATCCATGACCTGGGAAACGATTTCCAACCTGATCCACGACGAGTGGATGATCCTGTCGCTCCTCCTGCTGTGGTCGGTCGCCGGCGTGACCATCATCTGCGAGCGCGTCTATGCGCTGTGGAACGTGCTGCCCAAGTCCGAGGTATTCAAGAACCGCGTGATCGGCGCTATCGAGAGCGGGGACTTGCCCAAAGCCCACGCCTTCTGCGAGACTTCGAACGATCCCTTGGCCGAGGTCTTTGGCCGCGGCCTGCGCGTGTTCACCAAGACACCGCACAAAACCACCGAGGCTGTCATGTCGCAAAGGACGGTCGCCATCGGGTCGTTCAAGCGCTACCTGTGGGCGCTCGGCACGGTGGGTTCATCTGCGCCATTCGTCGGTCTGTTTGGCACCGTGGTAGGCATTCTCAAGGCCTTCCAATCGATGTCGACAGCGGGCACGGGCGGCTTCAAGGTTGTGTCGCAAGGTATCGCAGCCGCGCTGGTGGCGACGGCGGCCGGCCTTCTTGTCGCCATTTACGCCATTATCGCCTACAACTACTTCGTCTCGCGGGTGGGAGCCATCGCGGTCGAGTACAAAGTTTTCTGCGAAGAGTTCTTGCTGGTTCTGGGTGAGTACGCGAAAACCCGAGAGGTTCCCCCCGCGGTAGCCGGTACCGCCCCGCCGCCCACAGAGAAGAACGCCCCGCCGTCGTAGATCCCGCCGATGGGGATGAACATACAAATAGAGGACGCCAGCGCGGCCGAGGGCGAGCCCGACGTCAGCGAAACCGTGGTGGCGGAGATCAACATCACGCCGCTGACCGACGTGTTCTTGGTCCTGCTCATCATCTTCATGGTCACGTCGACCGCCATTGTCGAATCGGAGATCACCTCGCGCACGGGTGTGAAGGTAGCGCTGCCCAAGGCGAACGCGGCCGGCGCGGTGACTAAGAAGCGCACCGATCCCATCCTGACCGTGACCAAGGGCAATGAGATCTTCCTGTTCTCCAAGAAGGTCGAGGTGGCCAACTTGGAACAGGAGATCCGCAAGGCGCTCAACGACGTGGGCTCCGAAACCCTGCTTTTACGCGGCGACAAGAACGTGTTTCTGGGTGAGGCGGTGGACCTGATGGCCATCGCCAAGAAGGCAGGCGCGAAAAACATCGCCATCCTAACGCAAACAGACCAGAAGTAGCCGCGTGGGGAGCCGGCGAGCTTCCCCTTCAGCCAATGCGGCACATCGCCACACGGATGGTTTCGCATCAGCAAAACCGCCTCACTCGCCCTGGTCCGCGCTGCCTTTCGTCGCGTCTAACTACTCAGAATCACTACGCTCGGACGATGCACACGGCGTGGCACACCGGCTGCAAGGCTGGGGAGCTGTTCCCGGCCGTACGGCCAGAAAACAGAATCCGACAAGGAGACCACAATGAAGCTGACCCGCGTAATCCTCCTCGCCCTCGCGTTCGTTATCCCGACTGCCACCACGACCTTCGCCTCCGCGGCCGACGAACCGGCTGCTGCTGGTGATGCCGCCAAGCCGGCAAAGGGCAAGAAAGGCAAGAAGGGGGGCAAGAAGGGCAAGAAGGCTGGCGACGACGCCAAGGAAGCCGCTCCCGAGGCGAAGTAACCAGCTTCGACTCCTGGGAAGAAAGCAGGGCGACCGCAACCGTCTGGCCGCTCTGCTTCTTCGCAAAGACCCCCGGGATGATCCCCGGGGGTTTTTTGTTGCCGGCGGTGTCCGCTGGCATTCGCGCCCGTGAGGCTTAGGATGTGCGGGTGACCATCCGGACCAAGGTTTGGCTGCTCGTCGCGGTCAGCGTCCTCGTAACCGCGGGCGCAACCTTCTGGCTGCGCATCTACGCCATGCGCCGCGAGCTGATCCGGCAGGCGCTTGCCTCGGCAGATGAGATTGCGGACGACATCAAGCAAACCCTGGAGCGCTTCGACGCCGACGCCGAGGATCGTGATCTGGCCATCGCGCTCTCGAACTATGTCAACCGGCATCCGCGCATCCAGCGCCTGCAACTGGTCGTCGAGCGCGAAAGTGCAACCCGGATCTTCGCCCAACGAGGAGAGGCCACGGAGATCACTCGTCTCGGCTCGATCCCACGCGAGCCCATCATCGGCCCATACACCCGCAAGGCCACCGAGGGCGAGGACATCCAGGTGGTCAGCAGAAACGTCGACCTCAAGGGTCCTTGGGTCGCCGTACTGAGCATGAATTGGAGCCTGGGTCCCGTGCAATCGGTCATCAAGGTGACGGAACGCTGGTCACTGCTGCTCGGTCTTGGTCAGCTCATAGCGCTCATGCTCCTGACTGGTTTCATCATCGACCGGGTGGTCTTGCGGCGACTTGACAGCCTGGCGCGCGCCATGCGTGACGTGGAAGCCGGCGACATGGATCGGCGGGTACCGACCGACACGAACGACGAAGTGGGCCGCCTGTCCCACGGCTTCAACCGAATGCTGGAGCAGCTTTCCACCGCGAACCGCGAAATCCACGCCTTCAACCAGCGGCTGGCACGTGAGATTGAGATAGCCACGCAGGATCTTTCCCGGAAGAACATGGCGCTTGAGCAACTCAACCGCCTCCTCAACGAGCTGCGCCGGGAAAACGCCTCGAAGGTACGCCTGGCTGCTCTCGGCCAGTTGGCGGCGCAGCTTGCCCACGAGATCGGCACGCCTCTCTCTTCGGTCTCGGGGCATCTTCAACTCGCGTTGTCGCAGCGTGATCTGTCCCCTAACTTGCGCGAGCGTCTGGACGTGTCCACGCGCGAGATCGCCCGCATTGGCCGAATCGTACGCGACTACCTCGATTCCACGCGCTCGCTGGAAGCGGAATGCAAGCCGGTTTCCTTGCGCCAGGTCCTAGGTGAGGCGGTCGAGGTCATGCGCGGGGGCGAACTGGGGAGCGACAAGATGCTGACCTTGGACCTGCCCGACGATCCGCCTGACTTCGTCACCGACCCGGGCCTGCTGCGCCAGATCGTGATCAATCTGCTGAGCAACGCGCTCGACGCCGTGGAGCATGCAGGGGCGGTCACACTGGCGGCGCAGGCGCCCGATGGCCACGTAATCATCACGGTGCGCGACACGGGAACCGGCATCGCACCAGAGGATCTGCGACGGATTTTCGAGCCTTTCTACACCACCAAGGGGCGAGGCAAGGGCACTGGATTGGGCTTGGCCATCTGCCGTGAACTGGCCAAAGCGCTGGGCGGCACCATCGCGGTGGAAAGCACGCCTGGCCAGGGCTCAGCCTTCACCCTGCGCCTGCCCCGCAGCGGAACCACCCAGACCGAGACCGCATCCTCGCGGGTCGCCGCCGGAGGAGCAGCATGACAAGAATACTGGTCGTCGAGGACGACGCCGTCGCGCGCGACCTCTTGCGCGAGATCCTAAGTGCCGAAGGCTTTGCCGTCGACGCGGTGGATGACGGCGCGCCCGCGGTCGAGCGGGCCGCGTCCGGGCGCTATGACTTGGTGGTTTCCGACATCCGCATGGAACGAGTGGGCGGCATGGATGTGCTGCGCGCCTTTTCCGAAAAGTCCCCCGGCACGCCCGTCATCATCATCACCGCATTCGGCGACGTCACCGGCGCCATGGAAGCCATCGGCCATGGCGCCTACGATTACGTCTCAAAGCCTTTCAACGTCGAAGACCTGCGCCAGACCGTGGCGCGCGCGCTGGAGCGCAGGCGCCTTTCCGCTGAGGCGGGTGCCGCACCGAAGACATCCGGCGAGCAGGTGGCGGAGATCGAGGGCAAGAGCTCGCGCATGCTCGATGTCTACAAACTGGTGGCCCGGGTGGCCCCCACCACGGCAACCGTTCTCGTGGTCGGAGAATCGGGCACGGGCAAGGAACTGGTGGCCCGCGCTATCCACAGCCGCTCGCCCCGCTCAGGAAAACCGTTTGTGCCGGTAAACTGCACCGCCCTGTCCGAATCGCTGCTCGAGTCCGAGTTGTTCGGACATGCCCGGGGCGCCTTCACCGGCGCGGTAGCTGCCAAGCGGGGCCTATTCGAAATGGCCAGCGACGGCACCCTTTTTCTCGACGAAATTGGTGACATGGGTCCCAAGATGCAAGCGCAGCTCCTGCGCGTTCTGCAAGACGGCGAAGTGAGGCCGGTGGGCGGCACCGAATCCATAAAGGTCGACGTGCGCCTGGTGTGCGCCACCAACCGGGACCTCGAAGCGGACGTCAAGACCGGCCGTTTCCGCGAAGATCTCTACTTCCGCATCAACGTGGTCACCGTGCGCATGCCACCCTTGCGTGAGCGCGCCGGTGACATCCCCATTCTGGTGCGCCACTTCCTGGCCAAGATCGCTCGCCGCGAATCTCGGCCCGAGGCGAGCGTGTCGCCCGAGACGCTGGACCTTCTCTGTCGCCACTCTTGGCCAGGCAACGTGCGCGAGTTGGAAAACGCCATTGAGCGCGCGGTGGCCGTGGCCAAGGGCAACGTGGTGCTGCCGTCGGATCTTCCGGTGGAGGTATATGGCGGCTCGCCAGCGGAGCCTGCCGGGCTCTTCGATGATCGCCCGACCCTGTCCGAGTTGGAAAAGCGCTACATCGCGCTCATCCTGGCCGAATGTGGCGGCAACAAGAAACGTGCTGCGGAACGCCTGGGCATCGATCGTCGCACGCTCTACCGGGCACTGGAACGCGCGGGGGTTGCAGCGGGCGGGGACGACGAGGGCGAAGAAGGTTAGTTAGCTTTTTTCACCACAGAGGTCACAGAGGCCACCGAGCCGGACCGGAGAGGGAGGGGTTGGGTTCTGTGCGGTCCAACCTTCCTCTTCTCATCCGATCTCCTGTGTTGCTTGACATCATGATGTTCACAGAACACAATTCTGTGAACATGGCGATCAGACACAAGCACCTCAAGTTGGACCAGACGAAGATCGATACGGCACGCCGGCTGCTCGGCCTCTCTACCGAGCAAGAAACCGTGGAGACTGCACTCGATCTGGTCATCGCCGAGGAGCCCATCCTGCGCGCCCACCGTAAGGTCAGGGGGGTCGGCAGCGTGGTTGACGTGTTCGGTGCCCGGTGAAGAAGATCCTCCTCGACACCAACCTCTATATCGACTGGCTGAACCGCGGACTGCACGAGACGGTGATGCTGGGACCGGGGCTGGTTCGTTACCTGTCCGCGGTGGTTGTCATGGAGCTGCGAGCTGGCGTCAGCCATCGCACCAGCCGCGACGCCGTCGACGCTCTGACTCGCGCCTACCGAAGCGCGGGCCGTCTGGTGCCACCGTCGATCGAAGTGTTCGAACGCGCGGGTGCGGTACTGCGCAAGCTGAAGCTCGCCGCACGCAACGTCCGTGATGCTTCGCTGTGCAACGACGTGCTCATCGCTTTGACAGCGCGATCGATCGGAGCCACGGTGGTGACCGCCAACGCGGCCGACTTCGCTGTGATCCAGCAGGTTGAGCCATTCGCCTTCGAGCTGCCCTAGGCGCTGCCTTTCCCTCTGCTCGGTCAGAGCAGATCCAGAAACGCGCGGCCGGCGTGACTCAGGGTCCGCCCCGCCGGATACACCAGTCGGATTTTTCTCTCGGTCTGCAGGTCGGTTACCTGCACTTCGCGCAGCATTCCTTGGGCAATCTCTTCCTCTACGCACATGCGGGGCAAGAAGGCAACGCCCTGGTTGCGTTGCACCATCTTGCGAATGGCCTCCACCGTGGGCATTTCGACATCCTGTCGCAACGGAACCTTGAGCCGCTCAAACTGGCGCAGCACAACTTCCTTGTAGGGCGACATCTCGTTGTGCGCGATGAAGATCTCTGCGCCCAAGTCAGCGATGGAAACTGAACGCCGCCGCGCGAAGCGGTGCTGGGGCGAGACCACGCAGGCCAGGTGATCGGTGTAGATTATGCGCGCCACCAGCCGCTCATCCTGCGGCTCGTAGCTGATCACGCCCATCTCGAGATCGCCCTCCAGGATCTCGACCGGGATGCGGCTCGACTGGCTACGCCGAACCTGCACCTTCACGCGCGGATACCGCTTACGGTAGCGCGCGATGAGCGGCAGCAGGTACAAGGTGGTTGATTCGTTGGCGCCGATGGACAGCCGGCCGGTGCCGTGGTCGCGCAACTCGGCCAGGGCCACGCCAAGCTCGGTGCGCAGGTTGTCCAAGCGCCGGGCATAGTCGAACACCACCTGGCCGGCGTCGGTCAGGCGCGGCTGCTTCCCCGCGCGATCGATGAGCGGCTCGCCCACCTCGGCTTCTAGGCGCTGTACCGCCATGGAAACCGCGGGCTGGGTGCGCAAAACCCGCGCCGCCGCACGCGAGAAGCTCCTCTCGCTGGCGACAGCACGAAAGACTTCGAGGGTGTGCAAGTCCATGGCGGCCTCCTCTGTACGGGAAGATCCAATCATAAGTCAAATTGATATAGATTGGCATAGGAATCAATTCGCAAACATGCGCCGCAGTCGCTAGAGTCGCCTACCTGAAAGGAACGCACCCCATGAGTGACCGCGTCTTCATCTTCGACACCACCCTGCGCGACGGTGAGCAGTCCTGTGGTTGCAGCATGACCGTCGCAGAAAAGATGCGCATGGCGCGCAAGCTGATGGAACTCAATGTCGACGTGATGGAGGCCGGCTTCCCCATGGCCTCCGACGGTGACTTCGAGGCGGTCGACCGGATCGGGCAGGAGTTTGGCGCAGTCACGGTCGCCGCTTTGGCTCGCTGCCACACCGGCGACATAGAACGCGCCGCCAAGGCGCTGGCCAAAGCCAAGCGGCCCCGCATCCACACCTTCATCGCCACCAGCCCTCTGCACCTACAGCACAAGCTGAAGAAGACCAACGATGAGGCGCTGGAGATCGCCATCAAGTCGGTGCAGTTGGCGCGCCGGTATGTCGATGAGGTCGAGTTCTCGGCGGAAGATGCCACGCGCACCTCGGCCGCCAGCCTGATCGCATTTTCCAAGGCCGTGGTCGATGCGGGCGCCCGCATCGTCAATCTGCCTGATACCGTCGGCTATTCGATCCCGGCCGAGTATGGGCAACTGGTCGGCCAAGTGGTGCAGGCCCTGGCCGGGCGAGCGGTGGTCAGCGTGCATTGCCACAATGACCTGGGATTGTCGACCGCCAATTCCATCGCGGCGGTGCAGGCGGGAGTGCGCCAGGTGGAATGCACCGTCAACGGCATCGGCGAGCGGGCAGGTAACTGCTCGCTGGAGGAGTTCGTGATGGCGCTCAAAGTGCGCCACGACGTGTTGCCTTTCGAGACCGGCATCGTGACCCCGCAGCTTTTCCCGGCCAGCCAACTGCTTACCGAGATCATCGGCGTGGGCGTCCAGCCCAACAAAGCCATTGTCGGCCGCAACGCCTTTGCCCATGAGGCAGGAATCCATCAGGACGGCTTCCTAAAGGAACGCACCACCTATGAAATCATGCATCCCAACGCGGTGGGCGTGCCCGCAAGCCAGCTCGTGGTGGGCAAGCACAGTGGACGCCACGCGGTGGTCGACCGCTGCCAGCATCTGGGTTTCGCGTTGAACCCGCAGCAGATAGAAACCGTGTATCATCGAGTGATCGCTGCCTGCGACCGCAAGAAGTGGCTGTCTGACCAGGAGATCGCGGAAATCGCACGGGCGGTGTAGAAGATCGGTGGCCGAAGCAGGTCGACCGTGGCGTGGCCGTGGCTCCGGTCGCAGCCAGGACACCTCCATGACATAGTCTGGAGTCCGGCGGCGCGGGTGATGTAAGATGTCAGGCGTAGCTGTTCCTTCGGTCTCTAACTTCACACGATCATCTCGATGGCCGTCATTGGCATAGATCTCGGCACGACCAACTCCGTGGTCGCCACGGTACGCGAGGGGCAAGTGGTCGTGGTGCCCAACTCCCAGGAGGGATACCTGCACCCGTCGGTGGTGTCGTTTTCTCCCGACGGCCTCAAGTACTTCTCCGTGGATGCCGTCGCCCGTCGCATCCTGGACCCCAAGAACACGGTCTACTCAGGTAAACGTCTCATCGGCCTCCCCTTCCGTTCCGAGGAGGTCCAGAAGGCCCTGCTGCGCTTGCCCTACGAGCTGCGCGAGGGCAACAACGAACAGGCGGTTTTCATCGGGCCGGATCGCACGTACACCATCCCCGAGATTTCCGGCCTGCTGCTCGGTTACCTGCGCCAATGCGCCGAGCTGTTCCTGGGCGACTCGGTCAGCGCTGCCGTCATCACGGTGCCGGCCAACTTCAACGACTCCCAGCGCCGCTCGACCGTGGATGCGGGACGCATCGCCGGCCTCGATGTGCTGCGCGTGCTCAACGAACCCACCGCAGCCGCGCTGGCCTACGGCCTGGGTCAGAACATGTCGCAGCGGATTGCGGTCTACGACTTTGGCGGCGGAACCTTCGATGTCACCATCCTGCAGGTTGAGAAAGACGTATTCGAGGTGTTGGCAACCGGCGGGGACACCTTCCTGGGCGGTGACGACATGGACAGCGCCCTGCTCAACATTTTGGCCGAGCTGTTCAAAGCCGAGCACGGCATCGACCCGCGCACCGATCAGGCGGCACGGTCGCGGCTGCTAATTGCCGCCGAGCAGGTCAAACGCCACCTGTCCGATTTCCCGGAGGCCCGCGGCGACCTCAAGAACATCGCGGTGGGGTCTGGCGGTGAGCCCCTCGCGTTGCGCTTCCATATCGCACGCAGCGTTTTCGAAACCGCCATCCGCGGGCTGGTNNATTGACGAAGTGATCATGGTGGGGGGAACCACGCGCGTTCCCATGGTGCGCGCCGAGGTAGAAAAATACTTTGGCCGGACTCCCCGCACTGACCTGAACCCCGACGAGGTGGTGGCCTGGGGCGCCGCGATTCAGGCCGAGAACTTGGCCAACGCCGGCGAGAGTTTGCCCAGCCGCGCCGTCTTGCTCGACGTCACGCCCCGGGCGCTGGGGATCGCCGTCACCGGTGGCTTCGCCGAGCGTATCATCGATCGCAACGTGCCCGTACCGGTGGAGCAAACGCGTATTTTCAGCACCTCGGCCGACAACCAGAGCTCGGTGCGCATCCAGGTCTGCCAGGGAGAATCGCGCCGCTTCGAGGAAAACGTGCCCCTGGGCGAGCTGGAGCTGGCCGACCTGCAACCAGCGCGACGAGGCGAGGTCTCCATCGAGGTGACGTTCAAGGTTGACACCAACGGCATCCTGCGCGTGCGCGCGCGCGATGGCGTGACCGGGGCGGTGCGCGAAGCCGCGGTCAACGTACGCGGCGCGATGACCGACAGCGAGGTCGAAGAAGCGGCGGAACGACAGAAGTACGAGGAGGCGAGCAACCTCCCGGAAGTGCCCCAGGAGTAGGTCATGTCGGGCATGTCGACTGATCAGCTTGTCACATTCGTCCGGCAGATCTTTCCCCGGCTGGATCAGCTCTCCTACTACGATCTTCTCGGGGTGCCCTCGGGCTCGGACCAGGCAGCCGTGCGGACTGCTTTCTATCGTCTGGCCGCCGATCTGCACCCTGACCGTCATCACACCCTCGCCGATCACGCTCTCAAGGAACAGCTAGAAGCGATCTATGCGCGCGTCTGCGAGGGCTACCAGGTGCTCACCAAACCCGACAAGCGTGCCGCCTACGAGCGGGCGCTCAACCAGGGCAAGAAACGCCTGACCACAACTGATCGCGACTCGCGCGCCCTGCAGAATCCCGAAGACAGCATCAAGCATCCCGAGGCGAAGAAGTTCTTCCGCCTCGGCATGATCAACCTGGGACGCAAGGACTGGAAGGGCGCGATGATGAGTCTCAACTTCGCCCGCACCTATGAGCCGGCAAACGCACTCATTGCACAGAAGCTGAGCGAAGCGCAGGCCGCTCTCGGCAAACCAGGAGGAGCGGGGGGCACCCCGCCCAAGACCCCTTGACGGGGCCGCTCGACTCCCGCTCGGCGCCCGTGCCGTTCGCCGACGGGGCAGCGGGCCCATCGCATACCCCACGCGGGCTCCAGGTGGGCGCCCCGCTCGGCCGCTACCTGTTGCTGGACGTTCTCGGCCACGGGGCCATGGCCAGCGTGTTCCGCGCCCGCGACAACCAGCTCGGTCGCGACGTGGCGGTGAAGGTCATGGGCATGACCATCGCGACCCGCGGCGAAGGGGCAGAACGTTTCCGCCGCGAAGCCCACGCGGTCGCCGCGCTCAAACACCCCGGCATCGTCGAGATCTACGACTTCGTGGACGCCACCGCCGCCGAGCCAAGCTACATCGTGGCCGAGTTGATCGAAGGCCCGACCCTGCGGCGACTAATGGACGAACGACAAGCGCGCCTTCTGCCTGAGGTGGCCGCGCTCATCGCGTTACCGCTGGCCGAGGCGCTGGCCTCCGCTCACGCCCGCGGCATCGTCCATCGCGATGTCAAGCCCGACAACGTGATGATCGAGCGCAGCGGTGACAGCAGCCGCGTGGTGATCACGGACTTCGGCGTGGCCCATATCACTGGGCTAGAAACCATGACCGCCTCGGGCGCCTTGGTGGGCTCGCCCGCGTATATGTCGCCTGAGCAAGCGCGCGCGCACGAGATAGGCCCCGGCACCGACATTTGGGCGCTAGGCGTCCTGCTCTACGAGATGGCCACGGGGTGCTTGCCCTTTCCCGGCAAGGATCCCTTCTGCGTAATCGCTGGCATCGTGCAGGGTAGCTTCCGCCGCCCTTCCCAGATCGCTGCTACCGTCGGGCCAGGTTTCGAGCGCATCGTTCTGCGCTGCCTGCGGCCCAAGGCGGTCGATCGCTACGCGAATGCGGGTGAGCTGGCCTCCGATCTGCGCGAGCTGGCTGCCGAGGCTGGGCTTCTGCCTGAGCAGCCGGCGCTCCGCCGTTTTCTCGACGATCCGTCCAAGTTCGAAGCCGAGCTTCGTCCCAAGGTTGCCGACGCCGCAGTCGCGCAAGCGCGCAAGCGGGCGCGCCGGGGCGAGCTGGCGCGTGCCCTGGCCGAGCTGGGGCGAGCGACGGCGTACATGCCCAACCACGCGCGCGCGAATGCTTTGCTCAAGAAATTGTCGGTGGGGCGAACCGCTCTGCGCGCGGCGGGGCTCGCCGTCGCTGGCCTGGTCCTGGCCTCGGCTATCTGGTTGGCCTGGCATCCGCCCTGGCGAAGGCCCCCGGCCCCCGCCGCGATCCAGCCCCTGCCTCAGCCCCAGCCAGCGCCCATTCCTCCGCCTGCGCTGGTAGCCGGGCTGAGCAGACCTGCAGCTTCGGCGTCCGCCGAAGCAAAGACAGTGATCCCCGACACAGCGTCCGGAAACCCGCCTGCCGCGTGGGCGGCCTCCTCGGCGGTCGGAAGGCCGAAACCCAACCGACGCGCGAGCACGCCGGTGACTGCCCCGCCGCCGGGGGCGAAGCCGACTGTCGCCCTCGCCGCGCGGCCGTCACCTTCCCCAGCGCCCCAGCCGGCGCCCACGTTGCCGCCGGCAATTCCCAGGACAGCAGAACGCCCGGACCCGGGTGTGGTCCAACTCTTTGCCACAGGCGCTATCTGCTACCCCAGCTTGGATGCCGAGCCCCCTTCCATCTTCATGCCTCGCTACGAAGGCGTGGCGCCCGGCCCGCACAAGATTTTCTGTACGCGCAACAAGGGAGGGGCCAAAGAGCTGGTGGGCGAGATCGACCTGCCACCAGGCGCGAAAGTTCAGCGTACGGTGACGCAGAAGGATAGCAGGCTCGTTCTCGCGCGACCTCAGTGATATGGATCACGGGCTACGGCGCCCAGTCGCGTGGGGAGCCGGCCGGCTGTGCCGGCCGCGCACCGTCGCGGGAGGGTATGGTAACCCTTTGAGGGTTCCCATATCAACGACGGCATGTCGGCGTCAGAGACGCCCGAACCACGGCGAGTTGTACGAGGCCGAGGAGCGGGCAGCGATGCTGCCGGCGCCCGCGACGCTGTTCGACGTGCTTTTCTGGGTGGACAAGGCGAAGGTGCATCCTGACCACCACGTGCAGGTCGCCCATGCGCTGTACTCGGTGCCGATTCTCGGTGCCGAGATGATCGAGATGATCGAGATGATCAAGATGCACGGGCGGGTCGGCCCCGGCCAGCGCCCGACCGACGTCTATTCGTCAATTCGACGGCAACGGTGGACCATGTTCGCTACGCCCACAGCTGCGCGGTCACTCGTACCTGAGGGCGTCGATCGGATTCAGGCTGGCCGCCCGACGAGCCGGGAAGAAGCCGAAGATGACGCCGATCGCCGCCGAAAAGAGGAAGGACAGCAAGTTGATGCCGGGATCGAACAGGTAGGGCACGTCCATCAGACCGGCCAGCCCCATGGACGCGCCGGTCGCGAGAGCGATTCCGATCAGACCGCCGAGACCCGACAACACCACCGCCTCGATGAGGAACTGCAGCAGCACTTCGCGCTCGAATGCGCCGATGGCGAGCCGGATACCAATCTCGCGGGTGCGCTCGGTCACCGACACCAGCATAATGTTCATGATGCCGATGCCGCCGACCAAGAGGCTCACCGCTGCCACCGCGCCGAGCAGCATGGTGAGGATCCTGGTGGTGCCAGTAAGGGTCTCCGCGAGTTGGCGGGTGTCCATCACGCGAAAGTCATCCTCCTCGCTCTCACCGATCTTCCGCCGTTCGCGCAGGAGAGAGGTGAGCTGCAGCTTTACCGCGTCCATCGAGGCTCCATTCGTCACCGAGACCATGATCCGGCCGATGTCCTGGCTTCCTGTGAGACGGCGCTGCACGGTACGCAGCGGCATCACCACCGTGTCGTCCTGGTCTTGGCCCATGGCCGCCTGGCCCTTGCCTCTGAGCAGGCCGATGACCTCGCAGGCGAATCCCTTGAGGCGGATCTCGCTGCCCACTGGGCTCTGGCGGCCGAACAGCTTGTCGCGCACGGTCCCGCCGATCACGCACACCGCCTTGCCCGCACGCTCCTCGGTGTCGCTGAAGTTTCGGCCGGCGGCCATCTCCCAGCCGCCGGCCAGAAAGAAGTCGTTGTTCGTGCCGGTGACCAGAGTGGACCAGGCGTGGGTCTGATATACGGCGGTCACCGACTTGCTCACCACGGGCGCGACCCCGCGCGTGGCGGTGATTTGAGCGCGCATGGCGTCCACATCCGCGATCTTGAAGCTGGGCGCTCCCAGCTCAGAGCCAGGGCCGAAGCGCTGGCCGGGGACCACCATGAGCTGGTTGGTGCCCATGGCGGCGATCTGGTCGGAGACAGACCTCGTGGCTCCGTTGCCCAGGGTGACCAAGGTGACGACAGCCGCGATCCCGATGACGATACCCAGGATTGTGAGGAAGGAGCGCATCAGGTTGCGCCGGATGGCCCGCAGGGCGAGCAGCAGCGTGTTCCACAGCATTTATGCTTCCTCCCCGTTGCGGCGGTCACTATCCACGCGCCCGTCGGTGAAGCGGATGATGCGTTTCGCATACGCCGCGATGTCGGCCTCGTGGGTGACCATCAGCACGGTGATGCCCTGCTCGCGGTTGAACCCCGTGATCAGGTCCATGATCTCGCGGCTGGTGCGGGTATCGAGGTTGCCGGTTGGCTCGTCGGCTAGTAGCACCGCCGGCCGCGTGACGATGGCGCGGGCGATGGCGACCCGCTGCTGCTGGCCTCCGGAGAGCTCGGTCGGGTTGTGGTGCTCCCAGCCCTTGAGGCCCACCAGCTCCAGCGCGGCGCGCGCGGTGGCATGGCGCTTCGGGGCGGCCTCGTGGCGATAGATCAACGGCAGCTCGATGTTCTCGAGCGCCGTCGTGCGCGCCAGCAGGTTGAAGCCCTGAAACACGAACCCCAGGTAGTGTCGCCGCAGCACCGTGCGTTGCTTGCGCGACAGCTGCTCGACCTGCACTCCCTGGAACCGGTAGCTGCCACTCGTGGGCGTGTCGAGACAGCCAAGGATGTTCATGGTCGTCGACTTGCCGGAGCCGCTGGGGCCCATGATCGCGACGAAGTCTCCGGCCGCGACGGAGAGGTCGATGCCCTTGAGGGCCTGGAAAGCCGCCTGGCCGCGGCCGTAGGTCTTGCTAACGCCAGACAGCCGGATGAAAGCGGCATCGTTCATGGCTGCGGTCCCATGGCCTCGGTGATCACCTGCGTGCCGGCGGTGAGCGTTCCCCCGGCCACCTCGGTCATCTGGCCATTGGTGGCACCGGTCTGGACTTCGATCGGGACGGCTTGACCGTCGCGTAGCACCCAGACCCTCGGCCTGCCATCGGTGACAGGCGCCGCCAGCTTCGGTGGCTGGCTCGGGGGTCGTGGCATCAGCTTTCCCACGATGCCTCCGGGCGGTCCTCCCACCGGCGGACCTGCCACCGCTGGGGTGAAGCGCAAAGCGGCGTTCGGCACCAGGAGCACGTTCTCGTGAGTGACGGTGACGATGTCGGCGGTGCCAGTCATGCCGGGACGCAAGCTGAGGTCGTCGTTCTTGACCGCAAGGACCGTCGGGTAAGAGACGACGTTGTCCTTGGTCTGGGATCCGTAGCCGACCCGGGTGATTACGCCGGGGTACTTGCGGCCGGGCCAGGCATCGACGGCAAACGTGGCCTCTTGGCCCACCCGCACCTGGCCGACATCGGCCTCGTCGACGTCCACCGGCAGCTTCATCTTCGCCAGGTCCTCTGCCAGCGTGAACAGCACCGGCGCCTGGAGAGCGGCGGCAACCGTCTGCCCCGGCTCCACCTTGCGCGTCAGGACGACGCCATCGATGGGAGAACGGATGCTGGCCTTGCCGAGGTTGGTTTCGTCCGACTGCAGATTCGCCCGTGCCTGGGTGACGCTCGCGCGAGTACTGGCTTCGTTGGCCTCGGCGCGCATCAGGTTGGCCTCGGCGGTGGCCATTTCGCTCTTGGAGGGCACCTTGCCGCCCGACAACTCCGCGACCTGCTTGAACCGCGCCAGCTGCGCGCGCGCTTCCTCCTCCGTGGCCTGCGCCTGCAGCACCTGCGCTTCGGCTGCGGCGAGCGTGGCGCGCGACTTCGTCACCGCGTCCTTGAGCTTGGAGAGATCGAGCTGGGCCAGCACCTGGCCCTTCTTCACTCGGTCGTTCTCGTCGACCAGCACCTGGGTGACGATGCCGGAGAGCTCGCTCGACACCTCTACCTTGTTGGTCGGTTGCAGATTGCCGGTGGCGGACACCTTGACCACCAGCTTGCCTATCGTGACCGGCTCGGTGTTGTAGCGCGGTCCGGGCGACCGGTCGCCGGAGCGGAACCCCAGGAGGACAACGACAGCCGCGACGGCCAGAACCATGGCGCCCGCGAGCCAGCGCCTGCGCCGCGAGAACAGCCCACCTGACTGGGTCTCGAGGAGCGTTGCCAGAGGGGGGGCCTGGGTGGAGTTCAATGTCTCGGAAGGCTTCATGGAGCACCCTTGCCTGCCAGGCGGGATTTGGTCTCTTCCGACCAACCTCCCCCCAGCGCCTTGTACAGACGGATGAGCGCCAGCACGCCATCGGCGCGGGTGCTGGCGAGGCTGTCTTCCACCGACAACACCAATCGCTCGGTGTCGATCACCGACTGAAAATCAATCACCCCGGTGCCGTAGCGTTGTCGTGCGAGCTGCGCGGCAGTGTGCGCCGCCTCGGCCGCACGCATCAGGGCCTCGCCGCGTTCGCGGTTGCGAGCGAGGGCCACCAACGCGTTCTCTGCCTCCTGCAGAGCGGTGAGCACCGCCTGTTCATAAGCCACCTGCGCCTGTTCCCGGACCGCGTCCTGCGCTTCCACCTGATTCCTCAGGCGTCCTGCGTTGAAGATCGGCGCGGCGATGCCACCGAGCAGCGAGTACAAGAGTCCGGCGCTGTTGCCGGACGTACCTTGAATCAGCGCTTCGATGCCGATGGATCCGGAGAGCTTGAACGTCGGGTACCGTGCGGCTACGGTCACACCCACCCGAGCGGTCTCTGCCGCTAGCTTCCGCTCGGCGGCGCGCACGTCGGGACGCTGGCGCAGAGTGGCGGCCGGGATCCCGACGGCGACCCGAGCTGGAACCTCGGGCAAGGGCCCAGCGACGGATAGGCGCGCGTGCAACGTGCCCGGAGTCTGACCGAGGAGAATGTCCAGACGGTGCTCCGCCTCGGCCAGGCTGATCTCAAGGCTGGGGATCTGCGCCAGGGTCTGTTCCCGGTTGCTGCGCGCTTGCTCCACATCCTGGGTGCTGACGAGACCGGCCCGGGCGCGGAACTCCGTGAGCTGGAGCGTTTCGGTCTGACTTGCGAGGTTGGTGCGGGCGATGCCGAGGCGGATCTGGAGGGACCGGACCTCGACGTAGTTCCGCGCGACCTCAGCGACCAAAGAGACGCAGGCATCGTCGAGGCTGGCCAGCGCGGATTCCTGGTCGGCCTCGGCTGCCTCGACGCTGCGGCGCACGCCCCCGAACACGTCCAACTCCCAGCTTGCGTCGAAGCCGACACTGAACTGGTTGCCCGTGATGGCAGCCGCGTTGCCGCCAGCGACACCCGGGCCCACACTCGACTCGGAGCGGCTCGCGGAGCCCGTCGCCTCCACGTTGGGGTAGCGCCCGGCGCCTGCCACCGCGAGGCGGGCGCGTGCCTCGCGCAGTCGGGCCCGCGCCTTGTGCAGGTCCAGGCTCTGCCCTTGCGCCTGATCCACCAGCTCGGACAGCAGCGGATCCTTCAAACCGCGCCACCATTGGCTCAGGTCGCTGCGGGCGCCGGCGTCGGCCACCGGGGTCTCCGTCGCCTCGAGCCGGCTCCACTTGGCCGGCGCGCTCAGCTCCGGCTTCCGGTAGTTCGGCCCGACCGCGCAGCCGACAAAAATGAGGCCAGCTAGCATGACCAGTGAGCACGCAGGCCGGCGGGGTTGGCAGGCGACAGTTCTTGAGCGTTTGCTCAAATAATAGGCAGACTGATTCTCATTCGTGAACCGCACAACACTCACCCTTGTCGTCTTGATTGAGCGGGCTTGGTGGTACCGTGCACGAGGACGTCGACCAGTCCCCGCACGAAGGCCCGCCTTCCCTCATCGTCACGTGCCGCTTGTCCGGAGCGCACGTAGTCGATGCACCCACCGAAGATCGCGCGCGCAGCAGAGTTCGTATCAATGGCGCGGGCACGACCGATGCGGATCTCTGCCTCAAAGTAGCCTGCGAGAAGCTCTACAGTGCGCTGCGGGGGTGGCTTCTTGGCCTTCGCAAAGAGCAACTGGTGGATCTCGCCGGAGCTGGGGCTGGTCAGTGCGATCTCCAGGAACGGGTGCGCTCGGGAGACCGCCTCGAGCAAGGTCTCAACAATCCTCTCAAGGTTCTTGGCGATGCTTCGCTTGCCGGCGGTCTTCACGATCTCGCGCAGCGACTCGGGAGGCTGAGTCTCCCGATGAATCACTGCCGCGAGCAGGGCCTCCTTGCTCTTGTAGCGGTAGAAGAGGATCCCCTCGGACACACCCGCCCGCTCCGCGATCTTCGCGGTGGTCGTCGCGTGACCCTCCT
Source organism: Myxococcales bacterium (assembly GCA_003158455.1). Classification (GTDB taxonomy): domain Bacteria; phylum Myxococcota_A; class Polyangia; order Fen-1088; family Fen-1088; genus Fen-1137. The sequence continues at coordinate 10,358 of PMJO01000280.1, read as the reverse complement.
CGCGGAACACGTCTCGAGCGGCGTCGAGGATATCTTCTTCCCGGATGCTGGGTGGGCGTCCGCGCATGATTTATTGAGCATGCACTCAAGAAAAGGACCCGTCAAGAGGCTACGAACCTGACCGCCTATCAAATCGATCTCCGAAAAGCTGGATCATTTCGATCGATTGCGAGATCCCCTGAAAAATAGCTGGAAATGAACTCATGGGTTACCTGAAGTTTGGTTTGTCTCAAACAAGCGCAGGAGTTTTCCCCCGTGAGCCCAGAGAGAACCTACCCTTTCCTGAAGACTCTAGGTTGCGAACGTGTTCCAGCCGCCCACAATCGGCGGCGACGCGAAGTAGAGCACTGCCGACAGCCGCTGGTCGATGAGCTGTCCCGAAGCCCACGCAGTCGCCGCGCTCAAACACCCCGGCAGCAGAACGCCCGGACCCGGGTGTGGTCCAACTCTTTGCCACAGGCGCTATCTGCTAGCCCAGCTTGGATGCCGAGCCCCTTCCATCTTCATGCCTCGCTACGAAGGCGTGGCGCCCGGCCCGCACAAGATCTTCTGTACGCGCAACAAGGGAGGGGCCAAAGAGCTGGTGGGCGAGATCGACCTGCCACCAGGCGCGAAGGTTCAGCGTACGGTGACGCAAAAGCATGGCAGGCTCGTTCTCGCGCGACCTCAGTGACCGAGATCACGGGACCACGGTGCCTAGTCGCGTGGGAAGCCGGCCGGCTGTGCCGGCCGCGCACCGTCGCGGGAGGGTTTGGGAACCCTTTGAGGGTTCCCATGTCAACGACGGCATGTCGGCGTCAGAAACGCCCGAACCACGACACCCGGATCCGGTTGGCCTCACAAAAAACAGACCTCATAGCTCAGCGGACCCGCCATCACCCAACCACCATGTTGGCCTGTTCGTTGCAAGGACCCGGAGTGTGATAGCGTTGGGCCGTGGCTGGGCATAGGACCAGTTTCCTCTTACTGACCCTCCTGGCAGGCGGCTCGACGAACTGCCTCCTTGATACTGGTCCAATCAACATGCCGCCCACGGTCCAAGTCGACGAACCCGCCCAGTCGCTCCACCCGGGTGAGCCGGCAACATTCAAAGCGACGATTCACGACCCCGACCAGAGCACCGACTCGCTCGCTGTCACCTGGTACGTGGGTCCGAATGCAAACTGCGACACGGCAGAGCAGAAGTCCCTGGGGAGCTGCACCAGCCAGCCGAGCAATGACCAGTGTCTCTACACCCCTCAGAAGTTTGGCTCGGTCTGCGTCGTGGTGCAGGTGAAGGATAGCTACGGCGCCTTTGCCGAGGCTCGGCGCGCGTTCAGCGTGCAAGACCGGCCGCCCACTGCCGTCATCGAAATGACCAGCCCCATATCAACCGCCGCCACCCTGCCCCTGGCGAGCAACCTCACTTTCTCCGCGTCCAATTCCACCGACCCCGACCAGGGCGATGGGACCAGCTTGACCTTTGCCTGGACGGTCACCCAGCCCGACGGGACCAAGTTCTTGCAAAACACAGTCCTCTGCTCTTTCACCGCCGCAACCCCCGGGACCTACCACGTGCAGCTAGTCGTGACCGACTCGAGCCAGATGCACAGCGCCCCGGCTACCGTCGACGTCGTGATCGACCAGGACCAACCGCCGTGCATCGTGGGACTTACCCCTGAATCACTGCACACCATTGCTTTTGCCGACCAAAGCACCTCATTTGTTGTCACCAGCGTGGCCGACGACGTCGATCCCTACCCCGGATCGACCTTGGGGACTTTCACCTGGTCGTACCGCAACGGCACCAGCGGCGGATTCGAGCGCCTGCAGATCCTCAAGAGCTCGAACCGGCTGGACTTCGGCGCCAACTTGTTCGTCATCGGCGATGTCATCCAAGTTCGCGTCAAGTACCAGGACCGGGTGAGCCGCAGCTTGGGCACCTGCGACGAGAATGCCGATCGCTGCGAGCTCCAGCCTGGGTGCGCCCAGTGGGTGACATGGACGGTCTCCTTCCTATGAATCTCCGCCGGTCCATAGCTCAGGTTGTTGCGTGGGTGCTCGTGGCAGCGGGCGGGTGCGGTGGCAGCTCAGCGTCGGTTGATTCGACCGGACGGTCCGGCCAAGGTGGAGGGCAGAACGGGACCGGGCACGGCGGATCCTCGGGAATTATTTCTCCCGATGCCGGGTCCTCGTCGACGGACGGAGGCGCCTACGGCCAGACTGGTGGTTCCAGCGCCTTGCTTGGCTCTGGCGGGAGTGCTTCGTCGGGTGGCGCTTCCGCCGCTGGCGGTCAAACGAGTGCTGGCACCGGCGGGCGGGCGGGCAGCGCGGGTGGAGGAATGGCCTTCGACGCCGGCATGGGGCCCCATGATGTCTATGTGGCCTGCGCCGTGAATATCGTTCCCTGGTCTTCGTCCAGCCTGCTCAACCTGCCTTCGGGCGCCACCGCTACCCTGGCGGTGGAGGGGATCATTGCGTGGGGCACGTCGACGCCGACTCAGCCAACCTGGCAATGGACAGTGAAGGGCCCCGACGGCACGCCTCTGGCGCTCACCTCGATCCCGACCACGGACAAGACCACGGCTATCGTCCAGTTTCCGCTCCTGGTTCCGGGCAGCTACGACATCAGCGCCTCCGCCACGCCAGCTTGCAAGGGTCACGCCTCGGCGACCGCGGTGAAGCCGCAAGACGTGTCGCCGCAGCCCTACTTCATCCGCATTTTGCCGCCGCCCGCCGCCTCAGCCGGCTCGGGCCAGACTTGCGACAACGGGACGGATCGTTGGTGCCCGTCCCAAGATGCCGTGCCTTACGAGGACACCAACTTCGTGCTGCAACCTGGTCAACCTCGCCAGGGCGATGTCCAGCTTCTGCGCGGTTACGTGGTGTCGATCGATCCCGTGCAGGTTGCCCAACCCAATGCGAACGCGTTCCCTAGCGTGGCCGTCCCTTCCTACGTCCGCATCTCTCCCCAGGGCTCAACCTGGACTTTCGATGGCGCGAGCACGAGCGACCAACCACTGCGCGCCCTGCTCGATCCGCTGCACACCTACGACGTCCTGGTCGTACCCCAGACCGACCTTTCGACCAATGCATTTCCTCCCTTCCTGGTCGCGTCCAAGCTGGCGCAAGAATTCCGCCCCGCTGACTTCGACGTAGCCCAGGGCGTGACTCTGCGAGGCACCCTGCGCGGCCCCGGCGGTCCTGCCGCCGGCGCGCGCGTTCTCTTGCGTGTCGACGCCAACGGTTCCGTGACCCTTCCCCTGCCCTCCACGGTGGGCAGTGCCGACGCCAGCGGGGCCTATTCCCTGCACGCCAGCGCCGGCGCGCTGTATTCGGCGGTGGTGGTGCCACCCTCGGGCACGTCGCTGCCTCAGGTCACCATCGCCGATTGCATCGATCTAGGAACAATCGCGAACGGAGTCAGCCTCAGTCCAGTCGATTTCACCTGGAACACCATCAGCACCACCACGATGACATTGCGGGTTTTCACCAGCGACAACAGCACGCCTGCGGCAAGCACCGCCGTGCGCCTGCAATCGCAAGACGGGGCTCTGCCGAGCCCCGGCGTGCTTTCTGTGGCCGGCGCCGGCTGGACCGGAGCCGCCTCGGGCAGCCTGCGGCAGGAAGGTACGACCGACACGAACGGCTCGATCGTGTTCGCCANNTCCCAAGGTCGCCTACGACCTGACTCTCACACCGCCGAGTGCTCTGGCCGGGGCTGCCCTCACCAGCAGGAGCATCGATTTGAGCGGAGCGACGGCCAGCACTGCACGCACCCTGAGCCTGGCCGCCAAGGTGAGGATGAGCGGCCGCCTGCTGCCGGCCGACGCGGCCAACGGAGCCCAGCTTGTGGCGACCGACACAGGCACTGATGTGATCGTCAGCATCATCTCAGCCCCGGTGGCCAGCGATGGCAGCTACGCGTTTCTCGCCGACCCGGACAGAACCTATCGCATCTCGGTGGAGCCCGCGCCCGGGAAGAACTTGCCCACCCGCATTCCGATCTACGGTGTCACCACCACCAACCAGGACGCCCAGCTAGCCGATCGCACTCTGCCTTCCGGCTTGAAAGTGAGCGGGATCGTCAGTTTCAGCGGAAGGGTCGTGGGCGGCGCGATCGTGCAGGCCTATTGCGAGCAGTCCACCATAGCTGGCTGCGTGGATCCCAACAGCTTGAATCCCACCCTGCCCCCTCCCCTGGTCGAGTTTTCCAGCCTGCCCGACGGAAGCTACAGCTTCTATCTGCTCGATCCTGCGACCGGGGGATGAAGAGACGCATGATTCCTGTTCGTCTCTTCGTTCCCATCGCCACTCTGCTGGTTGCCGGGGCTGCGCCTGGCTGGGCCCACGCCGACGAGACGCCCGCGCGGGTAGACAACCCGAACCAGACTCCACCCACTGCCTTCGCCGCCCTGGTGCGTGCTGCGGCCGCATACGAGTATGGCGACATGGCGCAAGTGGTGGACGCGGCCCGGCCGGTAGCGGAAGGCACTCTGCCGTCCAGTACCGAGCAGCGGGCGCGGGCCCTGCGCTTTTTGGGCATCGGACTCTTTTTGACCAATCGGGTACTCGGGGCGGACAATGCCTTCGCGGAACTGCTGCGCATGGATCCCACCGCGCGCCTCGACCCCACCACGACCCGGCCCGAGGTGGTCGCCTTCTTCGAAAACATCCGACACCAGCATGTGGCACGGGAACGGGCGAGCCGGCACTTCATCTGGAATCTGCTGCCGCCGGTGGGACAGTTTCACAACGGCGACACGACCAAGGGCTGGATTGTCGGAGGCGTCGAAGTCATCGCGCTCGCCACCTGTGTCGCCAGCAGGCTAGTCAGCTATTCCTGGCACCACGCCAACAATACCTATGGGCCCAACGGGACGCGCGCCGACGACGAACGCGCGCTGCGGGTCGTGGAATGGACCAGCGTGGGCGTCCTAGCCGCCGCCTACGTCTACGGCGTCATCGACGGCATCGTCCACTACTACCGACCCGCTGACGACTCCAGCAGCTCGCTGACCATGCTGATTTTTCCTGGCGGTGGCGGGCTTCGACTTACCTTCTGACCGCGCTCCGTATAGACTGTGCTGGCCCAGGCGGGTAGCTCAGTGGCNNTTCAATCCCTGTCCCGCCTACAAGGAGTGAATCCAGCAGGGTCCGAGGAAATCCACAAAACCCTGTGATTGCACTGAATTGGGCTGATTTACGGTCCAGTAGGGTCCAGGGTTGTCCCTTGACAGCCACTAGCGAGTGGGGGTAACTATGGGGGTAACTCGGGTGTGCGGAAAGGAGTTACCCCCACCATGCTCACGGACACGGCGATCCGCAACCTCAAGCCCAAGGAAGCCGCCTACAAGGTTTCGGACGGTGGCGGGATGTACCTGCTGGTGTCGCCCAAGGGTGGCAAGTGGTGGCGATACAAATATCGCTTCGAGCACGACGAGAAGTGCCTTTCCCTCGGCGTCTACCCCAACATCAGTCTGAAGGATGCGCGTAGACTCCGGGACGAGGCACGCCAGCTACTCGCCAAGGGCATCGACCCCAGCGAGAACCGCAAGGCGTTGAAGTCGGCCAACGCCGAACGCGCCGCCAACAGCTTCGAGGTGGTCGCTCGCGAGTGGTACGCCAAGCACTCGCCCGGCTGGGCACCGGACCACGCCCAGCGCGTCCTGCGGCTGTTCGAGCGGGACATCTTCCCCCGGATTGGCGGAAGACCTGTCGCCGACGTGCCCGCGCCAGATCTGCTTGCCATGCTCCGACGGATCGAAAACAGGGAGGCACTGGATACCGCCCACCGGGCACGCAGCAACTGCGGTCAGGTGTTCCGGTACGCCATCGCCACTGGCCGCGCCCAGCGCGATCCGTCTGCCGACCTCAGAGGCGCCTTGCCTCCAGCAACCGAGGGGCACTTCGCCGCCGTGACCGAACCCAAACTACTCGGCGAACTGTTGCGCAAGCTGGACGCCTACTTGGGCACCCCAGTGGTTATGGCCGCCCTGCGGCTGGCCCCGCTCGCGTTCGTCCGTCCGAAGGAATTGCGCACGGCCGAATGGAGCTGCATCCACTGGGACACCTCGGACTGGCGCTACACCACCGGCAAGACCAAGACACCGCACATCGTTCCCCTAGCACGCCAGGCGCTGGCGATTCTCCGCGCACTGCAGCCGCTGACTGGCAACGGCCGCTATGTCTTTCCCTGTGAGCGCGGCGCGGGTCGCCCCATGTCGGACAACGCCGTCCTTGCGGCCATGCGGAGCATGGGCATCACCAAGGAGGTGATGACCACGCACGGCTTCCGCGCCACCGCGCGAACGCTTCTTGAGGAGGAGCTAGGTTTCGACGGTCACGTCATCGAACAGCAGCTTGCCCACGCCGTGCCCGACCCCAACGGCCGCGCCTACAACCGCACGGCCTTCCTGGATCAACGTCGCAAGATGATGCAGGTCTGGGCCGATTACCTCGACAAGTTGAAGGCCAACGTCACCGTGATCCCGTTACGGGCAAACGCCGCCGGCCCGACTGGGTAGCGGCCGAAAGATGCAGTCATGACAACAACCAAGGACACAGACAAACCCTCAGCAAACGTAAACGTTCAGGAACGGGTCGCAGGAGGCTCGATTGGGGACGGGGCACGCTCAAGTTATGCGGCATTCTGGCCCAAGTGGATATGCTTCTCGGAACTCCAGTTGGAAGAAGCGGTCGCTTTGTCGTGCGACGTCGATCCCGAGGCAGTCAGAAATCCTGAGGGCTTCGGATTCGGCGGCCACGCGGCCGACGACCCCGACGCCGACTTCGACCCTCTCCCCGACACCGATTTTCAAGTATTCAGCCTCCGTCATGAAATAGCAGAACGAGTGGCTGGCGTGGATTTCAAGATAACGAAGCGGGTTCCAGGCAGAAATGGCGGGAAGACTCCCTACGTCCGTACGGCTGATTTCGCGAGGTGGGCCGTGCGGATGGGAAAGAAATCCAGCGTCTGGCAGAAGCTGCCTCCTGCTTTTGAAAGACTCGCATCCGAAGAGCCCGCAACGACCTGGCCTTGGGGAGACCATCACACTGAACTACTTGATCACCTCAACGCGGCAGCCGCTCTCTGGGACAAGTACGAGTCCTCAAGTCCCGCCACCGCCCCAACGAGAGATGACGTCATAGCCTTTCTGACGGCGCGAAAACTCAGAGATGGGCGGGACTTTCCCAAGAGGGTGGCAGAGGTCATGGCCCAGATCCTGCGCGCTGACGACCTGAAAAACGGCCCTCACAACAACGACTAGATCCTTTTCTGCCGAAAGTGGTTCGCGCCGGCGAACTACTGCATTTCCCGGTGGAATCGTGGTGTTGGGCAAAGGTTCGCGCTCACTGACCGCGAACCTTCGCGCCGCATTTTCCGTCCGCGCTGTGGTTCCCTTGTCCTCGTGGGGCCAAAGAGGCCCAACAGAATCCGAGGACATCAATGAACGAAGCACAAACACCACGCATCTGGCGCCTGCCTACCGTCAAGAGCCGGACCGGGCTGTCCCGCTCGACTATCTACCAGGCAATAGCTGACCGAACATTCCCGAGCCCGATACACTTGGGTCGACGTTCCGTGGGGTGGATCTCTCATGAAATCGAGGACTGGATTGCCGCGCGCGTGACGGCGTCACGGACCCCGCCCAGCCCTGCGGCCCGATGACCACTCTGACTGGCACCCGCGAAGACACTTCCCCGCGCTCGCTCCTTTCTCGGGCCATCGACGCTGAGGACGCCTTCCGGGAGGCGATGCGAGCGCACGGCCTAGTTCCACCAGCCGACCTGATTGCCGACGGCCGGATTCATCGGTGCGATGCCGACAGGAGGCATGGGAAGCGGGACGGCTGGTATGTGTTGTATCTCGACGGTGTACCCAACGGCTCCTATGGCGACTGGGGTGATGGCGAGGGAACCCAGTCTTGGTGTGCGAGAGACCTGCGTGACCTGTCCCCGGAAGACCGCGCCGCCTTCCACGCAAGCATGAACGCCGATCGCGCAAGACGTGAGGAGAGGGCCGCCCAGGAACGAGTGGTAGCCGCGCAGAAAGCAGCGGCCCTGTGGCAAGCCGCGCAGCCGGTGGCGGCCGACCACCCATATTTGGAGCGGAAGGGTATTTCCCCGGTCATAACCCTGCGGGAAATCGATCAGCGTGCGGTGGTTGACGTGTTGGGGTACAAGCCGCAATCAGAAGGCGAGCTACTCACGGGACGCCTCCTCGTTGCTCCGGTCAAGGTCAACAACGAGCTGGCCACAGTGGAGATGATCGACGAGGCCGGGCGGAAGTCGGCCGTGGCAGGCGGCACCAAGAGCGGGGGATTCTGGGCAACGCGACAACTGCCGGACGGGAATGGCGACGGAGTGACCTTGTTGGTCGGCGAAGGCGTGGCGACGGCAATCTCCTCCACGGAGGCCACTGGGTACTTGGGGGTCGCGGCGCTCTCCTGCTGGAACTTGTTGGCCGTTGCCAGGAAGCTTCGCGACCGCTATCCGGCGGCGCGATTAGTCCTTCTCGCCGATATTGGCATTGGTCAGAAGAAGGCAGCGGAAGCCGCGCAAGCAGTCGGCGGGGCGGTGGCGGTACCCGCGTTCGGCGAGACCAGGACCGACGGCGCCACCGACTTCAACGACCTGCATCAAGCGCAAGGACTTGAAGCTGTTCGTGCGTGCATCGACGCTCCTGTGACGCCAGCCGAAGCGCTCTCTAGCGGTGCATTGCAAGCCGATGGTGAACGTGACTGGCCTGAGCCAGAACCGCTCCTGGATGCCCTGCTGCCAGTTCCCGCTTTCAACGATCGTCTGCTCCCCGAATCGCTGCGTCCGTGGCTTGCCGACATAGCAGAACGCCTACAATGCCCGCCGGAATATGCAGCCACGGGCGCGCTGGTCACGCTGTCGTCAATAGTCGGCCGTGGATGTGCTATTCGCCCCAAATCCAAAGATGACTGGACCGTCGTCCCGAATTTGTGGGGCGCCATTGTCGGGCCGCCTTCCGCGATGAAGACGCCAGCATTGAGTGAATCTCTGCGTCCGGTCGGACGATTGATCGCCAAGGCGACTGAGGATCACGACCAGGAGATGGAGAGCTACGACGCCAAACTTGCCGAGGCGGCCGCCCATCGCGCGGTGATCAAAGATCAGATGAAGGAGGCGGCGAAAAAGGGCCAAGACATGACAGCGCTACGCACCAAATACACGGAGGCTACCGATCCAGACAAGCCTACCGAACGTCGGTACATCGTCAACGATGCCACCGTCGAGAAGCTGGGCGAGCTGCTGAACGAGAACCCGCGCGGCCTCCTGCACTATCGGGATGAGCTGACTGGATGGCTAGCGACACTTGATCGCGACGGCCACGAGAACGACCGCAAGTTCTTTTTGGAGGCGTGGAATGGCGACGGCCAATACACGTATGACCGCATCGGACGAGGGACGCTCCACATAAGTGCGGTCTGCGTCTCAATGCTTGGCGGGATCCAGCCGGGACCGCTTGCGGAGTACCTCCGATCAGCGATGCGCGGGGGGCTAGGGGACGATGGATTGATACAGCGGTTCCAGGTCTTGATGTACCCCGATCCCCCTCGTGATTGGAGAAACGTAGACGAGTGGCCAGACAGCGCTGCCAGAGACAGAGCCTTCGAGACCTTCACGCGACTGGACGTTCTGTCCCCGACTGTACTGGGCATTACCGTCGAAGACTCGTGCTTGCCCTTTCTCCGTTTCGATGGCGCTGCCCAGGAGTTGTTCGACCGATGGCGAGGCGACCTAATGCGTCGCTTGCGCTCGGGCGATGAGCATCCTGCATTCGAGGCCCATCTCGCCAAATACCCGAGCCTGATGCCGAGCTTGGCGTTGATCTTTCACCTCGCCGATGCCGCGACGACGCCGCCTGGGCCAGTCACGTTGACGGCCGCTCAGCGTGCGGCTGCCTGGTGCGATCTCCTGGAGGCTCACGCAAAGCGCATGTATCACACAGCCACCACCCAGGACATGAAAGCAGCCCGCGCGATCCTCGCCAAGCTCAAGGCCAGAAAGCTCGCGTCCCCCTTCACTGAGCGCGCGGTGTACCGCGCGGGTTGGACTGGTTTGACAGAACCAGATCTGGTCAAGCAGGCGATCAAGATCTTGATCGACTACGGCTGGCTGCGCGAGATCGTTCGTGACACCGGCGGACATCCGCGACGTGAGTACCACGCTCACCCCTCCTTGCGGACCGGAGCCACCCCATGAAATACCTGTCCGCGTTCCTGGAGGGGATCCCCATACCCCCAACGCAGCCGCACCGGAGAGGGCCTGGCCAGCCCCGCCACCGGCGCCGCACGAAAAACGCCCGGCCACAGCACTGGGAGCAGCATCCACGCCATCACCCCCAC
>PMJO01000156.1 GCA_003158455.1 Myxococcales bacterium | reverse complement strand
GCCGAGCGGCCGCTTTCTACGATGTCCCTTTCCTACGCCCCGGCTATCAGGGACACCCCTAGCCAGGATGGCCTCTTCCGCATACACAGAACGCAGAGGTCGGAAGAGAAGAAGGGGGTGGACGGCGCTAACCCGGACTTTTCTCCTGGGGCTGCGGGTGCTCCGGCCTCCGGTGCAAGGGCCATGGTACTGTTGCTCAAAGGATGAATTGCGGTGACGTTCTCCAGGCCGAGGTGACCGTCAAGTTGGACATTCCTAGGTTGAGCGCCATGCGAAGTCGGGTCACGCCGAGCATGCGCGTGCCACTGCTTGTTGTGGTCGCAGCGCTGGGCTGGACGGCCTGTGGTTCGGGAGAGGCCACGGATTCCACCGGGCAAGTCTGGATTGGGCAGGCGTACGTGAGCGATCCGAATACGTCCTCCGGCTGGGCCGGTGCTTCGGCGACCTTCTCGCGGAACCCATCGTGAAAATCGTGCACCACGGTCGCCAAAGACACATACTGCTATCTTGAGAGCTGTCCGCAGGCGGGCTCCTCGACGGGAATCGACCCAGCGGTGGTCACTCCGACACTCCTCGATGCTGGGGCCGTGACGGTGCACGCGAAGCAGACGGTTTCCCTCATACTGGGAAGCAGTGGCGCCTACGACAGCTCGACACCCACGCCAAACCAGTTGTTCGATCCGGGACAGACCATCACGATCGATGTCGCCGGTCATTACGGAGACCCTCCTGCATTCCACCTGGCTTTATCGGCACCTGGCGGAACTACTCTCACCTCGCCCTCTGGGCGCGCAATCGTTGTCGATCGAACGCTGGGCATCACGTTCACTTGGTCCCCGACCTACGGCGACCTGGTTATGTTGACGATCGGGGGTGCGGGCGAAGAAGACTTGCAGTGCGAGTGGCCGATGACCGACGGACAGGGTCTGGTGCCCGCGTCGCTGCTCTCGGGGCTTACGCAAGGTGTGGTCCCGGTACAGCTCTTGTCCGGGTCAAGAATCTCCCAAGAGCAGGGACGATGGCAGGTCGTCGCCACCGCGACTGTGACTGACGTCGTCGACGAGGTGACGGTGGAGTGACCGACTGATCATTGGGCGGCGCCCGCTTTCTCTCGAAAGAAACCAACCCGGCGAAACAGAACCTGCCCGTCGTCGTCCAGCAACGCCCGGTGGGTCAGAGATCTAGAAGATCGCTGCCGTAGGCGTCAGCCGAACGCGCACCACTTCATTCGGCGGTCGAAGTACGCAGCCCGGCGAAGTGGCTGTGGTGCATGCCCGCTGCCTGGCTGCGGCTCTGCATGAAAAGTATGCACTTAGCCTACATGTAGTATAATCACTTTATGACGCTGCGCGGTTCCAAAAAGGTCTTTCCCATCGGCCTGCTGCTTCTGACATGTCTTGCCTGCGCCACAACCACGACGGAAACCTGGCAAGTCCAGCCGCCGGTTGTGCGCGCGTCGTCGAGCAGCCCACCGCCAGGGCTGTTCGGCCACAGACGGCGGGCATGGACCGACCACTCGAATACCGCGGTGGGAGTGGTGGAACGGTCGCTACACGAGCGCGGGATTCGTTTTGGCACCGACGGTACGTCCGGCTCTCTGTATCAGTTTCTGCATGCTCAGTATCCCGAGGTCCCGTGGAGCGAGGCGCGGCCCGGCGACGTGCTCTTTTTCGACATGGGCGATGGCTCAGGCTGTGGCGGTCACACCGGCCTGGTCGACCTAGTCGACAGCAGTGGACGTCTCGTGTTTCGCGAGTGGCGCGACGGGAGCGCCCGCCGCAGCTACGTTCATCCTGGCCAGCCGCGCACCCGGCGTGACGGTGCGTTCATTCTGAACACCTTCCTACGCACAAAGATGCCTGACGATCCGCCGTCTACTCACTATTTCGCCGGCGAACTGCTGTGTGGCGTGGTGCGGCCGCAGTCGTAAAAAACTTGCCCAACTTTTCGGCCGGCGTTATCCAACTAGCATGAGCGTCGAGGTAGAGCGAGCCACCGTCACGTGCAATGCTTGTGGGGCCCAAGTCACCGAGCTGCGTCGGGGGCGGTGCTGGGCTTGCTACATGAAATGGGCCGAGATGCGGCCGGTGCCCCGGGGTGCTAGTTGCGCCCTGTGCACCGATCGTCGGCGCGAGAACCTGCGCCTGGTTGAGCTCGGAGGGCGCTCGGTTTCGCTCTGCCACCTGTGCGCCGCGCACCTGCACAAGATGGCTGATGTCCCGCTAACTCTTGAGGAGTTACGCTCCGCGCTTCGTCGCGATCGGCGTGAGTCTGAGCGTCGCGGGGGAGGCCGTGATCGGCGGGTATTTCCGCGAGAAAGGCGGGTTGGCGATCGGCGTTCTCCGCCGCGGGATTCGGCACGCGATGCAAGTGGTGCCAGCGCGAGATTGCCCGATTTCAACGACCTGGAGATCGTCGTCGGGGACGACGACATCGAGGAAATCGAACAGACCCTGGTACGCGAAAATCCCCATAAATAGGGACTACCGTCCGGGCAGCTCGATCTTCCATTCGCGGCCTTCGCGCACCAGCGACAGGGTGTGTCGATCGCCGGTGGCTGAGTAGACCTCGACCTCGGCGCTGTCCCGGTCGCGGTGCAGAAGGCGCGTCCCGGACGGCTCCCAGGCCGGCGGCGCCCAGCCCACAGACAAGAAGTCCTCGGGCTTCATCATCATGCGGCCACTCAGACGACGACTGGCGCTCTGCAAGGTTTCGATGCGCGCCCGGGTGGCCGGCCCCAGGCGCTGGAGCACGCTACCGCGATCGCTGACGCGAGCTGCGGCGATGAACAGGCGCACCGCTCCCTCGGGGTTCTCCGGTCCGTCGCCCCCCGAACAGCCGACCAGCAGCAGAAACGCGATCCATGGCGCGGCTCGCGACAGCAAGGCGTCTCAGTCCTTGGGGCCCGCGACGCCCAGGCACTGGCGCACGCGCACCATGGTGGCGGCGGCAACGGCGCGCGCCCGCCGGGCGCCATCGGCCAGGATGGTGTCAACCGCTTGTGGGGTTGCCAGCAGTTCATCGCGTCGCGCGCGAATACGGTGCAGGTCCGCCTTCACGCCATCGAACAGCCACTTCTTGCAGTCGATGCAGCCGATGCCGGCGGTGGTGCACCCCACGCGCGCCTCGGCCTGCCGCTCAGCCGAGGAGAAAAACTTGTGCAAGGTGAAGATGTTGCACTTGTCGGGGTCGCCGGAATCTGCGCGCCGCTTGCGCGCCGGATCGGTCGCGGCGGTGCGCAGCTTTTCCCAAGCCACCTCGTCGGGCTCGCGCAGGGAAATGGTGTTGCCCACGCTCTTCGACATCTTGGCCTGACCATCCAGGCCCAAGATCTTGGGCGTGGAAGAGAACAAGGCTTCGGGCTCGGCAAAGGTCTGGCCGAAACGCGCGTTCCACTTGCGCACGATCTCGCGCGCCAGCTCCAGGTGCTGGCGCTGGTCCTCGCCCACCGGTACGCGCGTGGCTCCATAGAGAAGGATGTCTGCGGCCTGCAGGACAGGGTAGGTGAAGATCCCGGCGTTGATGTTGTCCGGGTCTTTCTCAGACTTCTCCTTGAACTGGGTCATGCGCCCGAGCTCGCCATGAGGCGTGACCGCGGAAAGCGCCCACGCCAATTCCGTGTGCTCGGGAACGGCAGACTGCACGAAGAGGGTCGCCTTCGCGGGGTCGATGCCACAGGCCAACAGATCCGCGGCCATGTCGCGCACGCGGCGCTGCATCTGCGCGGGTTCGAAGGGCTGGGTGATGGCATGGTAGTCCACCACGCAAAAAAAGCAGCGGTAGCTTTCCTGGAGCGCGACCCAGTTGCGTACTGCCCCCAGGTAGTTTCCAAGGTGCAGCTCGCCTGAGGGCTGGATGCCGGAGAATATGGTTTCGCGCGCGGTCGAGAAAGCCATGGTTCACGCCGGTTGTAGTCGGCGTCGCCCGGAGGGTCAAGGGCAGGAAGAAGGCACGCGTCGCCTGCAATCTCGCGATGGTTGCTACTGGGTGAATACAGGACTACCGTAGCAAGTCACACATGAGGAGGACATCATGAACCGCGTCGCACCCTGGGTGCTTGTTCTAGCCGGCCTGGCTTGGGCCGGCTGCTTCCCCGCCACTGTGGGCGTGACCGTTCCGGTGGGGCCAGCCTATGAGGAGCCGCCCCCGCCGCCGCCCCCGCCGCCTACGCAGGCATTGATGGAAGCGCAGGTGTACGTGTCCAACCAGCCACCCCCGTTGCAGGCGGAGTACCCGCCGCCCGCACCTGGTCCGGGCTACGCCTGGATCTCGGGCTATTGGGACTGGACGGGCTACGAATGGAACTGGATCGGCGGCTATTGGACGCCGTCGCGTCCGGGCTACTTCTACGTAGCGCCTCGCTACGTGGTGATCGGCGGGCGTCCCGTCTATGAGCGCGGATACTGGCACGACCATCAGGGTCGCCGCGACTATCAGTACGCGCGTCCGGCCCCCATGTATCGCGAGTCTCCACCGCCAGGTCATCCGGGCATGCATGGTGGTCCCGCGCCTGCGCGCGCGGCGGCAGGGTCTGCCGCTGCATTGCCTCCGGCGCATACTCAGGGCGCCCCGACTCCAGCCGCATCGCCACCCGGGCAGGCTGGCATGCTTCGCTCGCGCGGGCCGACAGCGGGCCCGGCTCCTGGCCCCGGCCAGATGCGCAGCGCGCCCCCTGCTGGCGCAGCCCCGCGGCCTGCGGCCCCGGCTCCGGCTCGTCGAGGCAACGACAAGAAGAAGTAGCGCAGCTACAACACGTACTGTGAGAGATCCTCGTCCTTGAGGATCCCTTGCAGCCGTTCGCGCACGTAGGCGCTGTTGATCGCGATGGTGCGCTCGCCTAGTTCGGGCGCCTCGAAGGCCAGCTCGTCGAGCAAGCGCTCCATGACGGTGTGCAGGCGACGCGCGCCGATGTTTTCCATGCGCGAGTTGACCTCGGCAGCCATGCGCGCGATCTCGGCAATGGCGTCGGCCTGAATGTCGAGGTGGATCTTCTCCGTTGCGAGCAGGGCGATGTACTGTTTGGTCAGGGCGTTCTCCGGCTCGGTCAGAATGCGCACGAAGTCCGCGTCGGTCAGCGAATCCAGCTCGACCCGAATCGGGAATCGGCCCTGCAGCTCGGGAATGAGATCCTTGGGCTTGGCCACGTGGAAGGCGCCAGCCGCGATGAAGAGTACGTGGTCGGTCTTGAGCGGGCCGTACTTGGTCGACACCGTGGACCCTTCCACAATGGGCAATAGATCGCGCTGCACGCCCTCGCGGGACACGTCCGGCCCATGACCGCCGGCCTCGCGGCCCGCCACCTTGTCCAGCTCGTCGATGAAGATGATGCCATCCTGCTCGGCGCGCCGAACCGCCTCTTTGGTGAGTCGTTCCATGTCGATGAGCTTGGCGGCCTCTTCCTCGGTCAAGGCTTCCAGCGCTTCGGGGATGGTCAGGCGCCGTCGCTTGGTTCGCTTTGACTGGGGGAACATGGACTGCAGGTTGAGAACCATCTCCTCCATGCCGGTGCCGGAAAACACGTCGATGAACGACTGGGGCGTGTCGCTGGTGTCGATCTCGACCGACTTGTCGCTAAGCTTGCCCTCGTGCAGGAGGCGCCGCAGGTTGTCGCGCGTACTGGGGTCGGCTGCGGGCGCGCTCGGAGCCTCGGGCGCCGCCGGGCTGCCGGCCAGCGACCCCATCGGCTGGCGCGCGGGCCGAACCGGGGGCAACAAGACGTCGAGCAGGCGCTCCTCGGCATTTTCGCGGGCGCGCGGCCGCAAACGCTCGCGCTCCTCCTCGCGCAACATGGACACCGCGGTCTCGGCCAGGTCGCGCACCATGGAATCCACGTCGCGGCCCACGTAGCCCACCTCGGTGAACTTGGAGGCTTCTACCTTCACGAAAGGCGCGCCCGCCAGCTTGGCCAAGCGGCGCGCGATCTCGGTCTTGCCCACACCGGTGGGACCAATGAGCATGATATTCTTGGGCGAGATCTCGTCGCGCATGGGCAGCGGCACCTGCTGCCGGCGCCAGCGATTGCGCAGGGCAACCGCCACCGCGCGCTTGGCCTCGCGCTGGCCCACGATGTAGCGATCGAGTTCCTCGACGATGGCCCGCGGGGTGAGCGCCTCGGGGCGTTTTTGCGGACTGGCCATTGTCTAGAGCTCCTCGAAAGTCTGGTTGGTGTTGGTGTAGATGCAGATGTCGGCGGCGATGCGTAGGCTGCGCTCGGCGATGTCGCGCGCCGAGAGCTGGGTGTCGGCCAGCAGAGCGCGCGCCGCCGCCACCGCATAGGCGCCGCCTGAGCCCACCGCCGCCGTGTCGCAGTCTGGCTCGATGATGTCGCCGGTGCCGGAAAGCATCAGGATCTTCTCCCGATCAGCCACCAGCAACAGCGCCTCCAGGCGGCGAAGCACGCGATCGGTGCGCCAGTCTTTGGCCAACTCGACCGAGGCGCGCAGAAGGTTTCCGTTGGTTTCCTTGAGCTTGGTCTCGAATTTCTCGAACAGGGTCAGTCCATCGGCGGCTGAGCCGGCAAAACCGGCCAGGATGCGGCCCTCGTCCAGGCGGCGGAGCTTGCGTGCCGTCGCCTTGACCACGGTTTGCCCCAGGGTGACCTGTCCGTCACCGCCCATCACGACCTTGCCGTTGCGGCGCACGACCAGGACCGTCGTAGATCTGAATTCCCTTTGTCTCATTCTGCGCAGCCTAGCGCGTTTTCAGCAGCGCGCGAGGGTGGGAGCGATCGTAGACGGACATCAGGTGATCGATGTCGACCTGAGTATAGCGTTGGGTGGTGCGCAGGCTGGCGTGGCCGAGCAGCTCCTGGATGGAGCGCAGATCGGCACCTTCCCCAAGGAGGTGGGTGGCGAAGCTGTGGCGCAAGGCATGAGGCGACACGCGACGGACACCGGTAAGAAGCTCGCGCCGATCCAACTTGCGGCGCGCCTCGCGATCGCAAAGGCGTCGGCCTCGCCGCGACAGGAACATGGCCTGGCCGTCGAGCGGACCGGCGAGCCGGCCCGCAAGCAGGGTGGCACGCAACGGCAGGTAGGCTTGGATCGCATCCCAGCCCTTGGACCCAAGCGGCACGATGCGGTCCTTGCGGCCCTTGCCCTGGCGGACCGAGATGCGCGCGCCAGCCCCATCCGGCACCACGTCGGAGAGGTCCAGGTGGCACGCCTCCGAGACGCGCAGGCCGGCTCCGTACAGCACCTCCAGGAGGGCCTGGTCGCGGGCGCTCTCGGTGGCCTGGACCGCATCGTCACCCTCCGATTCGAGCAGGCGCGAGGCCTCGTCTTTGCCGAGGAAGGCGGGCAGGTGGGGCCGGCGCTTGGGCCCGCGCAGGCCCGCCACCGGACTGCCGGAAAGCAGCTTGCGTCGCACTAGCAAGCGAAAGAACGTCTTCATCGCTGACAGCTTGCGGCCCACGGTGGCCGGATCGTTGCGGCCGTGCAGACTGGCCAGATACGAGCGACACACCGGCGTCGACAGATCCGCAGGGGTCAGCGCTTGCGGAGCGCCATCTCCCTGCAGGCTGCGGGCGTGGGCGAACAGCTCCTCGAGATCGGCCAGGTAGGCCCGCAGGGTGTGGGCCGAAGCGCGCTTCTCGCTGCCCAGGTGCTGGCGAAAAAGCTCGAGCAGCGGTTCCATGCCAAGCGATGCTAGCGCCATCCCGATGGGAGCGCGAATTACCAGTACCTGCTGGAGATTCGCGGTGAACTCCGCGGCCCGGGCGTCGGCCACGTTGCCGGTGCCACGGCAGCCGGTCTGGCGAGTCCTGGAACATGCACGAGTTCCTCAGGCCCGGTCGGGGACTGCAGCGGCATTAGGCACCCACGCCCAGTTCGAAGTAGGGACATCGCTCAAGGCGTGGATCGTATGAGATGAGGAAAAACGCTCTCGTGATCAGGCGCGTCCCGGTGAACGACTGGCCCCGGAGATACCGTTCGACAACCGGCGCAGACAGGTCGGGTTCGTCACTGAACACGACCACCACGTAGCCACCATCGTAGGGCGGATCCTTCAATTGCGTGAACTTGTCGTTCTTTCTCTGGAGCAGCCTTCCCAAACTGTCGAGGAAGCCACTCTCTGTCCATTGTGCCGGTTCATCGAGCTTTGTCGATTTGAACGCCTTGATGGCCTCGCCATCAACAAGCTCGGTTATCTCGAAGGCGATGCGCCTACCGCCGGGGTCCGGCGCCTCTAGGTCTGGTGGATCGTTGCCACATCCACGTGGTCGGATCTTGCCGAAGAAGAGTGCTCCATCCTTCTGGAGAGACTTCGCGAGAGAGGCCAACACGTTGGCTTCCTCTAGATTGCGATTCGCTGCGGCGGGATTGTCAGTCAGCTGCAACGGCATTAGCCAGCACCGCCAGTGTGTGCGACGACGATTCTCCGGGCGAACTCCCAAATGCTCTCAATCACTACGTCCGCGATTCCCCAATGCAACTGAGTACACTTGAGCCATGCAACAGCTTTTGCGAAGTCTTGCGAGTTGAACTGTTTTGCGTTCTTCGAAATGGTCAATTTATCCAGGTCCGCCTCAAGGATTGTGTGGGCACTCACATTGATGAGCTGGTCAGGTTTTGCCTTCAGGTAGGCCTTCCTTGGGTGGCGAATGAGTTCTGAGTTCACAAGGTGCAGTTGGATGTTTCGGAGCTCGCGGACAAGAATTAGCATTGGATTCTCGGTTCCCCAGATCGTGGTCGGAACCTGACGAGTCGGGAGACCTCGAAGGTCGATCGGCAATACCTCCTCCATCCCCACATACTCCATGAGCGCTGCGCGCAAGTACGCTATTCGCATAACGGAAAGCTCAGATTCGTTCACGCCCATGGACGAGGCTTCACCACGAACTTTGCTCGCGAATAGCAATGCGGCCACGCACCGCGAATGGGTATTCCCGAGCGCAGCCAGTCCTGAGTCGACCGACTCAGGCAGCCCGAAAAACAAAGGCGTCGACTCGAAGGTCGGTAGACCTTCAAATCGGAAGCGTCGTGGTGGTCGCTTCGGCATGGTTGGCTGGGCTGGCTAGCGGCGTGCCGACTAGGCTGGGAGCCGGCCACCGAGTTGTGCCCTCCATATTACACCAGTGTCCTTGCGGACGGGTCGCTTCATCGGCCGGTTGAACGAAGCCGCGGTATGGGTGCCAGAGGAGTATCGGCGGCGGTATGGGTGCGCTCTGATATGGGTGCCAGAGGAGTATCGGCGCCAAGAGCGTGGCCAACTCCAGGCTGCCGTGGCCGTTCCCAGAGGCGCTCAAACCCGGTTGGATTTCCCAGCAACTTGACCGACCTGCTTCCGATAAGTTGGGCGTGAGCCCTACGATTCTTCGGACGCGCGGATTTCGGTTCTACTTCTTCTCCCGTGAGGAGCCAGGGGCCCACGTGCACGCCCAACACGCCATCGGCCAAGCCAAGTTCTGGCTGGAACCTGAGGTGGAACTGGCGCAGAATTACGGCCTGGGACAACGACGAGTCTCGACGGCGTATCGCTTGATCAAGGAGCACGAAGATGAAATCCGCGCTGCGTGGGAAAGCCACTTCGACCGTCGAGGTTGACCACATATCTTCGGATGGTCTATGGCTGCGCGTTGACGACCACGACCTGTTCATGCCGTTCAAGCAGTTCCCATGGTTTCAGAACGCCACGATCCGGCAACTCACCTGCGTCGAGAGGCCCAGCCCCCACCACCTGCGTTGGCCTGAACTCGATGTCGATCTCGCGCTCGCGTCGATCGAGCATCCCGAGCGATTCCCTCTGGTGAGCCGCACTCGCACTCCGTAAGTGCGCGATGGCAGTGCCGGAGGTCTTCAGGCGGAAAACGCCCACGGGTTCCGGGAGCGAAACGACAAGAGGTCCTGGTCACAAAAAACACGCGCCGGTTTGCCTGTGGTGCCACACCGGTGTTACACTTCTGTCTGAGGTCACGAGGATGCCAACGACAAAGAGGCGGATCAACATCACGGTTGACGACAGAACCTATGAGGCCCTGGAGCGCCTGTCGGGCGAGCGGGACCAATCGGTCGCGGGTGTAGGACTCAGCCTGATCGAAGAAGCCCTAGAGTATCAGGAGGATCTCCACTTCTCCCGCGTGGCCGATGAGCGACTAGGCGAAAAGCAGAGAAGAATCCCCCACGAGAAGGCTTGGGCTTGAAATATGGGTGTGTCCCACATGACCCGTCAGAAAGCCGGCCGACAAGCCGGGCTGCTNNGCGTCGTTCGAGAAGATATCCCAAAGCTGTCCTCAGACGTTCGGAATCGGATTCGCAAGGCCATAGAGCACAGACTCGCCTCCCACCCCGTCGAGTTTGGTAAGCCCCTCCGGTACAGCTTCAAGGGTGCACGG
>PMJO01000098.1 GCA_003158455.1 Myxococcales bacterium | reverse complement strand
CGCGGGAAGGCATGGAAACCCTCCCAGGGTTCCCATCCTGACATCGCGTGAAGTACGCCTACGAGTACACCCGCCGGCGCAACAGCAAGAAGAAGATGCTCACCCTGGTGGCTCCTGCTGATTCGCGGCCGACGATTGACATCAACACAGACCGACTTGGGCGGCGAGCCAACCGCCAGGATGTTCGGCAGAACATAGAGAGCTTCCTGAAGAGGACAGCACGGGAGGTAGTGATACCCGCATCGGTGGGTCTGGGCCTCGTGCTCGCCGGCTGTCAGGATGCGCCGCGTATTGTCAAATACGCATGTCCCTTTCCGCGATGAGTGGCTCGCTTCGCCGACGGCTTTGAGAAGCCGCTTGCCAAGTTTGCCGGAGCGGACGAACATCACCCAAAACTACTGTGAAGAAAGTCGGGACCATGGACTGCCGTAAAGTGATGCTTGCCAGCGTTGTCTTCCTGCTCGCGGCGTCGAGAACGTGGGCGGCTGATCGGGAAAACCAAGAGCGCACGGCGAAGAAGGCGTGTCTGCTCGGGGATTTCAAGAAAGGCACCGAGATTCTTGCCGACCTCTACATCGACACCAACAACCCGACCTATATCTACAACCAGGGCCGCTGCCTGGAGCAAAGTGGGCAGAACGAGACGGCAATTCTTCGTTTTCAGGAGTACCTGCGTAAGGCCGAGGGCTTGTCACCAGCCGACGCGGACGCAGTTCGCAAGCGGATCGATGACTTGCAGGCAGCGCTCGACCGTCGGGGCAAGCCAGGGGCGGCGGAGCCAGTAGCCGTACCGGCCCCTACGCCAGAAGCCACGACGTCGCCGACAACCCCAGTTGCATTCACGATACTTCCGTCTGCGGCGCCAGCCCCCACGCCTGAACCCCTTGGAATTGCGCAATCTGTACCGAACCCGGAGCCTCCAGCCAGCCAGCCTGTCTACAAGACTTGGTGGTTTTGGACCGGCATCGGTGCGGTGGTCGTGGGAGGGGTCGTGACCGCGGTTGTACTCAGCTCGAAGTCGGCAGCGAAATCACCTGCCTGCGAGAAGGGAGTCGCATGCGCTCCATAACTTGCCGACTTTTCTCCGCCGGCGTCCTGGCGGTCATTCTGCTTGTCGCGGGATGTGGAACAGATCAGGGAACCGGGCTTCTGGCTCTGAACATCTCCCCCGATCCTACAAATCCGCCGGCGCTGGCCAGCAAGATTGTGCTCATCGGACCTGGAGTCAACCGGACGTACAAGGGACCGTTTCCGCCTGGAGGCGACGCTGGAGCTACCTTGCTGGTGGAGTTTCCCAACCTGCCTGCCAGCAATTCTGTCGCCGTGACCGTGCAAGCTTATGACAGCGGCGGGTGCCAGGTGGGCGTGACCTCGACCCCGGTTTCGATCACAATCCAAGCCGGCGTGAAGAACGGGCCGTTCCCAGTGACCATTGAGGCTGTCGCCGCGTGCGGAGATGGGGGCATTTTGCTCGTCTCGCAAGATAGCGGAACTGGCGGTCCAGAGACCGGCGGCGCGGATGCCATCGCGGATGGGAGGGTTACAGGCGACGGCGCGGCTGACAAGCCCGTGGACGTTCCGATTTCCGCGCCCGACAGCAGAGCGAACGTGCTCGACGATGGCGGAGACACTGGCGCCGGTGGGAGCAGCGGGAGCGGGGGAGATGGTGGGGCAACGACATCGACGGGCGGAGGCGGTAGCGGTGGCGGTGTCGATGGCGGAGCCGGAGGCGTTGTTGGTGCTGGCGATTCCGGAGTGCGAGACGCCCCTGACGTCTCGCCGGATGTGCCCGTGGGCGGCGCGGGTGGAAGTGGCGGTTCAGGCGGAAGTCCTGCCACGGGCGGCACCCCAAGCACTGGTGGCACGACGAGCGCTGGTGGCACCGCAACTGGTGGCGCAGCGACCGGCGGCGCGAACACGGGTGGTACAACGAGTGCTGGTGGCACCGCAGCTGGTGGCGCAGCGACCGGCGGTGCGAACACGGGTGGCACAACGAGTGCTGGTGGTACCGCAGCTGGTGGCGCAGCGACCGGCGGCGCGAACACGGGTGGCACCAACACTGGTGGCACCGCAACTGGTGGCGCAGCGACCGGCGGCGCGAACACGGGTGGCACCAGCACGGGCGGTGCGGGAACCGGCGGTGACTGCGCCACCTCTTGCAGCGGCTGCTGCAGCGGCAACCAGTGTATTATCTCCTCCAGCCAGACGAATGCCCAGTGTGGCACTGGTACCGCAGGGGCCGCGTGCCGCCCCTGCTCGGCCATCTCGCCCTCCGTGGCCTCGTGCGATGGGGGCAGGTGCTTGGTCGTTCTCGCATCAGGCCAAGACGCCGCCAGCGGCATCGCCGTGGACGCCTCCAGCGTCTACTGGACGAATTATACCTCTTCTGGCACGGTGATGAAGGTTCCCACTGGCGGAGGCGCCCTAGCCACCCTCGCCTCAGGCCAGAACTACCCCTCCGGCATAGCAGTGGACGCCTCCAGCGTCTACTGGAGCACTGTTGACGGTGGCACGGTGATGAGGGTTCCCACTGGCGGGGGTACCCCAATAACCCTCGCTTCAGGCCAGAGCTACCCCTTCAACATCGCAGTGGACGCCTCCAACGTCTATTGGGCGAACTACCTCTCTTACAATGAGGTGCTGAAGGTTCCCACTGGGGGGGGGACCCCAACCACCCTGGCTTCGGGCCAGAACTACTCCTACAGCATCACCGTGGACGCCACAAACGTCTACTGGACCGCTGTTAGCAGTAGCACGGTGATGGAAGTTCCCACCGGCGGGGGCACCCCAACCACCCTCGCCTCAGGCCAGAACACCCCCCACGGCATCGCCGTGGACGCCACGAACGTCTACTGGACAACCGAGGTGGGCGGCACGGTGATGAAGGTGCCCATTGGCGGCGGGGCCCCCACCACCATCGTTTCAGGCCAGAGCAACCCCTACGGCATCGCCGTGGACGCCACAAACATCTATTGGACGGACCATGCCTTAGGTGGCACGGTGATGAAGGCGCCCATTGGCGGCGGGGCCCCCACCACCATCGCTTCAGTCGGGCCAAGCGCCCTCCCCCACAGCGTCGCGGTGGACGCCACAAACGTCTACTGGACCGTTTCTGGCACGGTGATGACGACGCCGAAGTAGCTCGACTGCGCGCGAAGTGCTGGCGAACCCGTGCCGCGAACCCTCCTGTTGGCAGGGCCGTAAGCGATATGAACGCCCTCTGGGCGCGTTTGGCGCGGTAGGAGCGTGATGACCGAGAACCCCAAGGGTGCACCAAGAGGGCGAGGAAATCGCCGGCTTGCTCGACAAGCTGGGCGACCCCACAGCGAAAGAACTGACGGCGGAGTTCAACCGCGGCCGGCGCGGGCGAGCGCGGGTCCATGCATCGAGTATGAAGAGAGCGCTTCATCGTCACGGCTACGTAGTAAAAAAAACGCCGCCAGCCGCTGGAGAGTCTGCGACCCGAAGTCATAGCGAAACGCGGCGTCTACCGACGCTGGATCGTCCGCGTCCCCACGGATCGTCTGGTGTTTCTCGACGAGTCGGGGCTGAACACCTCGATGGGGCGGAGCCACGCGTGGGTCAAACGCGGATGCGAGTTTATCGACCGGGTGCCGATGAACTGGGGCAAGAACGTGACCCTCTATGGAGCGATTCGCCGCTCCGATTGGGTGGCCCTCAACACCGCCTTCGAACCGGCAAACGCAGACCGTTTCGTCAACTGGCTGTCGACCAGTCTGCTTCCCAAGCTTCGCACGGGCGACGTCCTGGTCATGGACAACCTCAAAGTTCACCACGACCCACGCGTTCGTCCTGTCTGTGGAGGTCACGGCGTCCGCG
The DNA here is from genome assembly GCA_003158455.1 of Myxococcales bacterium. Taxonomy (GTDB): domain Bacteria; phylum Myxococcota_A; class Polyangia; order Fen-1088; family Fen-1088; genus Fen-1137. The sequence goes on along the minus strand of PMJO01000098.1, from coordinate 1,361 downwards.
TCGTGTACCTGCCGCCCTATTCGCCTGACTACAACCCAATTGAGCCGGGATGGGCGCTGCAAAAACAGCTCGTCCGCAAGCACGCGCCTCGCAATGCCCATCGCGTAAAGTACGCCTACGAGTACACCCGGGGCTAATTGGTACCAGGTTCTGTTCGTGAAGTAGCTGCGCTCTTCGGGAGCCGGCCCTGGCCCCATACTCCGGCGCGCATCAGCGCCCGTACCCTGCAGCGACTACGTTTGCCTGCACGGCGTCGTCGGTGGCATCCGACGGGCAACCGCTGGTTATGGCGCCTTCGAAGAAAATTCCTTCGCCGGATGGACTCCCGTCACCGCCGGTTCCCAGCAAGACCGCGCCTTGCTTCTTCTGGGGACTGTAGCCGCCAGGACGACTTCCGTCCCACTTGGTGACGAGCTGGCCAGACTGCGCATCGCCGGCCTTGAGCGCAAAATGGTTTCCAGAGGGGCCCTTGAGAAAGGCCGAAAGATAGGACCATGCGGAGGATATAGGGGTATTGGTTGTCGCATTCTTCGCCTCGCCATACCACATGCCATTTTCCAGATCCGCCCCGATCCACGGGCCGCTGCCTCCGGCGGTCTCCCACTGAGTGTCAGCCCCGTAGTAGAGGGTCTCCATCGTGGCACTGCCGTCGTCGATGTTGTTCGTCTCCGCATTCCCGTAGTCGAAGCAGCACCAGTTGTTATATTTCTTCGCGTCTACCACCCAGTACATCGACTCTGGATCGTCGTTCTTTGCCAGCCCCTTGGCGTTGTTATTTCTGTAGCCACCAACAAAGCAGTTTGTGCCGCAGCCCACAGCATGGATACCGTAGACAGTATGGCCGCCCACCTTGATCTTGGCACCGGCAGCATCAGCTTCCGTGGCTCCGTTCGCCAACCACGTCGCCTTCCCCGAAACCACAAGGTGGTTAGCCTGCGGGGACTGGTCGTAGATTATCGAAATGGTGCACGCCGTGCCTGACGGGCAGAACGCCTCTTGGGCCGATGAGTCGGCGAAGCCTCCGGGGGCCAGGACTGGGATGTCCTTGGTGGACTTGTCCGACGTGCGCCTGACCTGGTACAGGTTCCCGGAGTACGACGCGTAGAGGGCGCGGACCGTGCTGTTGGCTGCCACGCATGGCGTTTTTGCGGCCTGGTAGATGTCACAAGGTCCTTGCCCGCCGGTTGTGCCGCTCGAGCCGGCGGTTCCGCCCGCCCCTGTGGTACCGCCCGACGGCGTGGCACCGCCCGAACCCGCGGCACCACCGGAGCCGGTCGTGCCACCACGACCCGTGGATCCACCGGAACCGGTGGCTCCGCCGAGGGCCGTGGATCCACCTACGCCGGTCGCGCCGCCCGAGC